>DATFVZ010000299.1:0-15937 GCA_035259785.1 Gemmatimonadales bacterium
TCTGCGAAAAACAACTTCGCGACTGCCGTGAACAGAAAAGCGAGCAGTTGCAACATCGAGCGTCTCACCTCCTTAAGAGTACAGCGAGTGAACGGCTTGTCTCGCTTGGAGTGCCACGCCTCTCTATGGCGCAGCCGACGCTTCGCTCGTCTACTGTTCGCTCTGCTCCGCTCTAGCTAGCGGTGACCAGGGGCCCCCTGTTTATCGGAATGTCGTCCTGCAGAGTTATGCAACCTTGCGCGCCTGCAACGCACGTTTCATCGCCTCGATAACCACCCCCATTCCATCGGCCTTATTCACAATGGCCCGGACACCGAGACGCCGGAGTTCATTTTCGCCTTTCGCGGGCAATCCGCCCGTGACGATGATCACCGGCGCCGAGAGACCTTTCGTCGTGTCCACGAGCCGCTCCACCACCTGCACCGCGTTGAGATCGGGAAGCGCGTAGTCGAGCACAACTAGATCAGGTTGCACGCGACCGATCTCAAGCAAGCCATCCACCCCCGTCTCTGCTTGCACCACGTCGAGCTCCGGAACGTCCCGCCCCAGCGTCCGGACCAGCGCGTTCAGGTAGCTGGGATCATCCTCGACCACCACCACCACCTGGCGCTCCCAGCTCCCCGCTAACTCATCCGGCACCGCCATGCCATGCGCTCGCAGAAACTCCACCAGATCCACCGATGCGACCCGACGCCGACCTGTCGGCGTCCGATGCCCCTTCAAATGCCCTTGATCGATCCAACTCGCTACAGTCGCCGGCGTCACCTGCAGCACCCGCGCGACTCGCTGCGTTCCCCAATACCGTTTTGTTTTGACCGAATTCACGAAACGGGAAATACCCCTAAGACGACGATCTAGCTAGATGGTACTACCCCTTATGGGGGAATTAGCAGGGCGCTGCGAGACGACAAGAATAATGCCTGGACGCCGGGGCGCCTAAGCGATTGTGAAGATTGAGCTTGTAGAGGCTACCGGCGGGCGTCGACCCAGCGGTTCGTCGCGTCCAACACCGCGAGCACCGCGCTGCGCTCGGGCGATTCCCTTATTTCGCACGTGCCCGTGAGCAGCTGCGCTTCGCGGCCGCCGAGTCCGTGGACAGCGACGAGAACAAACTTGCGATCGAAGGCGTCGATCAACGTCACGCCTTCGAGCGCCAACGAATTGTCGGGAAGGAGATCGTCGAGACACGTCGTCGTCGCGCGCGCTGCCGCCTCGATCCGATTGCGCGTTGTATCGGTGCCCACCTCCTCGGCCTGCGCCTCCTTCTCGCCGAAGCCGAGTTTCACGCGCACCAGCACGCGCTGCGGACGCTCCGCCGGCCGCACTTCGAGATTCTTGAACACCACGACGCGACGCTTGGAACGCTCGCTCACTGCTTCTTCCTGCAACGCTTCGATCGGCCGTACATCCGCCGTCTGCGCGACGCTGATCTTGCGATGATCGATTTTGAAACCGAGCTGCGCCATCAACGCCGACTCGATGTTGCGCACCACCTGCTTGGGCTGAACACCGGCGCGCGTGAGCACGTGCACTTCGCTCACTTCACCGAGCGGCGTGACTACCACCCGCGCCGACAGCACTCCCGTCAGCGTGGTGATGAGATTCTCGATCCGCTTCATGCCCCACGGATCGGGTTGGCCTGGCGAACCAGGCGGTCCTAACGGCGGTCCCACCTGCAGCGGCTCCTGTGGATTGGATGTCACGTCGCGGTCTCCTCTCCTGACATGGCAACCCGGTTTCGGCCGCCGGCTTTGGCGCGATACAGCGCGCGATCGGCCGCGACCAGCACATCCTCCTCTCGCTTCTCGGGACCGTACTCGGCCACTCCAACGCTGGCCGTCACGAATCCGCTTGCATAACCCATGCCCAGCCCCTGCTGCTCGACGGCGAGGCGCAGCTTCTCGGCCACGACGCGCGCGCCGGCCACGCCGGTCCCCACGAGGACTATGACAAATTCGTCCCCGCCATAGCGTCCTGCAACATCGGTGAGACGAATGTGCTTGTCGCACTCGCGCGCCGTCGCCTTGAGCAGCGCGTTCCCCGCCTCGTGCCCGTAGCGGTCGTTCACCTGCTTGAAATTGTCGAGGTCGAGGAACAGCACCGCGAACCGGTCTCCCGTACGGTGGCACCGCGCGACTTCATTTGCTAGACGGTCGCGCAATACGCGGAAAGACGCCAGCCCCGTGAGCGCGTCGATCGCCGCCTGCTGCTGGGCCACCTCGGCCTGGCGCTCAAGATAGCGGGGGCAGGACTTCAGAGTGGTCCGACCCTGCGCGGCGGCGACCGCGAACTCCTGGCAGGTCTTGTAGCCGCACGCCCCGGAATCCCACGGCCGGCCGTTGGGCGCGAGACCGATCTGCTCCAGGATCGATTCCACCGCCTCGACCGTCGGGCCGACGCCGTTCATTTCGACCTCAAACGCCGCCCCCACCTGGATCTGGACCCCCTCCTTGAGCACGGGGGCGGGAGCCCGCGGCGGCTCGGTGGCCCCCACGATCGCCCGGCGCCGGAACAGCTCCTCTTTGGGACCGAGGAGGGGGTGGTCGAGGCAGCCCTCGCACGGCAGGATGTCGATGAAGCCGAGGTCGATGCGGTCCGTGCCGACGGCCCGGGCGATACCCTCGAGCGCCGCCAGCCCCCGGACCTTCCGGAAGCGGCGGGAGGCATGCCGCTCCTCTTTCAACAGTTCGAGCGGGAGGCCCCCGGCGGTGCTCCAGTAGCGCCGTCGCTCTTCGGGAATGCGGCTGAAGAAGAGCGCCTGATCCTGCACCCGCACACCCCGCTTCCTTAGTATCGTTTCGAGCTCAGCAAGCGTGATGGCGGCATCGACGTCCTCCCCACCCTCGGTCAGGCACACCCCTGCGTATACGACCGGCGCATCCTCGCCGTAGAGCGCCTTGAGGTAGCGGGCCTCCGCCGCGATCGGAGTGGCCACCGGGGCGAGGTGGGGGATCAGCTCCGGGTACTGGTTGCGGATCGTTTCGACGATGATGGGACAGGTACTCCGGATTACCGTCCCCCGCTCCCCCCACCCCTCTTCGGACCAGAGGTCCAGGTACTCCTTGGCCACAAGCTCGTCCCCCAGGACGCCGCGGTGCACGACCGAGAAGCCGGCCGCGTAGCAGGCGTTGACGACCTGCTCGGGCGTGGCGGGATAGAAGTAGGCGGCTGACTCGACCGACAGAATGAGCACCGCCTTGCGGCCTTGCACGAGATCGAGCGCGCGGGTCGAGTCGCCGACGGCAATGATGGCTTCGTGGGGACACGCGGGGAGGCAGAGGCCTACGCGGGTGCAGGCCTCCTCGACAATCCAGACTTTTTGATCTTCGACCGCTACGGCGTCCGAGGGGCAGACTCGCACGCAGGCCAAGCATGCGACGCACAACTCGGGGTCGATTTTGTAGTCCACGCCGACTCTTGGATTAGGGTGGCAGGGCCGACGCTAATCTATGGCGTACTCCTTCAATTTCCTATAGAGCGTGCGCTCGCCGATGCCGAGCGTCTCGGCGGCTTTGCGCCGGTTGCCGCGCGTCTCGCGGAGCGCGGCGTCGATGGCTGCTCGCTCGACGTCGGACATGGACATCCCCGGCTTGTAGATGACCTGCCCGCCGTTTTTCTCTGGGGTCCCCTCGAGCGGATCGATACTGGCCGCCGTCTCCCGGCTGCCGGCTCCGACCTCGATGACCTCGACGCGCTCGGCGGGGGGGGGCCGGTCCTCGAACCTCTGGCGCAGCGCCTCCAACTGCATTTTCAGCTCAACCAGCGTCCGGAAGATGAACTCCAACTCCTGATTCCCAGCTCCTGACTCCTGTCGCGCGGGACTCGGGATGCGCACCGGCAGCGTACGAGTGCGCTCGCGCACGTCGGGTGGGATATCGCTGGCACGAATCTCCCCCTCGGGCGCGAGCACGACCATCGACTCGATGAGGTTCTTGAGCTGGCGGACGTTGCCGGGCCAGTCGGCCTCGATCAGGATCTGCGTTGCTTCGGTCGTGATCCCCTTGAACTGGCGATCGTGCGTCTTGGCGAACTCGGCGATAAAGGTGCGGACCAGCAGCGGGATGTCGCTGCGCCGCTCGCGCAGCGGCGGCAAGTAGACCGAGAGCACGTTCAACCGGAAGAACAGGTCGTCGCGGAACCGCCCAGCCGCCACAGCCTCCTTGAGCGATTGATTGGTGGCGGCAATGACGCGCACGTCGACCTGAATCGGCTGCGTCCCGCCCACGCGGAAGAAGCTGCGGTCCTCCAGCACACGCAGCAGTTTCACCTGGGTAGCCGCGGGCATTTCCCCCACTTCGTCAAGAAGAATCGTCCCGCCGTTCGCCAGCTCGAAGCGCCCCAGCCGGCGCTCGGCGGCGCCCGTGAATGCGCCCTTCTCGTGCCCGAACAGCTCGCTCTCGAGCAGTGTCTCGGGCAGTCCGGCGCTGTTGACGGCGACGAACGGCTTACCGCGCCGCGGCGAGAGGTCGTGAATCGCGCGCGCGACCAGCTCTTTCCCCGTGCCCGACTCGCCCTCGATCAGAACCGTGGAAGTGACGGGGGCGATCTGCTCGATCTTGACGAGCACTTCCTGGATGGCCGGCGACTCGCCGAGGATGCCGGTGCGCTGCTGCAGCCGCCGCCGCTCGATCAGCCGCCGCACGGTGGGGACGACTTCCATGGGATCGACGGGCTTCACCAGCCAGCCCGTGAGCCCTAGGTCGCGCGCGATGCGTTTGGGATCGTCGGTCGGCTCCACCAGACCGAGGGTCGAGACAGCGTGTTCGCGCGCCGCAGCGAGGAGGCGCTGGGCGGTCGATTCGTGCAGGCCGCCAGTCAGGACGATCGCATCGGGCGCCCGGCGTCCGACGGCTGAGCGCACATCGTCGAGCGAGGAGACCATGGCGGTATCGAATCCGGATTGCTCGAGCGCCGCGTTGACGCGGACGGCGTGCTCGAGGTCGTCGGTGGTGATCAGGACACGATCAGCCATGCACGTGCGTCGTGTTCGTGCCGTTCAGCAGATCCACGGCATGCTCAAGAAACTGTCCCAGCACCGCCAAGCCTTCTTTCACTCCGTTCGTTGAACCGGGGAGATTGACGATTAGCGTCTTGCCTCGCGTGCCGGCGCGTCCGCGGGAAAGCCAGGCCCTGGGGAAGCTGGGGCCTGACGCCGCGCGCAGCGCCTCGGCGATGCCTGCGGCCTCCCGCTCGAGAATCGCCGCGGTCGCTTCGGGCGTGACGTCGCGCTCGGTGAGTCCCGTGCCGCCCGTCGTCAGCACGACGTCCACCTCGTTGGAATCGGCCCAGCGGGCGAGCTTGCCCGCGATGCGGTCCGTTTCATCGGCGACTACGCTCCGCACCACGACTTCGTACCCGTGCTCCGAGGCCCAGTCGAGGATAGCGTCGCCCGAGGTGTCCGCGCGCTGGCCAACGGCGCCGAGATCCGAAATCGTGAGAATGCCGATTCTCATTTCTTGGTGTGGTGTGGGACGAACGGCATCTTCACCACTTCAGCTTCTACCTTCTTACCCCGGATATCGATCTCGATCTTGGTTCCAGCCTTGGCGCGCTCCGCCGGCAGGTACGTCGTGCCGATCGCGGCGTTCACGGTCGGCGTGAGTGTGCCGCTGCGGACGATGTCCACCTGGGTACCGCCGAGGAAGACGGGAAAGCCGTGGCGTGCGATGGTTTTCTGCTCTGTGACTTTGAAGCCGACCAGTTTGCGCGGCACGCCTTCGAGCTTCTGGCGCTTGAGCGCCTCGAGCCCCGTGAACGGCGCACCTTTCTCGAGCTTCACGATGAAGGCGAGCCCGGCCTCGTACGGCGTGGTCGTATCGTCGATGTCGTTGCCGTACAGCGGCAGACCGGCCTCGAGGCGCAGTGTGTCGCGGGCGCCGAGGCCAACCGGCTCGCCGCGCCCCGCACCAACGAGCGCATGCCACAGCTGTTCCGCGTCGCCTGCCCTGCAGTACAGCTCGAAGCCGTCCTCACCGGTGTAGCCGGTGCGCGAGACGAAGCACTGCGCGCCTGCGACCTTGCCCTGCACGAAGTGGTAGTAAGGAATCATCCCCACCCCGATGCTTGTGAGCTGTCCGAGGAGCGCTTCGGCTTTCGGTCCCTGCACGGCGAGGAGCGCCGTTTCGTCCGAGATATCGCGCAGCCGGACGTCGGCGCCTCCCTTTTGCGCCACGATGTGATCCCAGTCCTTCTGAATGTTCGACGCGTTCACCACCATCATCAGCTTGTCTTCAAAGCGGTACACGAGGCAGTCGTCGACGAAGGTGCCCTCTTTGGTGAGAATCCCGGAATATTGGGCTTGGCCGGGTTTCAAAGCACCCACATCGTTGCTCGTTACCCGTTGCACGAAAGCATTTCGGTCGGAGCCCGTGATTTCAAACTCACCCATGTGAGAGACATCAAATACACCCACGCCTTCGCGGACTGCCCGATGCTCGGCATTGATGCCGCTTGGATATGTGACCGGCATTTCGAAGCCGGCGAACGGCACCATCTTGGCGCCGAGGGCCACGTGGACGTGGTGTAGCGGCGTGCGCTTGAGAGTTTCTGTGGTCATGATCCCATGAGTGTTGCGAGTAGTGCCTTCTGGACGTGCAGCCGATTCTCCGCTTCATCCCACACGCGCGACTGTGATCCATCGATGACATCGGCCGTCACTTCCTCCCCTCGGTGTGCCGGAAGGCAGTGCAAGAAAATGGCTTTCGGGTCCGCCAGCTTCATCAGCTCCGCATCCACCGTGAATCCCTTGAACGCGTTGCGGCGAGCCTCGGCCTCGGCTTCCTGTCCCATGGAGGCCCACACATCGGTGTTCACGACGTGCGCGCCTTCGACTGCTTCCTCAGGTACTTCGGTGACCATGACGCAGCCGTTTTTCTTAGCGGCTTCATACTTCGCGATGTTGGGCTCGAACATCTCCGGGCACGCGAGCCGCAGCTCGAAGCCAAGGACTGCAGCGGCCTCGAGCCAGGCGTTGGCCATGTTGTTGCCGTCGCCGACCCAGGCGATGCGCTTCCCTTCCCAGCCGCCGAGGTGCTCTTTGACCGTGAACAGATCTGCGAGGACCTGGCAGGGGTGCGTCAGGTCGGTCAGGCCGTTGATGACGGGGATCGTTGCGAAGCGAGCCAACTCCTCGACTTCGGCGTGATCGTAGGTGCGGATCATGATGCCGTCGACGTAGCGGGAGAGCACGCGGGCAGTATCGGGAATCGGCTCGCCACGGCCGATTTGAATGTCCTTGCTAGACAGAAAGAGTGCCTGGCCGCCGAGCTGGTAGGCGCCGACTTCAAAAGAGACCCTAGTGCGCGTGGAGGACTTGGCGAAGATCATGGCGAGCGTCTTCCCGGAGAGGGGGGTCTCCCGGTACTGCTGCGCCTTCATCCGCTTGGAGAGGTCGAAGAGCTGCTCGATCTCCTTGCGCGTGAAATCGGTGATTTGCAGAAAATCGCGCTTTGGCACCCCTCAGCCCCCGTAGACATAACAACGAGTATGGATATGCCCTGATCGGTACCGCCCCTCAACGGGGCAAATCGGTCAAAATGACAGGAATGTGTGACGGATTTTACCTGGAGGCCGGGGCTGAGACAAGGCTCTAGGGGGCACACTAGCGACGCGCAATTGTCACAGTACGTAATCGCCAGCCGAAGCAGACGCCGCAGCTGTCGTCAAATGCCCACAGTTTTGCCAGCGGTCGACGACATCCGCGAGCAGTTCAACGCAACAACAATAACATAGCACTGGCACGATCCAAGCATTCGCGCCGGACGGCGTCGCTCGAAATTCCGGTTTTGAGCGGCCATCCATGTCTGTTCGAGTGTCAAGAAGGGACGATAAAGGTGCTACGCAAAGTCGCTGGGTTCACGATGGTCGAGGTGATGTTCGTGGTGGTTATTTCGGGCATGGTCACGGCCATTGGCGTGCCCAAACTGCGGAACTCTCTGCGCCAGCGCGCGGTGCGCGCAGCGGGCAATGAGCTCGTCCTCGCCCATTCGCTCGCTCGCTCCACGGCGCTGCGGTTCGGTCGCAGCGCGCAGTTGCGCATCGACGTCGCGCGGGGCCGCTTCTGGGTCGACGTCGACACGAGCGGAACCGATTTGCGGGACACGATCGGTGTCGTCCACAGTGTGGCCGAACAAAACATGCAGATCTCGAGCAATCGGGCCGTGCTCTGTTTCGATGCGCGCGGGCTTGCGGTAATCAACGCGACCTGCAGCGCGGGTGACGCGCTGATCGTCCTCAGATCGCAGAACTGGACTGATACGGTGCGGATTACACCACTCGGCAAGGTGCTCCGATGAACCGACGTGGGGTGTCGCTTGTCGAAGTCCTCATCGCGATGGTGCTGATGTCGTTTGGGCTGCTCAGCCTGGCGCAGGCGGCCGCACTCGGGCTCCGGGTCACCACCCGCGCGCGCAACGACATGCAATACTACGCCGACGAACAGCAGATCATGGACAGCCTGGTAGCTCGCGGTTGGAACAAGGTGACGAGCGGCGCAACCACGCTTCGCGGCCGCCCCGTGTCCTGGACCGTGACCACGTTGACGCCGAACGCTCAGCGCATCACGATGCTCGTGACGCGCCCCAAGTATCAGAGCCCGACACGATACGCGACCGACACGTTGACGGTGTATCTCAATAACCCGACGATCGTGCCATGACCGGCCGTCACGAGAAGGGTTTCACGCTCGTCGAGCTGCTGGTCTACGTCGTGATCGCCGGCTTCATCATGACCTCCGCCTACCGGCTTATGATCACGCAAGGTCGGGCGTTCGGGAAACAGCGCGAGGTCCTCGATGTGCGGGAGACGAACCGTAGCGCCTCCGCGTCGCTTGCCTGGGACCTCCGCCACGCAGCGATGGGCCGGAGTCAAGTGGCGGTGATGAACGCCGGCAAGCTGACGCTGCGCTCCATCCAGGGCTACGGCGTCGTGTGCGCCAAACATCCGCTGCTGCCGCGCATCGCGCTCTGGAAGACCGGCGGCACCATTGCCGCGACCGTCGACGACACGGCGCTGATCTACGGCATCGGGCGCGATCAGTGGCGGCGCGTCAAGATCACCCAGGTCGGCACTCCAGGTGCGATGGGCATCCCCGCATGCGCGCTGCCGGGCGCACCCGCTCCGGACGTCGTCGTCCAGATCGCTGTAGTGTCCAAAATGGACACGGCGGCCATCCTTGTGGGCGCGCCGTTCCGAAACTTTCGCCGCATTGAGTACACCGAGTTCTCGACTGCCGGGCGCTGGTGGCTGGGGCGTCGCGTGGGCTCGGCCGTCGGGTACGAACAGCTCACGGGTCCGCTTCTTCCGCCCCCGCTAGGCCTCGCATTCACATATCACGACACGCTAGGGGCAGTCACGGCCAATCCGGCCGCCCTGAGCTCGGTCGGAATCACGCTGCGCGCGCAGAGCTTCAAACGCGCTCGCCTTGCGGGCGCCCCGGCGTTTGTCGGCGATTCGCTGACGACGCGGGTGGCATTGCGCCCCTAACCGGAACCAGAAACGAGTCTGCATGAGCTGGGAGCATAACGAGCGCGGGATGGCGTTGCCGGCAGTCGTCTTCACGCTGGCGATCATGGCGGTGATGGCGTCGGTCGCCTTCCGCACGGCCGACGATGAGCGACGTTCCGCCTGGGCGGCCAAGGAGTCGGGCGTGGCACTCTACGCCGCGGAAGCGGGCCTACGCTCCACCATGGCCAACTGGCCGAGTCCCGAGCCGATGATGGCCGCGGGCGCCACACTGGATCTCGGCTGGCAGCTCCTGCCGAACAAGTCGACCTACCACGCGACCATTCAGCGCGTGGATCGCGGCGTCGGGCTCCAGGTTTTTGCCGTGGTCGTGGAAGCGAAGAGCCGCGGGGCGCAGGGTGGTCGCTCCCGGATTTCAGGCATGGTCGCCGCCGTGCCCACATTCACGTCGGGAATTTTCTCCGAGGGAGACGCCACTATATCGGGAGGCGGCTTCACGGACTCGTACAATTCGAGTGTATCGCCATACAACCCCGCTGCAGCCGACAGCGGTGGCAGCATCACTACGAACGGCAATATCGACCTGTCGGGCAATCCGACGATTATCAAAGGTGACGCGACGGCGCGAGGTACGGTGTCCTCGGGTGTCGTGACTGGGACTGTCACAAACAACGCGCCGCCCTTCCCCACGAAGGAAATCAAGCCGTGCCCCAGCGGCGGCTTTACACCCGCCGCGTACCTTCCAAGCGGGTCGGGCATCTCATACAACGCCACGAGCGGTGCCCTGAGCCTTTCGGGCGGAGGGATCCTCACGCTGCCCTCCCCTCCGTCTGTGTTCTACTTCAGCAGCATCTCGCTCAGCGGCGGGTCGCAGCTCTATACCAGCGGCCCCTCCACGATTTACGTCAGCGGGTCCGTGGACTTCACCGGCGGCACTGTCGTCAATTCGACGACCGTCCCCGCCAACCTGGCGCTCGTTTCATGTGGCACGGCGAGCACCGCGGGCTGGAAGCTGTCGGGGGGGAGCGGCGCGTATCTCACGGTCTACGCACCCAACCATCCGATCACGCTCAGTGGTTCGGGCGACATCTACGGAGCCTTGATCGGTGCCAGCTACACCTCGACCGGTGGATCCAAGCTTCACTTCGACGAGGCGCTGCTGAATGCACCCACGAACCGGCGTGTGGTGCTCACGGGATCGTGGATCCAAATGGGGAACTAGAGGCTCCTGAGCACCGGGGCATGATGCTCCGGAGCCGGGTCAGGTCGAAGCTATTTGCTGAGGACGGCGATAACCCGGTCGTCTCCTAGCGTGTGGTCACCCGTGATACGGCTCCTCCGAGCAACCCAGCGAGCATCCCGGACGAACGAGTCCGCGCTCTGGTTGAAAACGACGATGCCGTCGATGAGCGTCCACGTTCCGGCCATGTCGACGTCAAAGTCAGCGCCGCTCTCGTCGGCGCCAGGGAGAAAAAGACGTCCGGTGGTGGTGCCGTTCGTCTCGAGGGTGATCGTCATTGTCCCGCCTCGCGGGACCCAGTTCGTGGCGCCGACGGTCCCATGGAGCTCGGTGAGCCGCTCGAGCGTGTACGTGCCCGCGACATTCTCCACGGTGGGCGTAAAGGGATCGGAGCAGGCGAGGAAAACACCAGCGACAGCGAGAAACCTCTGAAGTATTCTCATGATCTCTCCGGGTAGAGTGGCTCCCTGCCACCGCTGTGTTACACCCGGAGGAACGAATTGGGGCGCCGCAGCGCCCCAGAAGTCATAATCGCCAGATTACAGAATATACTTCCGCAAGTCCTCGTCCTCGACAATTCGCATCAGCCGCTCCCGCACCGCCGGCCCATCGAACACGATGTGTTTGGAGGGATAGTCGGGCAGCTCGAACATCACATCCTCGAGCAGCGTCGTCATGACGGTGTGCAGCCGGCGGGCGCCGATGTTCTCCATGCGCTCATTCACCTTGGCCGCGATGCGCGCGATCTCCTTCACCCCATCCGGCGTGAACTCGAGCGTCGCGCCGTCCGACTGGCACAGCGCCGCGTACTGCTTGGTGAGAGCGTTTTCCGGCTCCGTCATGATGCGCACAAAGTCCGCTTCGCTGAGCGACGAGAGCTCGACGCGAATCGGGAAGCGGCCCTGTAGCTCCGGAATGAGGTCGCTCGGCTTGGCGATGTGGAAGGCGCCGGCCGCGATGAACAGGATGTGGTCCGTACGGACATACCCGTAGCGGGTCTGTACCGTCGAACCTTCGACGATCGGCAGCAGATCGCGCTGTACACCCTCGCGCGACACGTCCGGACCGGTGCGCTCACCGCGGGCGCCGGTAATCTTGTCGATCTCGTCGATGAAAATCACTCCGTGATTCTCGACGCGGTCGAGCGCCTCGTTCACGACGTCGTCCATATCCACCAACTTCTTCAGCTCTTCGTCGATGAGAATGCGCCGGGCTTCGTGCAGATGAACCGTCCGGCGCTTTTTCTTCTTCGGGATCAGCTCCTGCAACATCTCGCCGAAGTTGATGTCGGGTCCTTCCATCCCCTGCGGCGGCTGCATCATCTCGAGCATGGGGAAACCCTGCTGCTGCACCTCGACTTCGACGTCGCGCTCTTCGAGCAGCCCGTCTTTGAGCTGCTGGCGCAGCTTTTCACGCGTGCGGCGCCGGCGCTCCTGCTGCTCGGTCTCGGCCTCAGGGATTTTCGGTTGCACGTCGCCCTTGGAAGAGACCACGAACAGCGGACGCTGGCCGGGCTGGTCGGTGGTCCCTGGGGCGGCAGGTGAGGTGGCGGCAGACGAAGCGGCGGTGGCTGGCAAAGGCGGCAACAGAAGGTCGAGGAGGCGTTCTTCTGCTCGCTGCTCTGCCGTCGGGTAAACGTCGTCTTCACGCTCCGAGCGGACCATGTTGATCGAGACGTCGACCAGCTCGCGCACCATCGATTCCACGTCGCGCCCGACGTAGCCCACCTCGGTGAACTTCGACGCTTCGACCTTGAGAAACGGCGCGCCGGCGAGCCGCGCCAGCCGGCGTGCGATCTCGGTTTTCCCCACGCCCGTCGGGCCGATCATGATGATGTTGTTCGGCATGATCTCGTCGCGGATGTCCTCAGGGGCCTGCGCGCGACGCCAACGATTGCGCACGGCGATCGCGACGGCCTTTTTCGCGGCCTCCTGGCCGACGATGTAGCGGTCGAGCTCTGCCACGATCTTGCGGGGAGGCATCTCCTCCAACCACGGCATGGTCTCGTCCCCGGCCGGCGGTGGGGAGGCGGGGGCGGAGGCGGGAGGCGGCGGTAGCGGAGTTTCAGCTGGTGACTTGGCCATGTCTATAACTCAAGGACGGTAATGTTTGTGTTGGTATACACGCAGATCTCCGCGGCGATCTCCAGGCCCTTTCGGACAATGTCGGCAGGATTCAGCTTCGACTCCTTGAGCAGCGCGCGAGCTGCCGCGAGCGCGAACGATCCTCCGGAGCCGATGGCCAGAATGCCGTCGTCCGGCTCGATCAGCTCGCCGGAGCCGCTGATGACGTAGCCATGCTCTTTATCCGCAACGACGAGTAGCGCCTCGAGGCGGCGCAGTACGCGATCGGAGCGCCAGTCTTTCGCGAGCTCGACGGCCGCGCGCGGGAGGTTCGAGGGATACCGCTCGAGCTTCTCTTCGAACTTGTCGAACAGGGTAAAGGCGTCCGCCGCAGCACCGGCGAATCCCGCCAGAATCTTGCCACCCTTGAGCGTGCGCACCTTGTTGGCGTTGGCCTTCATCACGGTCTCGCCAACCGTGACTTGCCCATCGCCGCCGATAGCCACTTTGCCATCGCGGCGCACGCAGAGAATGGTCGTGCTGTGCATGACTGGCAGCATGTGTTGGTTAAGCCCTTGGGTGCGCTTGGTGATAGACCTTTTTCAGTCTTTCCACAGACGTATGAGTATACACCTGCGTGGTTCCCAGTGAGGCGTGACCGAGTAATTCCTGCACAGATCTGAGATCGGCGCCCGCGTCGAGCAGGTGTGTGGCGAACGAATGACGCAACGCATGCACGTGCAGCTGGGTTCCCCGGGCCAGTGTGCTGAACAGCCGTTTCATGGCGAGCTGAATGCCGCGCGCCGAGATCCGCCGTCCGCGTTGGTTGACGAAGACGGCGTGGGCTCCCCGAAACAGCCGGTCTCGATACTGGACGTATTTGCGCAGCGCCGCACGCGCACGCGAGCCAACGGGCACGATGCGCTCTTTCTTTCCCTTGCCGCGCAGCTTGACCTGATCGGAGACGAGGTCGACGTCGCTATCGTTCAGCCCAGCCAGCTCCGACAGCCGCATGCCGCTCGAGTAGAACATCTCCAGCATTGCGAGATCGCGCGCTTCGCGAAATCCTCCCGCTTCCGCGCGCGCCTCCGCCTCGGTGAACAACATTTCCATCTCGGCGCGATCGAGGTACGCCGGCAGCGTCCGCTCGAGCTTGGGCGTGCGCGCCGCGCGCGCGGGATTCACCTCGAGGTCGCGCGTGGCATTCAGAAAGCGATAGAACGTGCGCAGCGCCGAGAGCGCACGGGCCACCGAGCGTTTCGCCACGCCGCGCCGCTGCTCCGAGGCCAGAAAGCCACGCACCGCGAGCCGATCGACGCCGCCCCAGGTCCAGGGGCCACCGTAGTAGTCGTTACAGAACGTGGCGAATGCCTCGAGGTCACGGGCGTACGCCTTGACCGTGTGGGGGGAGTCGTTGCGCTCTTTTTCGAGAAAGGTGACGAACTCTCTGATTTCTTTCATACCGATACTTCGACACCCAACTGTCCCGCAAACTCCTTCATGTGCGCCAGAGCGCGCTCGGCTAGCGCCTCCTTCTTCTTGAACTTGTCTTTTGGCGCCTTCTCGAGGGGCTCCGTCAGCCCGAAATTGGCGTTCATTGGCTGGAAGCGGCTCGGGTCGGTCTCGCGCAAGTAGCGATACAGCGCGCCCAGCATGGTCGTCGCCGGCGGAATCAGTGGTTCGTCGCCCGCGAGCATTCGGGCAAGATTGATCCCCGCGAGCATTCCCGTCGCCGCCGACTCGGTGTAGCCCTCCACCCCAGTGAGCTGACCCGCAAACACCAGCTGAGGGTCATCCTTCGCGGACAGATGCGGCGTCAGCGCCTGCGGCGCATTCAGGTAACTATTCCGGTGAATGCTCCCGAAGCGCAGGAACTCGGCCTGCTCGAGCCCCGGAATCGTTCGGAAGATGCGCTGCTGCGCGCCGGTTTTGAGTCGAGTCTGGAAGCCGACGAGATTCCACATCTGCGCCGCGCGGTCTTCCTGGCGCAGCTGGACCACCGCATAAGGCTCGCGGTTGTTCTTCTTGTCCCATAACCCGATCGGCTTCATCGGCCCAAAGCGCAGCGTCTCGATTCCCCGCTGCGCCATCTCTTCGACCGGCAAGCAGCCTTCGAAATACGCGACATCGTCCCATTCGTGACCGGGGACGTATTGCTCGCCCTGAATCAGTGCGGAGACGAAGGCTTCGTATTGGCTTTGAGTGAACGGACAATTCCAGTAGTCGTCGCCCCCGCCCTTCCCGTAGCGCGAGGCCTTGAACAAGCGCGAGAAATCGAGCGAATCGGCCGATACGATCGGCGCGATCGCGTCGAAGAACGCGAGCGATTCGACGCCCAGTCGCGCCGCGATTGTCTTGGCGAGCGCGTCCGATGTGAGCGGCCCCGTCGCGATGATGCCGGGCGACGGTAATGCAGTCACTTCTTCACGCACCATCGTGATATTCGGATGAGACGCGACGCGCCCCTGGACGCCCTTTGCGAACACCACACGATCCACCGCGAGAGCACTGCCTCCCGGAATCCGCGCTTCATCCGCCGCCTGCAGCACGATGCTCCCCAGCAGACGCATCTCGGCCTTGAGCAGCCCGTGCGCGTGCGAGGGTTCGACCGATTTGAAGGTGTTGCTGCAGACCAGCTCGGCGAGGGTCTCTGTCTGGTGCGCCGGCGTCATCTTCACGGGGCGCATCTCGTACAGGGTCACCGCCACGCCACGTTCCGCGAGCGCGAAGGCCGCCTCGCATCCCGCGAGACCGCCTCCCACCACCGTGGCCTTTAGGACGCCACTTCCTCCGCTTCGGTGGTCTCGGACTCGACCGTGATCTGATGTCCGCACTTCAGGCACTTGCGTGTCGTTTCTCCGGTGGTCTTCGACTTGACCTCTTCCATTCCGACGAAGTGACAGTTCGGGCACTCGACGATGACCGGCTTGTTCCAGGTTGAAAAATCGCAATCCGGATAGCGCAGGCAACCGTAAAACGTGCGGCCGCGCTTGGTGCGGCGCTCCGCGAGGTCGCCCGTGCCGCACTTGGGACATTTGATGCCGAGCGGGACGGGCTGCGTGTATTTGCACTTGGGGTAGCGCGTGCAGGCGAGGAACTCGCCGAACCGTCCCGTCTTGATCACCATCGGCGCGCCGCACTCTTTGCAGATCTCGTCCGACGGGCGATCGGG
>DATFVZ010000300.1:0-11109 GCA_035259785.1 Gemmatimonadales bacterium
ACTAAGCCCAAGGTCGTAGCGTATCCCTATGTCTCTAACTCACTTGGGACCATCAACCCGGGCGCGCAGTTGTCAAAACTGGCCCATGCGGCCGGCGCGATAACCGTGATGGACGGCGCTCAGTCGAGCCCGCACCTCCAGGTCGACGTCCAGGCACTGGACTGCGATTTCTACGCTCTC
Source organism: Gemmatimonadales bacterium (assembly GCA_035259785.1). Classification (GTDB taxonomy): domain Bacteria; phylum Gemmatimonadota; class Gemmatimonadetes; order Gemmatimonadales; family GWC2-71-9; genus 20CM-2-65-7. Next base: position 181 of record DATFVZ010000300.1, read on the forward strand.
TCGGGACACAAGATGCTCGCCCCCATGGGGAGCGGGGCGTTGATCGCCAAGCCGGCGCTGCTCGATGCGATGCCCCCCTACCACGGCGGTGGCGAAATGATCGAGCGCGTCTGGGACGACCGGTCGACGTGGAACAAGGTGCCCCACAAGTTCGAAGGCGGAACTCCGAACGTGGAGGGCGCCGTCGGGCTCGCCGCGGCGATCGGTTACTTGGAGCACCTCGGTATGGACCGCGTGGCCCAGCATGAGCAGGAGCTTGCGCGGCTCGCGATTGAGAAACTGTCGCAAATCGAGGGGGTGACGATCTTCGGACCACGCGATCATCGCGCTGGCGTGGTTCCCTTCACCTACGGCGACATCCACCCGCACGACCTCGCCACAATTCTGGACCGCGATGGTATCTGCATACGCGCGGGCCATCACTGCACCCAGCCGCTGATGCGAAGGCTCGGCGTAGCAGCGACCGCTCGCGCGTCGTTTTACATGTACAATGATGTCGACGACATCGATGTCTTGGTGGAAGCAGTGCGGAAAGCCGGGGAGCTCTTTGGCGTCGGTGTTTCCTAGCGTCGCTTTACCCTAGCATTGCCTCACCGTCACAATAGTTTCCGCACATGTCAGATCCCGTCGTCGTCGATCGCGTCACGAAGCGCTTCGCGGGACACACGGCAGTCAGCGCGTTTTCCCTGACCGTTCCCACCGGCATCATCTACGGGCTGCTCGGCCCGAACGGCGCCGGAAAGACGACATCCATCCGCATGATCTTGGACATCATCGAGCCGGACGAGGGCGTCGTGCAGTTGTTCGGCCAGCGGGCGGGCGGCCGTGCACTATCGGCGCGGGTAGGGTATCTCCCCGAGGAGCGCGGCCTCTACCGCAAGATGCGCGTACTCGATGTGCTGGTGTTCCTGGCGGAAATGAAAGGCGTGGAGCGCCGCGCCGCAAAAGCGAAGGCGCTCGGATGGCTCGAGCGGCTCGGGCTCGCTGACTGGCGGCTGCGCCGGATCGACGAGCTGTCGAAGGGGATGCAGCAGAAGGTGCAGTTCATCTCCACATTGCTGCACGACCCCGAGCTCGTCGTACTGGACGAGCCGTTTGCTGGCCTCGATCCTGTGAACGCAACGGTAATGAAGGAAACGGTGCTGGAGCTGCGGCGCCGCGGCGTAACGATCCTCTTCTCTACCCACATCATGGAACAGGCCGAGAAGCTGTGTGACGAGCTGTGCATCATCGCCCGCGGACGGAAGCTGGTGGACGGTCCCTTGAGCGACATCAAGCGGACGCACTCCGGTCGTCATCTCGTGGTCGGGTTCGATGGAAGTGCTGGCGGTGCGCAACGCGTATTCGCCGACACACGCCTCGTGAAGAAGGTGGATGACTACGGCCAGTACGCGGAGCTCGAGCTCGCCACGGGCGCGGACGCGCAGGACATCTTGCGGCAGCTGATCACGTCCGGAGCCCGGCTTTCGAAGTTCGAGATCCAAGAGCCCTCCCTGCATTCGATCTTCGTCGACATGGTTGGCCCCGAGGCTGCGCATCCCGTTGCGGGCACCGACGGGGAGGTCGCCGGTGCGTAAGGTATGGGCGGTCATCCGCCGCGAGTTCGTAGAACGGGTGCGGAGCAAGTGGTTCTGGGTATCCGCCGCCTTAGGCCCGGTGTTCCTGGGAGCCCTCGTCTTTCTTCCGATCCTATTCGCTCGCTCAGGGGGGAGGGCGCGGATCGTTGTGGTGGACGGCACCGCAACGCCGTTCGGCGTCCGCGTCGCCGACTCGCTCCGTTTCAGCTCGGTCTTCAACGTGATGGCGCGGCCGGCGCCCCATCCGGGACTTCTCGACTCGCTGACTCAAGAAGTGACCGCTCGCAGGCTCGACGGATTCCTCGTGCTCACGGCCGAGACGGTGGAAACAGGCGTCGCCGAGTACCGCGCATCCAACGTGTCATCCCAGCGCGAAATCAGCGAGCTGAAGGGAGTGCTCGCGCGCTCCGCGATGAACGCGCGACTCGAGCGGGCCGGCGTCAGCCCGGAGGTCGTGAACCGCGCGACGCTCCAGGTCGACCTGCAAACGAGGAAGATCTCAGGATCGAAGACATCCGGTGAAAGCTCCGCGCAGTCGTTCTCACTCGCCTTTATCATGTCGATCCTGCTGTTCATGACCATCGTCGCCTACGGCGTGAACGTGATGAGTTCCGTGCTCGAGGAAAAGACCACGCGGGTCGTTGAGGTGCTGGTGTCGTCCATTCGGCCGTTCCAGCTGATGCTCGGCAAGATTCTGGGCGTCGGCTCGGTATCGATAGTGCAGTTCATCATCTGGGGGGTATCGGCCCGGATCTTACTTACGCAGCGTGCGGCGTTGAGCGGTGGGGTATCGGTCGAGAATGGCGGGTCGGGGCTCGAGTGGCCGCAGGTGTCCGCGGCGACCATCGCGATCTTTCTCGCCTACTTCTTCGGCGGGTTCCTGTTCTATTCGGCAATGCTGGCCGCGGTGGGAGCCATGTCGTCGAATGAGCAGGAAGCGCGACAGGCTCAGCAGCCCGTCATCTTTCTACTCATGATGGCGTATCTGTCCATCTGGGCCATCTCCAGCGATCCCCAGTCGACATACTCTGTCGCGATCTCGCTCATCCCCTTCACTTCGCCCATCGCCATGCCCGTTCGATGGGCAGCAAGCATGGTCACGACGACGGAGCTCGTGACTTCGTTCGCCCTGCTGAGTATTGGCATCGCGGCGGTTACATGGGTCGCGGCGCGGATTTACCGAGTGGGGATTCTGATGACCGGCAAGCGACCCAGCATCAGAGAGCTCGCGCGTTGGGTGCGAGCCTAGGTCGAAGGGTCCTCAGACAAGCTTATTCGTCTGTGCATGCAGAACCAATTCCAATCGGCTGTGGACCTTCAGCTTCTTGTAGATGTTGTGCAAGTGGATCTTGATGGTGCCTTCACTGACCCCGAGGCGCTCCGCAAGCTCTTTATTCCCGAGGCCGCCTGCGACCATGCGCACGATCTCGGTCTCGCGTGGCGACAGGACGCTGCTCCGCGGGCGCCCGGCGGTTTCCCGGCGCAGCAGCGCCTCCAGCGCCAGGTTCGAAAGCTGTTTATCGATCCATTGTTCGCCCGCGTAAACCTTGCGGATGCATTCCACGAGGAGCTGCGGAGCGAGCTCCTTCAGTACCACTCCACGGACTCCTAGCCGCAGCGCTTCGACGATTTCGTCTTCCTCCAAAGCGGCTGCAAGCATGACTGCCTTGGTTGGAAGCTTCTCGCGGCGGAGCGTTCGCAGAATCTCCAATCCGTCTCCGCCTGCGCCTGGAATGTGCATGTCCACGACCAGGATGTCGGGATTGTGCTGACGGATTGCAGCGAGCGCCTCCTCGCCGTTGATGCAGCGAGCGAGCACCTGGAAATCCTCCTCCAGGCGAAACAGGCTTTCGAGGCCGGCGAGAACGATCGGGTGATCGTCACAGAGTACCAGGTTGACCGTCACGTCAGCTCCCTGCGCCGGTATAGGGCAGCGCAATCTCGAGGTGCGCGCCCTGGTTCGTTGATTCGATCTCGAGAGTCCCGCCGAGCGACTCGACGCGTTGCTTGAGCATGACCGGCCCGAGCCGTTGCGAGGTCAGCATCGCGTGGTCGTAATGCCCCTGAAACGGAAACCCATGGCCGTCGTCGGTCACGGTGATGAATAGCTGATCCTCGTGTCGCCTCAGGGCGACGTGCGCATGTGACGCGGTGGCGTGGCGCGCCGCGTTGACCAGGGCTTCCTGGACAAGGTTACAGATTTCGTACGCCAGGCTGTCGGCGATGCCTGTGTCCAGGTCATCCGTCAGCAACTCGGTCTTGAGTCCCCACACGCTTTCAAACCGGCGCACGAGCTCGTTGAGACGCTCGCTCAAGCTCGTGCCCCCGATCGACGAGTCCGCGGAGGTGAGCTTCGTATCACGAATGAGGAAACGCAGGCCGCGCTGCTCTTGCGCAAGCAGATGCTGGATCTCCGACAGGCGCTCGCGCGCCGCGGGCTGTTGGGTTTCCCACAAGCGCTGCACGGCTTCAAGCTTCAGCGCAGCGCCGGTCAAGGACTGGAGGACCCCGTCGTGCAGGTCGCGCGACAGGCGAGCTCGTGCTTCCGCCGCGGCTGCCTGCCGCAAGCGCCGCGACTGCACGATGTGATCCAGGGAAGCGGCCAAGTGGCCGGCGACGATCTCGCCCAGCACCAAATCATCCGCAGTGAGCGAGCGGTTGTCCAGCGAGAAGAGACGTCCTCGGACCCATTCTCCTCCCACGCGCACTGACAGCAGGGCTCTCATGTGGAACCGCGAGCGCAGCTCCTCATGAATGGGCGTGCCGCGCCAGGCCTGCAGCCTGCCATCCTCGCCGAGCACCACCGTCGCCTGTTGCTGGCTTACGTCTGGCGAAAGAAAGCTCACATTCTCGAGTGGGTCGGCTACCAATGGATCGTAGCGGTCCGCCGGTTCGCGCCATACGGTGAAACTGTCATCCGACCACGCGCCGAATTGCAGCCAGGGCTGCCCGGTCTCTTCCCACGCCAAGAGTGTCCGCTGCGCGTTGAGGATGCGGGCTGTGCTGCCGAGCAGCTCGCGCAGCACCGCGCGGGGCTCAGGACCTACGGCTGGGGGCCAGGCTGCCAGGCTGGCCATTTCGTCGCGCCGCCGGTTCTCGTATGCACTGAGCGCCGCCAGCAGGCTTGCCAGAACGATGAGATAGGCGCTCTGCGTAAAGAACCGTTGGAGCTCGAACGTAGGATCGCGGAACGCGGCGTACAGTCCAACCGTACTGAAGGCCACGACCGCCATGGCGGCGGTCCAGAGTGCGCCGCGTGCTTGCCACCGGAGCGTCGCAGCCACAATGGCAAAAATGAAGTAGGTGAAGAACGGGCTCGCGGCGCCTTCGGTCAAATACACAAACACCGAGAAGAGCGCGAGATCGATCGCGTGCGTCAGCAGACCGATCCGGAAGCTTGCGGCGTGGCCGAACCACGCGACGAACGCGAGCAACAGCGCGTAGCCGAGATAGCCGGCGAGTAGCAAGTTCGTGAATTCGGCGTTTGTCGCGTGAGTCGCTGGACCGATCCAGACAGCGAGGAGAGAGAACGCCGCAAGTACGACCCGCCCAGTGGCGATCAAGCGCTCGACACGAACCCGGGGCGCGTAATGTGTATCCCGGAGGCGGCCCATAAGGCTCGTTGCTTCCGTGTCGCGTTCGCCGGCGATGGCGGCTCGTATTGTGCTATTGATAACGCGGCCCTGATTGAGCGTGATCGGCGCTGTCCTATACCGTTGCCCCGGCGGGGCAGTTGCCGACGAACAACATAGGATTCGCAGCGGCCCCAGAGTAGCCGGGGGAGCCGCCTGCGTAAGTATTGTCGTGTGAAGGAGATCGATACGAAGCCGAGTCGGAGTGTTCAGCGCTACCACCTGGGGCTGCCCGTACAGCTCCTGGAAGGATCGGGACTCACGCGCGACGTGAGCACCGGTGGCGTGTATTTGCAGACCGATCAAACCTACCACGTGGATTCACAGATCGACTTTACGCTCGCGTTCGGAACGTTGGAGCCAACGCCGCCGATTCACGTGCGGTGTCACGCGCGAGTAGTTCGTGTCGAGCCTCACGTCGGGGTCGCTGCCGTCATCACGTCTGTCGTCTTCGTTTAATCACTCAGCTAGTTCTGCATTCCGGGCGGTCGAGCAACGCGCTATACCGCGCGCGCCGTCACACGAGAGCATGTCACTGATCTGCAACACTTCCTGGACGAGCGCTCGCGCTCTTCTCGTGCTGCGTCGCCATGATTTCGCAATCGCCAATATCACTTTCGATATAGTTCGTTAGTCCGCGCGGCGGCTCGACTCTATCAAAGAGTAGAGCGCTATCTCCTGCGCGCTCTACGACATGGGCACCTGACGACGCTCCTGTCGCCCGCGTACAACACGGTTCACGCGTTTCGCAAAGTTTTTGCGCCCGCAACACCCTCCCACGATCCGTAACGCACTCTTTTCAGCCTCAGGTGAAAGAGCGGCATAGCTGTTGCTTACCCGCCACACGAGCGCGCGTGGTTGGCGCGCATGCGTAGAGGGACACGCCGTCCCGGAGGGTTTGCTCTCCCAGGTCTCAGGAGCGCCCTCATGACCGAACTGAGGCCGCGGGCATGGAGGCAGAAAATGAAGGACCTGTTGAAGGCGCTTTGGAGCGACGACTCCGGGCAGGGGATGGTGGAGTACGCGCTGATTATCGCGCTGATCGCGATTGGTCTGATCGCGATTCTGGTGTTCATGCGGAACCGTACCGGCGATGTGTATCAGGCAGTGTCTGACTCGCTCCAGAATGCACCTTCAGGCGCGTATACACCGCAGTAACGCCTGTCCTCGAGGAGGGGCGGGCCATCCTTTCCGGCCTCGCTCCTCTCGGGGCGAATCGTTGGACGGAGGACAGCTATGATCGCAAGCGCTGCGCTTACAACGCTGCTCAGTCTCAGCGTCTGGTTTGATGTTCGGTCTCGGCGGATTCCGAATCTGTTGACCGCCGCCGGTCTCGGTGCTGCGCTTGTGTTGCGAGGGTTTTTCGGAGTCAGCGTGTTGGAAGGGGTGGAAGGAGCTGCTGTGGGACTCGGTCTCGCGCTGGTGCCGTTTGCGCTGGGGATGTTGGGTGGAGGCGACGTCAAGTTGCTTGCGGCGGTTGGTGGGTTCATGGGCCCGAGTCGTCTTATCGGGGCGTTCTTGGCGATCGCGCTGGTCGGTGGTGTGATGGCGTTGTTGGAGGCGCTACGGCGCCGCGCAGGCCGCGAGGTGATGTCTCGCAGTTTTGCAGTGGTGAAGAACCTGGCGTTGTTCGGGCGTTTTGGGTATCGGCCCACGATCGAGTCGGAGGGCGCCATGACGGTGCCTTACGGCGTTGCGATTGCCGTGGGCGCACTCGGGTGGTGGTTCGCGACGGGAGGCGCTTTATGAATCGCATGCGTCGCATGGCCAAGTCCGTAAAGGGTCAGGCCATGGTGGAGTTCGCGCTCGTCGCTCCGCTGCTGATGATGCTGGTGATTGGTGTGTTCGAATTCGGCAGGGCGTGGAATGTCTATCAGGTCATTACCGAGGCGGCCCGAGCGGGTGCTCGTGCCGCGGTGGTCGCCGACGCCAGCGTAACGCAGGACTCGGTGATCGCAACGATCCGGCATGACCTGACCCGCGCCGGCCTCAATCCGAGCGGTCTCAACGTCAGCGTCACCGGCTGGCGAGCTGGAACGGGCACGCCGGCGTCAGTGTCGATTCAGTACCCGTACCGATTTGTGTTCTTGCGACCGTTCATGGGTTGGACGTCGGACGAAGCGGCGATCACGCTCAAGACGGCCTTCACGATGCGGAACGAATAACAACCATAGGCGAGGCGTTACGAGAAAGCAAAGGATGTGGGTCGTACTGGCCCTAGCAACGGTGTCAGGTTGCCTCGCGGCATTTCTCGCGCTGCGGTACCTGACCGATCAGCGGGCGCTCATGGCCGCGGAGCCCAAAGCGGCTTCCGTCGTCGTGGCGGCCCGCGATCTCACGGTCGGTACGATCGTGACTGCAGCAGACGTGCACGTGGTGAAGTGGCCGTTGCATGCAACGCCCCCCGGTTACCTGGGCTCGTCCGAAATGGCGGTGGGGCGCGGCGTGATCACTCCCGTCCGCACCAACGAGCCCTTGCTCGAGGGCAAGCTCGCCGGCAAGGGAGCAGGTGGCGGACTGTCCGTCACCATCCCCGAGGGCATGCGCGCGGTCAGCGTCAAAGTGGATGAAGTGATTGGCGTGGCCGGCTTCGTTGTGCCGGGGACTCGCGTCGACGTCGTGGTGACGCTCAACCAGCAGGGCCGCGCCGAGGCGATTACGCAGGTGCTGCTTCAGAATGTGCCTACACTCGCCGCTGGGCAGTTCACGCAGCCCGATGCCCAAGGCAAGCCACAACGGGTCACGGTCATCACGCTCCTTGTGACGCCCGATCAGGCCGAGACGCTGATTCTCGCGGCGAACGAGGGGCGCATTCAGCTCGCGCTCCGGAACACAATGGATCTTGCGACGCTGGAGCCGCGTGGCGCGCGCTCGGGAGGACTCCTGCGCGTTGGCCGCGACGCGCCGGGTGGTCGTTCGACGACGACGGCACCGCGCTCCGGCGTCACACCGGATCGTGCCGTGATCGAAGCGTACAGGGGCGGCGTCCGCACCCTGATCAAATTCTGACCGCGAGGCATCGTTCGTGAACACGCGTGAGTGTCGTAGGAACGTAGTCGTCCAGAAAATGTGGACGTGGGCCCAGCGTCTGGGGCTCGTCGCCATGCTCGGGTCCTTTGCGGGCCGGTCGAGCGCGGCGCAGCAAGTCGTCAGCGGCGCCAAGTCCGTCATGACGGTGTCGATGGGCGAGTCGACGCTCCTCAAATACGGGGGCGCGCTGCAGCGGTTCTCCATCGGCGACCCCGTCATCGCTGACGTGGTTGCTGTGTCTCCAGGCGAGCTGCTGATCACCGGCAAGAAGCTGGGCTCGACGAGCCTGCTGGTCTGGGATCCCACGGGACAGGTCACGATCTATTCGGTCGAGGTGACGGCGGATGCGCCGGCGCTCGAACGGTACCTCAATGGTCTCTTCCCTGGCTCCCAAATCGCCGTCGCCGCGAGCGGAAACACGGTCGCGCTGTCCGGACGGGTGCCGACGGCGAGTGTCAATCAGCAAGCTGTCGAAATCGCCAAGGGTACAGGGGCGATCGTCATCAACCGCCTTCAGGCGCCACCGGCTCAACAGGTGTTGCTCCGGGTGCGGTTTGCCGAGGTGACTCGGACGGCGGCGAAGGAGATGTCGACCCATTTGGCCAGCCTGAATCCGCACCAGCTCTCCAAGGATGGCGACTGGTTCGGTGAATCACTGTCGGACGGTCTGCTCCGGTTTTCTCTCACGAACGACAACGCGAGCTTCGACGCGCTCATCAAGGTGCTGCAGTCTCGCGGCGACTTCAGAAGTCTTGCGGAGCCGAACCTGCTCACGTTGCCGGGGCAGGAAGCGTCGTTCCTCGCGGGAGGCGAGTTCCCCTTTCCAGTGCTCCAGGGAGGGAACCTGTCTGCCGGCGTGACGATCGTCTTCAAAGAGTTCGGCATTCGGTTGCGGTTCACGCCGACCATTTCCGAAGGCGGCAGCATCCGCATGCACGTCGCTCCGGAAGTGTCTTCGCTCGACTTCGCGAACGGACTCACCATCTCCGGCTTTCAGATCCCGACGATTTTGTCGCGGCGGGCTGAAACCGACGTCGAGCTCCGCGACGGCCAACACCTCGCGATCGCGGGCCTGATCGACAACGCGACGATCAAGAACGTAACCAAGATCCCGCTCCTCGGGGACATTCCGGTGCTCGGCATGTTCTTTCGGTCGAGTTCCGCCAAGCAGAACCGGTCAGAGCTTCTCGTGGTCGTGACGCCGCAGCTCGTTGATGCGAGCGCGACGGCGCCCACGCTGCCTACAGGCGAGCCAAACACATGGCAATGGATGGGTCCGCTGAAGAACAGGCCCCAGTGAAGAAGGAGAAGAAGGAAATGCGCATCCGTAGGACTGTATTCAATAGTGAGCGTGGCTCGGCGATTGTCTTCGTCGCCGTGACGCTGCCGGCGCTGCTCGGCTTCCTGGCGCTCGGCATCGATCTCGGCATGCTGTTCGTGGCACGCACCGACGCCCAGCGGGCAGCCGATGCGGCCGCTTTGGCCGGCGCCAGCGCGTTCATCGACAACCCGTCCGACGAAGCGGAGGCCCCTGCCGAAGCGCGGGCGATGGAGTACGCTCGGCGGAACACATTCCGCAACGGGCCCATCGATTCGAGCGAGATCTTTGTCACGGTCATCCCGGAGAGCTCGAAAGTCGGCGTATTGGTGCGCCGGGATAGCGTCCACACGTGGTTCGGGTGGCTATTCGGTATTCACACGGTGCCGATCAGCGCGTACGCCGCGGCCGTGGCCAACTCCGGCGGCTCCGCCAAATGCATCAGACCGTTCGCGGTACCCGACATGTGGGACGACGCCAACGGTGACAAGAACAAGAACCACATCTGGGACCCGAACGAGACCTGGAAGCTGGGCGACAATCCTGGGGACTTCTATAAGAAGTTCAGCGGTCCGGACGGCGGCCCCGGCGAAACGGGCTACGGGAGCTCTTTCCGTAATCCGCCATTCACGGGCTTCGTCGGCGACTATGGTCGCCAAATCAAGATCAAGCTCACGGACCCGAACGACGTCACGCAACTGTCGCCGGGGATATTTCTCCCCTGGACCTTACCGGCAGACCCGGAGATAGCGGACTGCAAGGGGGGCACCAGCGGTGGGAGTGGAGGTGGCGCGGGTTACCGGAACAACATCTGTAACTGCAACAACTCGGCCATTTCCCTGGACACCGACTATCCGCTGAAGACCGGCAACATGGCGGGGCCGACGTGGCAGGGCATCAACGAATTGATCCAGCAGGATCCGAACGCGTACTGGGACCCGACCACCAATACCGTGCAGGGGTCGTCGTATGGATCAGACTGGTTCAATAGTCCGCGCGTGATCAAGGTCGCGCTGTTCGATCCGACCCAGATCACGAGTTCGGGGAAGCAAACCATCAAGTTCAACAACTTTGCAGTGTTTTTTCTCGATGAGCAGAAAAAGCAGCAGGATCCGGTAACCGGCCGATTTCTGTACTACGCCTCAGGCTTCGGCGGCGGCGGCCCGCAGAACGGATCGTTGGTGAAAGCCTTGCAACTCGTGCAGTAACAACCGGCTGAACGGGGGGGGGAATGGAATCAAATACGGTTGGTGGTGCGCTGATCTCCGCCGACACGAGCTTCTGCGATGCAGTGAAGCTCGTGCTGGGCGGTGCCGAACCTAGAGTCCGACTGGGCGTGGAAATCTCGGCGCCGTTTACCGAGATCAGCGAT
>DATFVZ010000301.1:0-2261 GCA_035259785.1 Gemmatimonadales bacterium
TCCGAGCGGCCCCTTGCTCGCTCCCGAACTGCATTTCGCCGAAACCGAGTTCAAGCCGCGCCTCTTCTTCTTCGACAAGGACCTGTGGGACACGGCGCAGAAACTCAAGGCACAGGCCGGCAGTTCCGGTCCCGGGGACCGACAATATGCGGAGGCGCTCGGCATTGTGCTGGCGCACGAGCTCCTGCGGCTCAACAACGGCGGCGTCACCGCGATACAGCGCATTCGCGGCGGGCTCGCCGGTTGGCAAGAGAAGAGAGTGGCGCAGTATATCGAGGACCACCTCGCCGAAGACCCTTCCCTGGCAACGCTGGCCGATGTCGCGCGGCTGAGCCCATATCACTTCGTGCGGGCGTTCAAGCAATCGTTCGGCCTGCCACCGCACCGCTACATGAGCAGGCTTCGGGTGGAACAGGCGAAAGCTCTGTTGGCGAATCCGGAGATGTCGGTCACGCAGGTCGGCTTCAATCTGGGCTTCAGCGAAACCAGCTCGTTCACGACCACGTTTCGCAAACATACGGGGCTGACGCCCACGGCGTACCGGCGCGGCCTCGTCTGAGGCCGCGAGCAGCGCGTGGGGACGTCGAAAACGCCCGCGTCGGGCTGTCAGCGCCGCAAGACGGAACCAAACACAGCAAGATTTCCTTAGCGATGGGGCCGATCTGGGTTTAGCGTGAATTCCCACGACGGAACCTTGATACCCGCCACATTTCGGGAGCCTATATGCCCCACCGTTCCCGAGCGCTTGTTGCATTGGGCGTCGGCGCCGTCACCGGCGCGGCCCTTGCGACGCTCGTCCTGACGCACGAGCATCCCACCAATTCCGCCATTCACGCTGGACTCCCGCACCATGCTGGATCTGTGCACCACGATCATGGCCCGGACAGCAGCACGCCGACCTTCTATTCCGAGATGACTGACGTAAGTGCGCGCATGCATGACGGCATGGCGGTCTTACCCAGCGACGACGTCGATCGCGACTTCATGCGGATGATGATCCCGCATCACCAGGGCGCGATCGACATGGCACTCGTGCTGCTGAAATACGGGCACGACGAGAAGCTCAAACGCCTGGCGCAATCGATCATCGTCGAGCAGGGGCAGGAGATCGCCTACATGCACGCCCTCCTCGACCCGCCGCGGCCCCAGTCGCTCGATACCGACCACATCGCCGGCAAGTGAGGAGAGATCGATGAACGCCTGGCATTTGCTGCTGCTCTCGAGCACGCTCCTGCTCGCGAGTGCCTCGGCCCATGCCGGGCAAGCGCCGTTCGCGGCCGATGCGGCGGATTTTCCCGTCAGCGCGAGAGACCGGGTGTACGCCGCCGAGCAGTTCTCCAACACGGTTTCGGTCATCGACCCGTCCAGCAACGAAAATCTCGGCGTGATCCGCCTTGGCGATCCGCAGCCGATGAACCTGTCGCCGCTCTACAAGGGCCAGGTCCTCGTCCATGGGCTCGGCTTCTCGCCAGACCGCAAGACGCTCGCGGTAGTCTCGATCGCGTCGAATTCGGTGACTTTCGTCGATACCGCGACCAACCAGGTCAGGCATACGACCTATGTCGGGCGCTCGCCGCACGAGGCGTTCTTTACCCAGGATGGCAGCGAGGTCTGGGTCACTGTCCGCGGCGAGGACTACGTCGCCGTCCTCGACGGGGCGACCTATGCCGAGAAGTCGCGTATCACCGTTCCGAACGGACCGGGCATGACGATCTTCTCTCCCGACGGGCGCTACGGCTACGTCTGCTCGAGCTTCACCCCGGAAACCGTCGTGGTTAGCACGCAAACGCACGAGATCGTCGGGCGCGTCAAGCAGGTCTCGCCGTTCTGCCCCAACATCGCCGCCACGCCCGATGGCGAGCAGGTCTGGCTCACGCTGAAGGACGTTGGCAAGGTGATGGTGTTTGCTGCGAAGCCCCCATTCGACGTGCTTCGGATCATCGACACCGGACCGATCACCAATCACGTCAATCTGGTGCGTACGCCGCGCGGGCAATTCGCCTATGTGACGGTGGGCGGACTGAACCAGGTGAAGGCCTTTCGCACGTCCGACTTCCAGCAAGTCGCGACCATTGCGGTCGGCGACCTGCCGCATGGCATCTGGCCCTCGGGAGACGGCGCGCGCGTCTATGTCGGGATCGAGAACGGCGACGCGGTGACCGCCATCGACACCGCGACAAACCAGGTCATCGCCACGATCCCGAACGGACAGGCGGCGCAGGCGCTGGTCTACGTGCCCGACGCCGCGCCGACGCGGGCTG
>DATFVZ010000302.1:0-8494 GCA_035259785.1 Gemmatimonadales bacterium
ATCCTCAACTGCGACGCCCGCCTGAAAGCGTTGGAACCCGAAGTCCGGACGCTGGATGAGCAGATCGCGACAGCGGAGCGGGTGGTCGCGCAGGCGCGCGCCGGCATCCGGACGGCGCTCGAGCGGCGGGACGGACTGGAAGGGAAGATCGCGAGTTACCGCAGCATGCAGGAGCAACGCCGCCAGAAGCTCGAGTGGGTCCGGGGCGCCAAAGAAGCCTCCACGCTGATGGCAGAGCTGGATCTCGCGCGCACGGTGCTGGCAAAAGAGGAGGCGGAGTTCATGCGCTCGGGCGACGCCGTGGGCGAGGCGGAGCGCAAGACGGCCGAAGCCGAGAACGCGCTCCAGAACGTCCGCGATGCGCAGGCCGCGCAGCGCGAGGTGCTGGCGGGGAAGCGCCAGGAGATCGTGAATGATCGGGAACGAGCGGCGGGCGCGCGGGACGAAGCGAGCCGCGCGGTGAAGCCGGCCCTCCTCGTGCGGTATGACCGCATCCGCCGCGGCAAGGCTCCGCTCGCCGTCTATCCGCTGCACGGTAGCTCATGCGGCAACTGTTTCACGGCGGTTCCGACGCAGCGCAAGGCGCTGATTCAGCGCGGCGCGACGATCGAGGGGTGCGAGGCCTGCGGCGTGTTATTGTACGCCAAAGAATGATCCCGCCGCGCTGGGTTATCTCCGCAACGGCCGATCCCTCGGTCACCAAGGCACTCTCCGCCGAGCTGCACATCCCTGAAGCGCTCGCCGCGATTCTGGTGCAGCGAGGTCTGGCCGAGCCGGGTCTCGCGAAGGCGTTCCTGCGTCCCGACCTCGAGCGCCTCACCGATCCGCACCGCTGGGCCGACATGCCGCAGGCGCTGGACGTCCTAGTGCGCGCCGTGCGCGATCGCCGGACGATCCTCGTGCACGGCGACTACGATGTCGACGGTCAGTGCGGCGCCGCCATGCTCACGCGTATTCTGCGCAGCGCCGGCGCGACCGTACACGCGTTTGTGCCGCACCGGCTGCGCGACGGCTATGACTTCGGCGCGGCAGGACTGGCAGAAGCGCAACGCGTCGGGGCAGGGCTGATCGTCACGTGCGACTGCGGGATTACGGCGGTTCAGGCGGTCGCCAATGCCCGCAACGCCGGGATCGACGTCATTGTCACCGACCACCACTTGCCCGGCGATGAGCTGCCGCCGGCCAACGCCGTGATCGATCCCCGCCGCCCCGATTGCAAATCGGAGGACAAGAACCTCTGCGGCTCGGGCGTGGCGTTCAAATTGGCGCAGGCGCTCGTGCAGCTCTTGGGATTGTCACCGAACCTCCCGCTGCACTTTCTCGACTATGTCGCGCTCGCGACGATTGCAGACGTCGTGCCGTTGGTAGGTGAGAACCGGATTCTGGCGCGCTATGGGCTCAAGATGCTGGCCGATTCCCGTTGGGTGGGGCTCAGGGCGTTGGTGGAAGCCGCTGGTCTTGCGAGGCGCCCGCTGCGCGCCGCGCATGTCGGGTTCATCATCGCCCCGCGACTCAATGCCGCCGGGCGTATCGGCGACGCCAACGATGGCCTGCGGCTGCTGTTGACCGAGAATCCGCAGGAAGCCGCCGCGCTCGCGCGCGAGCTCGAAACCATCAACGCCCGTCGTCAGGAAATGGATCAGCAGATCCTCGATGAGGCGATCGAGGTCGTCGAGCAGACCTTGAATCCGAGGGACGCCGCCATCGTGCTCGGCGCCGACACCTGGCACCCGGGCGTCATCGGTATCGTCGCGTCGCGTCTCGTCGAGCGCTATGGCCGGCCGACGTTCCTGATCGGCTGGGAGCCGGATGGACAGTTGGGGCGCGGCTCCGGCCGGAGCATCGCAGGCTTCGACCTCCACGGGGCTCTCCATCGCGTCGGCATGCATCTCGAGAAGTACGGCGGCCACACCATGGCGGCGGGCTTCACGATCCGCCGCGACCGTTTCGAGGACTTTCGCATTGCGTTCCTCGCCGTCGCTGGCGAGCTTCTCACCCCCGCGGACCTCGCGCCGAGCCAGCGGATCGACATCGAGCTGGCGCTGGACGAGGTGAGCGAGGAGCTGGAGCGGCTCATGAGACATCTCGAGCCGTGCGGAGCGGGGAATCCGGCGCCCGTGTTCGGCGTGCGGAACGCGCGCGCGGTCGGCGCTCGCCGGGTTGGTACGAATCATCTGCGGTTCACGCTCGACGACGGCAAGGCGCTGCTGCCCGCGATCGGCTTCCGTTGGGCCGACGCGGTGCCGGAAGACTGGCTCACGAATCCGCTGGACGTCGCGTTCCGGTTGGAGCGGGATGACTGGCAGGGGCGGGTGACGATTCAGGCGCGAGTCGCGAGTCTTGCTCCGCATCATAGCGGGTGAGTTCAAGGGCCGTCGCCTGAAGACGCCCGCTGGCCGCACGGTGCGGCCCACCGGCGATCGAGTGAAAGAGGCGTGGTTCAGCATTCTGCAACAGTCGATTCCCGGCGCGCGGGTGCTGGATCTGTTTGCCGGCTCAGGCGCTCTGGGTCTTGAAGCGCTGTCCCGTGGTGCGGTTGCGGTCGATTTCGTCGAGACGCACCGCGTCTCACTCGCGGCGTTGAAGGCCAATATCGAGGCTCTCCAGGCAGAAGGTCGGGTGACCATTCACCGGAGTGATGCCATGCGCTTCGCCGAACGGTTGCAGCCAGGTGCCTACGATGTGGCGTTCGCGGATCCCCCATATGCCGCTGATAACGCCGCAGAGCTCGCGACCATCTTTCGCAGGTCACCCTTTGCGCGCGTGTTTTCCGTCGAGCACTCGTCGAATCAAGTGATCGCGGGGGACGATACGCGACGGTATGGCGATACAGCTATCACATTCCTTTACGCACCCCTACCGACTCCTACGGCCTCCTACCGCCCTCTAGCGTCTCTATGACACGCATCGCCGTCTACCCGGGCTCCTTCGACCCCATCACCAAGGGGCACGAGGATCTGATCCACCGCTCGCTTGAGTTCGTGGATCAGCTCATTGTCGCGGTCGCGGTGAACGTCTCCAAGCAGCCGCTCTTTTCCCTCGACGAGCGGGTCGCATTGATCAAGGCGGCGGTCACGGACGGGCGCGTGGATGTGCAGTCGTTCGAAGGATTGCTGGCGGAATTCGCAAAAAAAGTTGGAGCGTCGGTGATCGTCCGGGGGCTGCGCGCGGTCTCGGACTTCGAGTACGAATTCCAAATGGCGCTGATGAACCGCAACCTCGCGCCGAAGCTCGAGACCGTCTTTCTCGTTCCCGCGTTCGACCTCACCTACCTCAGCTCGAGCCTGGTGCGCGAAGTGGCGCGCTTTGGCGGCGATGTCTCGTCGCTCGTCCACCCGGTTGTGCAGAAGGCGTTGAAGCGCAAATTCGCCAAGTGAGCTTCCTGGACCGCGTCTTTGAGCGGGCCCGGGCCATCAGGCCGCGCGTCGTGTTTCCGGAAGGCGATGATCCCCGCGTGCAGGAAGCGGCGCGCCGCGTCGAGCGTGAAGGGCTTGGAACGGTGGAGGTCCTCGACCCCCGCACGCCGCACGTCGCACGCCGCACGATGGTCGCCCTCCTACGGTCCCGCCATCCACAAAAATTCCCGAGTGACGCAGCAGCCAGCCAAGCGTTAGAACATCCGTTGACGCGTGGGGCCTGTATCGTCGGCGTCGGCGGGGCCGACGTCATGGTCGGTGGCGCGGTGTTTCCGAGCAGCGATACGATTCGCGCCGCACTCTGGGCAGTCGGCACTGCGCCCGGTATTGCCACCGTGTCGGGCGCGTTCTATATGGTCAAGGACGATCGCGTATTGACGTTCGCCGATTCCGCCGTCGTCCCCGACCCCACTCCCGTGCAGCTCGCTGATATCGCGATTGCGTCGGCCCGCGACCGTCGCCGAATCGTGGGAGATGAGCCGGTTGTCGCTTTCCTGTCTTACAGCACGCAGGGGAGCGCCGGCGGCGCACGCGTCGATCGAGTGCGAGAAGCAGTTGCCGCCCTGCGCAGCCGCTTCACCTCGGCGCCCGCCTTCGTATTTGATGGCGAGCTGCAGGTCGACGCCGCGCTCGACGCGCAGGTCGCCGCGCGGAAGGCCCCAGGGTCGCCGGTTGGCGGTGAGGCGAACGTGCTGATTTTCCCGGATCTCGATGCCGGCAACATCAGCTACAAGCTGGTGCAGCGGCTGGGCGGCTGGACGGCGCTTGGTCCGATCCTCCAAGGATTGGCGCGACCGATCGCGGACCTGTCGCGCGGCGCAACGGCCGATGATATTGTGAGCACGGCGGCAATAGCAATTCTCCAAACTCGCGAGGGCTAGAGATGCGCTTTACGCTAAAGAAGGACAAGAGCGGGGTCGTCGTCGTGGGGGTGGAAGGGCAGCTCATCGTCGGCAATCGGCAGGAGCTGAAGCAGAAGGTGCTCGACGCGCTCGAAGAAGGCTCTCGCAAGTTCGTCATCGACTTCTCAAAGACCGGCTACATCGATTCGTCGGGACTCGGAGTCCTGGTTTCGCTCTCGAAAAAGATCCGGGAGCAGGGGGGCGAGCTGCGGCTCGCCGGGCTGAATGCCGATCTCCAGACTTTGTTCGAGCTGACCAAGCTCGACACCCTGTTCGCCATCACCCGGACTGCCGAGGAAGCCCTGGCGGCCTTTTGAGCCTCCAGCTGCACGTCAGTCCCGGCTCGATGAAGCTCGACGTCCCAAGTGACCTCGGGATGGTTGGGGACGCTGTCGAGCTGGTCGCGAGCCATGTCCCTCCCGGCACGCTGTCGCCTCGCCGCGTCAGCTTCAACCTGCGCACCGCCCTTGCCGAGGCGCTTGGGAACGCGATTCGCTACGGAACAGGGGAGGACCCGCGCCGCAAGGTCCGAGTCCGCGTCGACTTGGGCGAGGATTTCGTGCGCATCTATGTGATCGATGACGGCGCCGGCTTCGATCCCAGCCGCACGCCCGATCCCACCAGCCCCGAGAACCTGGAACGCGACTTCGGGCGAGGGTTGTTCGTTATCCGCCACCTCGTGGATGACGTTGCGTTCAACGAGAAAGGCAACGGCATTTGCCTGACTCTCCGAGCGGGGTGACGCGACTCGAGCGCCTGCTTCCGGTGCTCGCTGCACTTTCCGGTACTACACTGCGATTGTGGCGCGCCCGCACACCGGGCGGGCGGCTGCTGCCCTTGGGCGGCGGGCTCGGCGAAGGCCGGGAGGAGCCGCACTGGACGCCGGCACCCAATGGTGGTGGACGCCAGGACACGCCCGATGGTCCTGCCTGGTTTCAGCCGATTCCATCGATTGCCGATACCTGGTTGGAGGTGCGCGGCGGCGAACAGGCTGCCGTCGAGCTCGCCGAGGTGATCAGCGCCGTCATGGGCGCCGAAGAGGAGACCGACCAAGTCGCGGCCGAGTTGTCGGGCCGCTATGAAGAAATCGATCTGATCTACACCATCAGCGAAATCCTCGGGCATACGATTCGGCTCGATGAGGCCGCCAGTCGCATTCTCCGTGAAGTATCGGCTGTCGTGCGGGCCCGCCGCGCGACGCTCATGGTGCACGACCCGCGCGCCAACGTGCTGCGTCTCGTCGCGGCTCGGGGTGTGGAGCTCGGCGAAGTGGATCCGGTCGAGGTCGATGATCCGCGCTCAGTCGCGGCGCGGGTGTTTCGAGAAATGCGCATCATCAGCTATGACCCGACCGATCAGCGGGCGCCGAAGCCATCGAATCAGGTTCAGCGCGCGTATCGCGGGGAGGCGTTCTTGTCAGTGCCGGTGGTGTATGCGTCGCCGGGGCGCGTGCCGACGCCGATCGGTGTGATCAACCTGACGGATAGGACGGGGGAAGACGCCTTCACGGCCGGCGACCGCAAGCTCGTCGCCGCCATCGCGAATCAGATCGGGGCGGCAATCGAAAACGCGCGCCTGGTCGAGCGCGATCTGGGCCAGCAGCGCGTCCGGCACGAGATGGAGCTGGCGCACGATCTGCAGCTCAAGCTGCTGCCGTCGCCGGCGGTGATCGCGACCAAGGCGGACGTGGCGGCGCGCTGCCGCCCCGCCGAATCCGTGGGTGGTGACTTTTACAACCTGCTCAGTCTGCATGAGGAACGCGTCGGTGTGATGATCGGCGACGTGTCCAGTCACGGGTTCGGGGCGGCGCTGATCATGGCGCTCGCCATGGCGGCGTCCGGTATCCATGCCGAAACCGCTGAGTCGCCGCACGAGGCGTTGCGTCGGCTCGAGACCTCGTTGTCGGAAGAGCTGTCCGAGACGGAGATGTTTCTGACGCTGTGCTACGCGGTCGCCGATCCGCCCCAAGGAACCCTGACCTACGCGAATGCCGGCCATCCGCACGCCTTTCTCGTATCGACCGACGGCGTGGTGACGCGGCTTGAAGCGACGCGACCGCCCCTCGGCTTGGGGGATGGCGGCGCCGAGCGCGTGCTGCCGTTTCAGCGGGGCAGGGCAATTCTCTGCCTGTTCACCGACGGATTGGCCGATGCGCGGGGACCCAGCGGCGAGCGGTTCGGTGAGCAGCGCGTGTTGAGCCACGTGATCAATCTCCGCCATCGGCCGGCTCGCCATATCCTCGAGGCCGTGTTCACCGACATCGCCGCGTTTACGGGCGGCACTCCTGCCAACGACGATCGCACACTCGTTCTGATCAAGGTTTGAGAAGGCTCGGTCAGCATTTTCTGCATGATCCGAAGATTTTGAGACGGATCGTGGACGCACTGGATCCGGTTCCAGGCGAGACCGTCCTTGAGATCGGGCCAGGGAAGGGGTCGCTGACCGCAGCGCTGCTCGAGCGTGGGCTGAAAGTTGTGACGATCGAGAGGGATCGCGGGCTTGCGGAGACACTTCGTGCGTCGGGGCTCACGGTTATCGAGGGCGATGCCCTCCGCGTCGACTGGCATGCTCAGTTGTTACGCACGACGCATCCCTCGCTACGCTCGGGACAGGATCACGCACGACACGCGGGCTTTAAGGTCATCGGTAACATCCCCTATTACATCACCTCGCCATTGATCGACAAAGCTCTCACGGCTCCGTTGCCGGAACGCGTCGTGTTTCTTGTTCAAGAAGAGGTAGCGGACAGAATTGCAGCCCGGCCAGGGAGCAAGACGTACGGGGCGTTGTCGGTGGGGGTCCAGGCGGTTACCCGCGTGGAGAAGCTGTTCACCGTGGCGCCGGGGGCGTTTCGGCCGCCACCGAAAGTGCGCAGTGCGCTGATCCGCCTGACGCCCCTGACCCAGCCGCTCGTACGCTCGGAGGAGATCGCACCGCTGCGTGTGTTTGTTACGGCATGCTTTAGCAAGCGCCGCAAGCAGCTCAAGAACGCAGTCCCCGGCTTGCGTGGCGAGGATCTGGAGGCGTTGGGGTTCGATCCGTCGGTGCGGCCGGAGCGGTTGGCGCCCGAGGCCTTTGTCCGACTGTTGCGGCACCGTCAGTCGCTGGGATAATCGCATCAAACAAAGCCGCGGCAACCAGCTGCAGAAGCCATGAAACAGAAACGTTGCTGTTCTGCACCCTCCCTGGAACAAAAGCGTCTCGCAGGTGAATACACACCCCCACGCTGAGATGCTGGGCAGGTAAAGGACTTGCCGCCCCGCATGCATGACGGGCCGAAACGCGAGGAATGGGTATGCCGTTCGCGCTCAGAGTGTCACGCCGGTGGACGATAGTCATTGAATTCGCATTTTTGGTTGCCGTTGTCGTGTATGCGTGCAATCAGCCGGACGTCCAGGAACCCTCCGTCGTAGATCGGGTAGAGCTCTCCCCTGCCACCGTAGCCATTTCCCCCAATCAAATCGTCGAGTTCGCCGCTGTTGCTCTGGATGCCGCTCACGACACCGCATCCACGACCATTTCGTGGTCGGCAAGCGGCGGCTTTGTAACCGCGAAGGGGACGATCGGCGGGAAGCACGTTGCTCAGTTCTCCAGCACGAGCTGCGGTGACTTCCAGGTCGTTGCCACGGCGGATCCCGGTAACAAGTCCACCAGTTCAGTCGTGACGGTATCGTGCGCGCCGGCCTGGCCGCCCGGGCCGCAACCGCTGCGTCCCAACCAGCCGCCGGTCGCGACGTTCACGTTCGACTGCACCAACCTGGACTGCAGGTTCATCAGCACGAGTACCGATCCCGATGGGGCGGTCACGAAATACGCATGGGACTTCGGTGACGGGAGCACGTCGACAAAGCAGAAACCATGGTACAGCTACTCGACCGACGGCAGCTATACGGTCAGCTTGACGGTCACCGACAACCGGGGCACCGAGAGCGCGCCCACTTCGCAGTCCGTGACGGTATCGGCACCGCCTCCGCCGCCACCCCCACCGCCGCCTCCGCCGAACCAGCCGCCGGTTGCGACGTTCACGTTCAGCTGCACCGACCTGGCGTGCAGCTTCACCAACACGAGCGCTGATCCCGATGGGACCATCGCGAGCTACGCGTGGGATTTCGGCGACGGCGCCACCTCGACGCTGGAGAATCCGTCGCACAGCTACTCGGCCGACGGCAGCTACAC
>DATFVZ010000303.1:0-22570 GCA_035259785.1 Gemmatimonadales bacterium
GGCGTGCGGCAGTCGGAGATCAATACCGCCGAGGGCGATAAGCAGGCGAAGATCCTGCACGCCGAAGCCGAAGCCGCCGCCCGACTGAAGGTGGCCGAGGCTGAGGCACAAGCGATCGAGCGGATCACGTCCGCGATCAAGGGAACCGGCGGCGATCCAGCCCGGTATTTGATCGCGATCCGCTACATCGAAGCGTTGAAAGAGATGGTCTCGGGCCATAACAACAAAGTCGTGTACCTGCCATACGAAGCCACGGGAGTGCTAAGCTCGCTCGGCGGCATCCGCGAAATGCTGGCGTCGCCCGAAAAGCGGGAGCTGCCGTCGCCGCCCGATAAGAAGGGCTGAACTGAACCCACTCACGCAGCTTTCAGAAGAAGAACGGATGTTTCAGGGCGCGGTGCGCGACTTCGCCGACAGCGAAGTGCGTCCGCGCGTCCAGGCAATGGAGCGCGCCGCGCAGCTCGATCCGGCGCTGATTCCGAAGTTCTTCGAGCTTGGCCTCATGGGCATCGAGATTCCGGAAGCGTTCGACGGCGCCGGCGGGAGCCTGTTCATGACGGTGCTCGCGGTGGAAGAGCTCTCCGCCATCGACGCGTCCACCGCGATTTTCGTCGATGTCCAGAACACGCTGGTGAACGCGCTGCTCCTCAAGTGGGCGTCCGATGACATCAAGCGGCGCTACTTGCCGCGACTCGCTCGCGATCTCGTCGGGGCCTATGCACTCTCCGAGGCCGGTTCCGGATCGGACGCGTTCGGACTTGCGACCAAGGCGACAAAGCAGGGCGACCAGTGGATCCTCGACGGGCGCAAGCTGTGGATCACGAACGGGGCGGAAGCCGGGTTCTACGTCATCTTCGCAAATACCGATTTCGCCAAGGGCTACAAAGGCATCACCGCGTTCGCCGTCGAACGCGGCTCCCGCGGCTTCAGCGTCGGCAAGAAGGAGGACAAACTCGGTATCCGCGCGTCATCGACCGCGGAGCTGATTCTGGATCGCTGCGAAATCCCGGCGGCAAACCTCATTGGCGAGGTCGGCAACGGATACAAGGTCGCGATCGAGACGCTGAACACGGGCCGCATCGGGATCGGCGCGCAGATGATCGGCGTGGCACGTGGCGCGCTCGATGCGTCGCTCAAGTACGTCAAGGAGCGCCAGCAATTCAACAAGCCGATCGCCGATTTTCAGGGTGTCCAGTTCCAGCTGGCGCAGGCGGCCACGGAGCTCGAGGCCGCGCGTCTGATGGTCTATAACGCCGCGCGGCTCGAGGACGCCGGCGAGTCGTATACCAAGCAGGCCGCGATGGCCAAGCTGCTGAGCTCGCAAGTCGCGGAGCGCGTAACGTCACTCGCCGTGGAGCTGTTCGGCGGATACGGCTACACCAAGGAGTATCCAGTCGAGAAATTCTATCGCGATGCGAAGATCGGTACGATTTACGAAGGGACCAGTAACATGCAGCTCAACACGATTGCGAAGCTGCTCTTGAAGTGACCTGAATCACCCCTCCCGCCTTTTTAGTGGAGTAGGATGCTGTCCCTCCATGGGAGGCTCACCATGAAGCGCTTGTGGCTGTTGCTTGCTGGTCTCGCGATGTTGTTCGCCGCACCTCTCCCAGCGCAGGGGAAGGGTCCCAAGAAGGAGTTCGTCGTCACCTCCAATCGCGCGATATCGGTGACGCGCGATGTGCTGGTGCGTCAGGGATATGAGGTCATCCGCATCGAGACGGTCAAGAACGACGAGGTCGTGTACTACCGCCGTGGCAATATGGGGAAGGGCAAGGGCAAGGGTCCACCGATGAAGATGATTATCCGGCGCGTGGAGAATCGCGTGGTGTTCGTGGACACGCCGGATGCGATTCTGGTTGATATCAACGTGACACTGCGCTTATAGATCCCGATTTCCTTCGCAACATGCGGCCACCAGGCAAAGGTTCGGTGGCCGCATATCTTTTCCGGCATGCCAACCCGCACCGCCCTCCGCACCCACGGCTTCACCGAATCCGTCATTCGCGGCATGACCCGTCTCGCCACCGAGCACGGCGCCATCAACCTCGCGCAAGGGTTCCCCAACTTCCCCTGCCCCGACATTCTGAAAGAAGCGGCGGCGCGCGCGATCCGCGACGACGTGAATCAGTACGCCGTCACCTGGGGCGCCGCGCGTTTGCGCAACGCGCTCGCGGCCAAGTACCAGAAGTGGTACAACCTCCCCGTCAACCCGAACACGCAAGTCACCGTGACGTGCGGCGCGACGGAAGCGATGGCCTCCGCACTCCTGGGCATCGTCAATCCCGGCGACGAGGTCGTGATCTTCGAGCCGTTCTATGAGAACTACGGCCCCGACGCGATTCTGTGCGATGCGAAGCCGGTGTTCGTCCCGATGGCCATTGGCGAGTCGCTCGACCAGGATCGGCTGGCTGCCGCTTGCAGCGCGAAGACCAAGGCGATCATCCTCTGCACGCCCAACAATCCAACGGGCCACGTGTTCACCAGTGCCGAGCTCGAGGCAATAGCCGAGCAGTGCCGGCGCCACGACGCATTCGCCGTGACCGACGAGATCTACGAGCACATCTATTACGAAGGCGAGCACATCCCAATTGCCACACTGCCCGGGATGGCGGACCGCACCATTACGATCAGTGGGGCATCCAAGACGTTCAGCGTCACCGGGTGGCGCGTCGGGACGATTATCTCGCCGCCCGACGTCACAGACGCCATCCGCAAAGTCCATGACTTTCTCACGGTCGGCGCTGCGGCACCTCTCCAGGAGGCAATCGCCGTCGGCATGGAGACGCTCGGCGAGGACTACTACGATGGGCTGGCCCGGGACTACAAGCGTCGTCGCGACATCTTGTGTGCCGGTCTGCTCAAAGCGGGCTTCAAGTGCCGGCCGCCCGAAGGCGCCTACTATGTGATGGCCGACTTCTCAGCGCTCTCGGGTCTGCCGGACGATCAGTTTGCCAAGTGGCTGACCGCGGAGCACGGCGTCGCGCCCGTGCCCGGCTCGAGCTTCTACTCGAGGGCAGAGCTGGGACGGACGCAGGTGCGATTTGCGTTTTGTAAAACAGAGGACATGCTGAAACAGGCCGTGGAACGACTCCAGCGCCTTCGAGACTAGTCCGCCGCTTCGCCCACCGGCTCGGTTGCCGCCTCGCGGCCCACCACAAGGCGCTTGAGCCGCTCGCTCGCCTTGTGCACCACGAGATACACGCAGGGGATGACGATCAGCGTCAGCATCGTGGACATGGTGAGCCCGCCTACGACGCTGATGGCGAGCGGCCGCATCATTTCGGTTCCTTCGCCCAATCCGATGGCCAGTGGCAGCATGCCGAGCACTGTGGTCGCCGACGTCATGAGAATCGGGCGCAGGCGGATCGCGCCGGCCTCCACGACGGCTTCCTCCATGGACAACCCTCGCTCACGACGCCCCAGCTCGACGTACTCCACGAGCAGGATGGCGTTGCTGACGACGATGCCGCCCAGCAGCACGACGCCCAGCAGCACCGGCGCGCTGAGCGGCGTTCTCGTGAGCCACAGCAACAGACCGACGCCGGTGAGCGCCAGCGGCACCGACCCGATAATGATGAGCGGATCGCGAATGCTGTCGTACTGCACGGCCATCACCACGAAGACCAGGAAGATTCCCAGGCCCATGACGATCGCCAGATTGCGCGCGTTCTCGCGGATCGCTTCCTCTTCCCCACCGTAAACAAGCGCGAAGCCTTCCGGCACGGTCATGTCCGCCAGCCGCGCGCGGATCGCCTGGTTCACATCGCCGACCGTCGTGACGGCGTCGTTGACGTCGCCGGTAATGCGCAACTGCCGGCTCTGGTTGATTCGCAAGATGCTCGTCGGACCGCGTCCGAGGCGCACGTCGGCCACGTCGCGGAGGTAGACGGGCTGGGCGCGTGCCGTCCCTGGGAACAGCAGGATGGCGCCGAGATCTTCAGGGCTCTTGAACTGCTCGCGCGGCAGTCGCACGCGGACATCGTACTCATTCGTGCCGTCCGCGAACCTCGTCGGAATCGCGCCGTCGAGCGCCGTGCGCACCGCCTGGCCCACTTCCGCGACGTTGAGCGCCAGATCGGCGGCGCGCTGGCGGTCGAGCGCCACGATGAGCTGCGGGCTCGCTTCTTCCGTCGAGGGCTGCAGCGCCTCGAGTCCTCGAATCCCCTGCACGCGGCGCATCACGTCATTGCCGAGCTGCTGCAACGTGCCGAGATCCTCTCCCTGGATGCTGATTGCGATGTCGGAGCCGGAGACGTTGGTTCGGAGGCCGCGGATCCGGGGAGGGCGCGCGAAGATGCGCCCTCCCGGAATCGCAAGCGAGTCGATGCGCCGCTGCAGATCTGAGACCCACTGCGTTGCCGAGATGTCCCGCTCGGTGGCGGGGGACAGCTGGATGTCGAGCGAACCGCGTCCACCCCGCTCCACGGACCCGCCGCCCATGAATGCGCCGCCGGCAGTGGTGAATATGTGGCGCACGTGCGGCATCTGCCGCACCAGCGCCTCCAGCCGATAGGCGATTTCGTTCGTGCGCTGGGGCGGCGTTCCCGGGGGCATCGTGATGTTCACACCGACGTTGCCGTCATCGATGGTAGGGAGGAACTCGCTCCCCAGTCCGCGCGTGAGGAAAAACACTAAGACCAGCGAGCCGTAGGCGACGCCGATGACGAGCCCGCGGCGGCGCACCGCCCGTGCAGCAACACGCCGGTACCACGCGGTGAGCCGCTCGACCCACACATTGAACGCCACCAGTGGACGCGTCCGGTTGATACCGCTGTTGCGATGCACTTTCGACAACTGCGCCGTGAGCATCGGGACCAGGGTCATCGCGACCGCGAGCGACGCCGCGATTGCGAACGAGATCGTCAGCACCAGCTCGCGGAAAATGAGCGCCGCCAGACCGGAGATGAGGAGAAACGGCACCACCGCCGCCAGGTGCGTCGTCGTGGACGCGATGACGGCCGACGTGACCTCATGCGATCCCTCATGGGCCGCGGCGTCCGCCGTCTTCCCCATTTCTTTGTGGCGGAAAATGTTCTCGAGAATCACGATCGAGTTATCGACCAACATGCCGACGCCCAGGGCCAGGCCACCAAGGCTCATGATGTTGAGGCTCAGATTGGCCATTCCCATGATGACGAACGTCGCAAGCACCGCCAGAGGAATCGACAGACCGATCACGAGCGTCTTACGAATGCTCCCCAAAAAGAACAGTACGAGCACCATCGAGAGCAGAGCGCCAAGCACCGCAGCTTCACGTACCCCTGCCACCGCGTTCTCGATGAAGAACGACTGATTGAACAGCACCTCGTACGTCACGTCTTCGGGGATGAACCGGCTCGCGGCCAGCTGCTCCAACCGCTGTCCCAACGCCTCGGCGACGTTGACCGTGTTCGCATCGGGCTGCTTGCGCACGGAAATCCGGACCGCCGGCACGCCATCCAGGCGTCCGTAGACCCGCTGCTCCCGGCTCGTGTCGGAGACGGTGGCGACCTCGGATAGCGGAATGCGCCGGCCGGCGCCCACGGGTAGTAGCACGGCGCGAATGTCATCGACGTTTTTGAACTTCCCGGTCGTTTTCCCGATGATCTCGTAGCGCGGGCTCGTCAAGTTCCCCGCCGCCACATCCTGATTCTGATCACGCAGCGCGCTCAGAACGTCCGTGACCGCAAGCCCGTAAGAGCGCAGCCGCTCCTGATCGAGCGTGACGCGCACTTCCCGGATCAACCCGCCGGACACGTCAATCGCCCCCACGCCCTCGACGGTGAGCAGCTGTGGGCGCAGCCGCAGATCGGCCCAGCTGCGAATGTCCACCAGGCTGCGCGTTGACGAGCTGAAGGCGACTTCGTAGATCGGACTTTGCGACGGATCGAACTTGAAGAGCGTGGCGGGGTCCGCATCGCGCGGCAGACGGGCGCGCGCGCGGTCGAGATTCTTCGACGCATCCTGCAGCGCGAAGTTGATGTCGGTGCCGTAGCGGAAGTGGAGATCTACGCCCGAGCGACCTTCCGACGTCTCGCTCTCCAACCGCACCACGTTCTCGGTCGTCGCGAGGGACGTTTCGAGAACTTTCGTGACCTGCTCTTCGAGCACTTCCGGCGCAACACCTGAGTACGTGACGTTGGCGCGCACCTGCGGATAAACGATTTGCGGCAGGAGATCGATAGAGAGCCGGTCGAGATAGAACACGCCGAGGACGATGACCACGGTCGACAGCGCCACGGTCCCGACCGGCCGGTGAATGGCGCCGCTGGCAAGGTTCATGAAGCCTCGGCCTTCACGCGAACGCCGGGGCGAAGATTCGTGTGACCCGACGTCACCACCCGCTCGCCCGCCTTCAGTCCTCCCCGCACCTCCACCATCCCCTCAGCCGTCATCCCGACGGTCACGGGCCGCCGCACCAGTGAATCGGCCTCAACGACGTAGACGAACTGCCCGTCTTCACCGACGCCGACCGCCGCGGCGGGCACGACGAGCGCGCCTTGGCGGCGGTCCAGCCGGAATGTGACACGCGCCAGGAACCCTGGACGTGCAGCGACGCCGTCTGGAAAACGCCCCAAGGCAACCTCGACGGGAACCAGGCGGCTTTGCGCGTCGGCGCTGGGAAACACGCGACGCACGTGCCCTTCCATTGTCGAAGTGGGATACGCGTCGAGAACGACGGACACCTGAGCCCCGGGCTTCACGTGCACCACATCGAGCTCCGAGATCGGCACCCGCACGACCAGCAGGCTGACATCGGCGAGATCGAAGAGACGTTGATTGGCCGACACGGCGCTACCTGCCTCGATGGCTTTACTCGTCACGATTCCCGGGGATGGCGCCGTAATCCGGGTAAATGCCAGCCGGGTGCGCCACACCTCAGCATCGCTCTTTGCCACGTCGTACGCGGAGCGGGATTGCTGAAACTCGGCGTCTGTGATGATTTGGGTCTTGGCGAGCTGCTGATTGCGCTCGAATGTGGCTTGAGCATTGGCGAGCAAGGCCTGCGCGCGTTGGAACTGGGCCCGAGTTTCGCGCGCATCCAGTTCGGCGAGGAGCTGCCCTTCTTTGACCCGGTCGCCTTCCTGAACGCGCACGGCGAGGACCGTTCCAGCGAGCAACGCATTGACCCCGATGGTGCGAACCGGCTCGACCGGCCCCGCGACTACGACCGAACGCGAGAGGTCGCGGGGAGCGACCTGCGCGACGGCCACCGGAATGGCACGAACTGCGCCAGGACGCTGGGCGCCACTCGCTTCCCCGCCTCGCCCGCAGGCCGCGAGCGCACCAGGTAAGAGGAACAGCAGTCGGTTGTGGAAAGGATGCATGGATACCTACTTACGCGCTTTCACCGTCCCGCGTTGGCTGCCCACGAACATTAAGTAAGAGTCCCGGCAGCGTTTGCGCTACGGGACGTGGGTCCATGAGCCGTCAGCGGCTCAGCTCCTGTTCCACAACGCGGTACGCGTCGACTTGGACGCCGATGTCGCGCGCCAATTCGCGAGCGAGTCCGAGATCGGTCGTAAGGCTGTGAACCGTTCCCGTCCCAGCGTGCAGCCGCAGCAGGTTTAGCCGGATAGTCTCGAGCGCGGCCACCGCGTCTTGCAGCCGTTGTTGCACGAGATCGCGCTCGGCGGTCAGGTCGCTCACAATGCGGTCGTGCCGGGCCGCAATCGTGGGATCGCTCGCGCCCCGCTGTGGGACATCCGCTAGGGCCTCCTGCAGCTCGTCG
Source organism: Gemmatimonadales bacterium (assembly GCA_035259785.1). GTDB lineage: Bacteria > Gemmatimonadota > Gemmatimonadetes > Gemmatimonadales > GWC2-71-9 > 20CM-2-65-7. The sequence continues at coordinate 7,715 of DATFVZ010000303.1, forward strand.
AGCCGGGTGCGCATGGTCTGCGCGTCCCGTTCAAGCCGGTGCACGACGTCTGGCAGGTCGCGCAGCTGATTCCTGGTCTCCTTGGGCAGCGAATCGTACAGCTGTTCCGCTGCCATCCCGAGGGCAAGCTCCGTCGGCCGGTGGGTGAGCGATGCCGGGAGCGCTTTCCTACTTGTGAACAGCCGCGCAAATCCGAACAGCCACCGGCCCAGGCGCCCCGTCCACAGTCGACCCCAAAACTCGGCGTCCACGTCGCGGCGCCGCTGCAGCATGATGAGCGCGCCCACGCCAGAGCCGACGCCGGCCAGCAACGACCATCCAAAGAGTTGCGCTGTCAAAAACAAGCCAACGTCCGAACCCGTCGTGACCATGATCGGCAACGTGATGGCGGCGGTGGCAAGCGAGGGAACGCTGATCCAGCGCAGGATCCGCTCGATCAACGACGGCCCGCCACCATGACCCAGACCGTACGCCCGCTCTTCACGGCTGCGCTCGATCTCCGCCTTGAAAGCGACTCCAATGTCAGGATGCCCGAAGCCGGCGTTAAGCAGGCGCCGTGCGCGATTGATCAGCACGCCGAGCGGGACGAGTGTATAGCCCGCGACGAGCGTCGCAAAACCCATCGCAACCGAGCCGGTCCAGAAGCCCACGAGAGGCGTGGCAAGCAACATCGCGAACGGATAGAGCAAGACGCCGCTGCCATCGAGCCGGGCGTCGTGTTTTACGAACGCGCGGAGCGCCACCGGGAGCTCACGGCGCTGCTCGAGTGCGTGGCTGAGTTGCTCCGCCAATACCGCCGGGCCGTCTGGCCGTTCCTCGGGTGCTTTCGCCAGGCAGCGATCGATGGCTTGAGACAGGCGCCGCGGCACCAGCGGCGCCACGGATGCGAGCGGTGGAACAGGCTCCGTGACTTGCTTCGCCAGTACTTCGGTCGCCTTCTCGGCTTCGAATGGCAGCGTGCCTGAAAGGGCGAAATAGCCGACGAGACCGAGCGAGTACAGATCGCTGCGCGGGTCCACGGCTTCGCCCAGCGCCTGCTCCGGACTCATGAACTCTGGTGTCCCGATGATTTCCCCGGTGTTCAGTCCGGCCGCGCCCGCGACCACACCTGCGATTCCGAAATCGGCGACCAGGACGCGGCCCGTATTCTCGAGCAAGATGTTGTCGGGCTTCACGTCCCGGTGGATCACACCCTGCGTGTGCGCGTATGCCAACGCCCAGGCGACGTCGCGTAGCAGCCGAGAGCCATCGGATGGCGCGAGCGGACCACGTCGCCGCACCCGCTCGGTCAGCGTCTCTCCTTCGATGTATGCCATCGCGAAGAATACGAACTCGCCGATCTCTTCCACCGCGTGAATCGGGATGATGTTGGGGTGCGACAGCTTGGCGGCCGTGCGCGCTTCCCGCAGGAAGCGCTCGCGCAACTTGGGATCGGACGCCTTGGACGGCGGTAAGAGCTTGATCGCGACTGGCCGGTCGAGCCGCACTTCGCGCGCCAGGTAGACGACACCCATGCCGCCGCGTGCCAGCTCACGCTCGAGCGAGTATCTCCCCGCGATCGCGGATTGGAAATCGACAAACAGCCGATCAGGGGCGGGATGTGTCATGGCGTCTTGCTCAGCGCCTCGTCCACCTCGCGCCGTCCCGCGAGCAACACGTCCACTTGTTCGCCCAACCGCCGGGCGGCCCCAAGGTCGGCGGTCAGGCCATCCAGAGTCCCCTGGCCGGCGTGGAGACGTAGCAGGTCAAGGCGCAGCGTCTCGAGCGCGCCGAGCGCCTCGCCGAAGTGGCCATCGCGGTCCTTTCCCCGCAGGCGCCGGACCCGCTCTTCCAATCCGCGCACGAGGGCTGGCAGCTCCTTGAGTTGGCGCTGCATTCCCGCCGGCAGAGCTTCGAACAGATCGAGGGCCGCAAGACCCAAGGCGACTTCCGTCGGGCGATCGATCACGGGAGGCGGCGTCGCGGTCCCCCCCCGACCGAGGCCGATGCCTGCGAGCCGGAAGAACAGGCGACCCAGGCGGCCCTTCCAGAACTTGAGCCGGCTCTCTTCCTCGGCACCGAGGCGCCCCCGCGCCGCCGCGTGCGCCGCAATGGCCGTGGCGACGGCGGTCGCGCTTGCAAGACCGAAAACACCGAACGCGATCAGCACCGCGGGATAGGGCACGACGAACGCCGCGGCTCCCGCGAGCGCCGCCAGCGCCAACGAGCCGTACGCCTTGCCGCTCATCAAGCGCTCCCATCTGTTGGGTCCGACGGCCCCGTCGGCATACTCCTGCTCCTCACGACGGCGATCCATCTCGAGCTGCAGCCCCTGGAGCACGTCCGCCCGGCGGTAGCCCGAGCGCAACAGCTGGCGGATGCGGCGCAGCTCCCACACGACGGGCGTCAACACGGCGCCCGCGCAAAGCGTCAGGGCGACGACGTTGATCCCGATGGTAAAGAAGGCCGGTATCCGGGCCGGGAAGACCCCCCGGACGAGCATCGCGAGCCCCGTTGGAATCAACAGGGCGGACGCGACCCAGGTACCTACGAGTTTTGCGCGCACGCCCGTGCGACTGGCAGCGAGAAAAGCGCGGATGGGAACCGGAAGGTCGCGTCGAATCTCGAGTACGGCCCCAAGCGCCTCCGCGAGTTCTTCTCCGCTTTGAAATCGCGCGGCGGGAGCCTTTTCGAGACAACGCTCGACGGCAGACACGAGCGCGGCGGGTGCTCCCGGAACGACGAGTGGCGGTGGCCTCTTGCTGATCTGCTGCGCTAGCAACCCGGCGACCGTCGCGCTGGTGAACGGCAGGCGTCCGGACAACGCGTAGTACGCCACGACACCGAGCGAGTACACGTCGCTACGGCCGTCGAGCGGCTCGCCGCCCGCCTGCTCGGGGCTCATAAACTCGGGAGTGCCGATTAGGCCGTGTTCTCCGGAACCGACGGCCTGTACCGATCCCGCGATACCGAAATCGGCGACGAGCGCGCGGCCGGCCGCACGCTCGAGCAAGATGTTCTCGGGCTTCACATCGCGGTGCACCACGCCCTGCCCGTGCGCGTACGCCAAAGCCCAAGCCACTTCGCGCAGGATGCGCGCGGCGTCGTGAGCTCGGAGCGTGCCGTCGCGCCGCACCCGCGCCCCCAGCGTCTCGCCCTCTACGTACGCCATCACGAACAAGACAAACGCGCCGATTTCTTCCACGGCGTGTATCGGAACGATGTTGGGGTGCGACAGCTTGGCCGCCGTGCGCGCCTCGCGCAGGAACCGCTCGCGCGCCGCCCCGTCGGTCGCGCGATCGGGGGGCAGCAGCTTAATCGCGACCACGCGTTCGAGGCGCAGGTCTCGGGCGAGGTAAACGATCCCCATGCCACCACGCCCCAGCTCACGCTCGAGCGAGTATCTCCCCGCGATCGCGGATTGGAAATCGACAAACAGCCGATCAGGGGCGGGATGCGTCATGGCATCCCTAAACTAATGCTCCCGATTTCAGGAAGGTGTTTCCAACCGTTTGAGGACCGTAACGATCGGGGGCGATTCCCTATGGCGCCGATCAGCGAGATGGAAGAGCGCCCGCCCCGGCGAACCACGCCAAAACCGGAGACTGCGCTCACCCACGGGATCCGTGCGCTGTTCGGTTCTGGCTCGCGCGACGATGCTCGCCAGCACGGCCGTCGCTGCGACGCCAAAGGTGACGGTCGGGTGCGCGAGTACGGGCACGATACCTGATACCGCGACGATCGTGGCGAGCGTGGCCGCGCGTGCAAGCCACGTGATGATTCGCTCAAAGCTGGTCGGGCCCGGACCGTATACGAACGCCAGCTCTTCGCGCCGCCGGCCCTGGCGTGCGGCCAGTGCGGCGACCAGATCCTCACGACGGTGGCCGGCGACGAGTAGACGTCGCACGCGCACGAGCTGAACGACGAGTGGAAGAACCAGGGCCACAGCCAGACCCCCTGTGGCAATCCATCGAGCAAGGGCGCTGGTTGGAGTCGACCAGGCCATCACCGTCACGGGCAGAAGGCCCACACCGATCAGAGCGGCGTGGATCAGCGCAGGCGCCTCGAGGTGCGTGCTGCGCACGAGGAAGGCGCGCACCGCCAGGGGCGCGGCCGGGGCGCTCACCGCCGCTGTGACCGCTTGCACGAGCGCGGCGGCATCGCGGAAACGCGCCCACGGTTCCTTGGCCAGGCAGCGATTGACCAGCTGCGCCAGCCGGGGTGGCACGCGGGGAGCTACGGACTCCAGCGGTGGCGGGGGCGAATGCATGTGCAGCGCCAGCAGCGCCTCGTCGCTGCGGGCGGCGAACGGGACATGACCTGACAACGCGTAGTATGCCACAACGCCCAGTGAGTAGATATCGCTTCGGGCATCCACGATCTCCCCACCCGCCTGTTCGGGACTCATGAACCCGGCGGTACCGATCACGTACCCTCGTGGGGCGCCCGGGCGGCCCAACGTCCCGCGCGCGGGGGGACTCATGTGCGCGATGCCGAAGTCGAAGAGGAGCGCTCGCCCCGTGACCGCGTCCAGCAGGATGTTGTCGGGCTTCACGTCGCGGTGGATTATCCCGCGCGCGTGCGCATAATCGAGCGCCGCGCCAATGTCACAGATCAACCGCCCCGCGACATCGGCGGGCAACGCTCCCGTGGACGCGATCCGTTCCAACAGCGTTTCGCCGGGGACGTATGCCATCGCGAAGAACACAAAACCGTCGATTTCGTCCACCGTGAAAATTGGGACGATGTTCGGATGGGTCAGGCTCGCAATCGTCCGAGCCTCGCTGAGAAACCGTTGACGGCATTCGGGATCGGCGGCGAGCTCGGGGTCGAGCACCTTGATCGCCACGCGGCGATCCAGTCGGCGCTCACGCGCGAGATACACCAGCCCCATCCCGCCCCGCCCGAGCGGCGCCTCGATGTCGTACAGACCGGCAAGTGCTTCACGTAGCGATTTCATGGGGCCAACATACACAGACCGGCAAGTGCTTCACGCAGCGATTTCATGGACGCCTGCATACCCGGATGCGAGGACCAAAGTTCGTATGGGAAATGACCAACGAGTTTGTGATCCCTGCTGGACACGTTCCCTATTCTGACCGCAGATTGTGCCGCCTATGACCAGTCCCGCAACCCCCGCCGTCGCGCACCAGCCGTACATTCCGTCCTCGCAGTCACCGGCTGAGCTGACCCCCCGGGCGATCGTCCTAGGTGTTATCCTGGGCCTCATCTTCGGCGCTTCCAACGTCTATCTCGCGCTGAAAATCGGGCTCACGGTCAGCGCGTCGATTCCGATCGCGGTGCTCTCGATTACGATCTTCCGCTGGCTGGGACGCTCCACAATCCTCGAAAACAACATCGTCCAGACGACCGGATCCGCCGCCGACTCCGTTTCGGCGGGCGTCGTGTTCACGATCCCGGCGATCCTGTTGATGGGCTACGACCTCGATATCTCCCGCGTCGCCATTCTGGCCATCGCGGGCGGTCTCATGGGCGTGCTCATGATGATCCCGCTGCGGCGGGCGCTCATCGTTAAAGAGCACGGCAACCTCCCCTATCCTGAAGGGACCGCGTGCGCGGAGGTGCTGATCGCGGGCGAGCGTGGTGGGATCCACGCCAAGACGGTGTTCCAGGCATTCGGGATCGCGTTCGCCTACAAGTTCCTGATGACTGCCCTCAAAGTCTGGCAGGAGTACCCCGGGAAGATCTTCCGCTCCTACCAGGGCGCCGAAGTCCGGGTCGAAGCGAGCCCCGAGCTGATCGGGGTTGGCTACATCATCGGCCCGCAGATCGCTGGGTATCTGTTTGCCGGTGGCTGCCTGGCCTACGTCGTTCTGATGCCGGCGATCAAGCTGTTCGGCAGCTCGATGACCGAGCCGATGTTCGGCACGACCAAGCTGATCAGTCAGATGAGTGCCGGTGAGATCCGGGCGGCATTCGTGTTCTACATCGGCGCGGGCGGGGTCGCGAGCGCGGGGATTATCGCGCTGGTCCGCTCGCTGCCCACGATCGTGTCGGCATTCCGCGCCGGGTTCGCCGACATGCGCTCGAGCCGAATGGGCCAGGCCATCGCCGCGAAACTGCGCACCGACGACGACCTGCCCATCAGTTTGACGGTGTTCGGGTCGATCGCCCTCGCCATCGCCATCGCCTTCATTCCGCAGATCGGGGTCAATCTCCTCGGCGGCATTCTCATCATCCTGTTCGGCTTTTTCTTTACGACGGTCTCCTCGCGCATCTGCGGACAGATCGGCAGCTCGGCCAATCCGATCTCGGGGATGACGATCGCGTCGCTGATCGCCATCTCTTTCATCTTTCTGCTGCTCGGCTGGAACCAGATCGACGACCGCGTGCGCGCGATCTCTGTCGCATGCGTGATCGCCGTCGCCGTCGCCAACGGCGGCAATACCTCCCAGGACCTGAAAACGGGCTTCCTCGTCGGGGCGACGCCGCGGCGCCAGCAGATCGCAATCCTGATCGGAGCGATCGGCTCAGCGCTCGCCGTCGGCTGGACGCTCACCTTCCTCAATAAGGCCTACAGCTACCAGGTCCCGGAGACCCGCGCCGGATTCGTCGCCCCGGCGAGCGGCTCGAGCCCCGACGGAAACGTGGTGGTGCACACGGAGACGATGTCCCGCTTCGGCGTCGGGGGGACCGATTCGATCGACAACAACGCGTACCAGGTGATTCGCGTGTACGTGGAGACGCAGGGCGTGCCCCCGGGCAAGTATCTCGTCGATCCCTCATCGCACGAGATTCGGTACGTCGTCGATCCAGGGATAGGCGGCCGCATCCACGAGTATCGCGGCCACGAGCTGAAGCGGCTCGACTCTCCCAAGGCCACCCTGATGGCGCTGATCACCGACGGGATCCTCACCCACAAGCTGCCCTGGGGCCTCGTCCTGATCGGGGTGTTCTTAACTATCGCGATCGAGTTGATGGGCGTCTCGTCCCTGCCGGTTGCCGTGGGGGTGTACCTCCCGATTACGACCTCGGCGGGCATGTTCGCGGGGGGGGTCGTGCGCTGGCTGGTGGAGCGGCGCGTTCGCTCCCAGAGCCGCTCGCTCGCCGAGATCGAGTCAGGTCCCGGAGTGTTGTTTGCGAGCGGTTTGATCGCTGGTGGCGCGATCTGTGGAATCGTTGTAGCCGCGATCGCCGGATGGGGCAGCGCCCGGGGCATGTCGGCCGAGTGGCTGGCGGAAAAGATCCCCGTGCATCAGGTGCTCGGCGCGTTCTCGACCTCGTCCATTGTCGGGCTGGTGATGTTCGCGGCCCTCGGCGTCTTGCTGTATCGGACTGGGCTCAAAAAACAATAAACATCAATACGACATCTTAGCGACAGCATGACGACAAAACCCTTGGATTTCCTGAAGAAACTGCTGAGCACTCCGGGGCCCTCTGGATTCGAGCAGGCACCCGCACGCGTGTGGCGCGACGAAGTGAAAACCTTCGCCGACGACGTGCGCGCCGACGTGCACGGCAACTCCGTTGCCTCGCTCAACGGCAAGGGAAAGCCTCGGGTGATGTTCGCCGGCCACATCGACGAGATCGGGATTCAGATCACGCATATCGACGAGGACGGATTCCTCTACTTCAGCGGAATCGGCGGCTGGGATTCGCAGGTCCTCGTCGGGCAGCGCGTACTGTTGCTGGCACGGGAAGGGCCTGTCCATGGCGTCATCGGCAAGAAGGCGATTCATCAGCTCAAAAAGGAAGATCTCGACCGCGTCACCAAGGTGATCGACCTGTGGATCGACATCGGCGCGGCGAATCGGGATGAGGCGCTCGGGCACGTGCGCGTGGGCGATGCCGGGGTGATCGACACCCGCGTGGAGGAGTACCCGAACGGCCGCATCGTGTCGCGCTGTCTCGACAACCGGATCGGGGCCTACGTGGCGGCCGAGGCGTTACGGCGGCTCGCGGCGCAGCGTCCCAAGCACGCGGCGGTATTCTCGGTCGCCTCGACGCGCGAGGAGATTGCGTGGACCGGCAGCGGCGCGCGTACCAGCGCGGTGGGCATCGAGCCCGACGTTGCCATCGTGGTCGATGTCACGCACGCGACCGACTATCCCGGCGCCGACAAGAAGCACTCCGGCGACCACAAACTGGGCGGGGGCGTCGTCCTCAGCCGAGGCTCGTCGGTGAGCTCCGTGGTCTTCGATCTCCTGGTCGAGTGTGCCGTGCAGGAGAAGCTGCCGTACACCGTGCAGGCGGCGCCGCGCGACACCGGAACCGACGCGGATGCGATCTACAACGCGATGCGCGGGATTCCGACTGGGCTCGTGAGCGTGCCCAATCGCTACATGCACAGCCCCAACGAAATGGTGGCGATCGAAGATCTCGACCGCGCCGCCGCCTTGCTCGCCGCGTTCGCCCGGCGGCTCGAGCCCAGCACCGATTTCATCCCACGCTAGATAAAGAAGAAGGCCCCGGCTAAATGCCCGGGGCCTTCAACTTGGTCAGGAGTTAGGTAAGACCTACTGCAGCATCTCCGCGAAATCTGCGCGGAACCACGTCATGAACGAGTTGTTGAACGCGGCGAGGAAGCCGGCGCCACCGCACCCTGCCCCCCCGACGGGGGAAGTCTGGTTGTACCCGGATTGCAGCTGGACACAGACCTCAAACGCTCCGGTGCCGGTGTTGCCGAGGCCCTCGAAGATGAAGTTGCCATCCGCATCCGAGGTCGTGGTGGCAACTAGCTGCCCATTCCACGAGAGCGAGACCGTCCAGCCAGCCAGGCCCAACTCGCCGGCGAAGGGATCCTGCAAGCCGTTGCCATCGAGATCCTCGAACACGATACCCCGCACCTGGTGCGGCCCGGTCGGCGGCGTATCAGGCGCCGGCGGCGGAGGCGGAGGCGGCACCGGGGGCGGCGGCGGCGGCGGCGGTGGCGGCACCGGGGGCGGCGGCGGCGGCGGCACTGGCGCGGGCGGTGGTGGCGGCGGCGGCGGCACCGGGTCCGAGCACTTCTTATCAAGACCGTACGGTGCATGACCGTCCTCGACCGCACGGCTCAGAGCATCGGCGTGCTGTTCCTTACAGTCGCTCTCGAGGCTCGCGCTCGCGTTACGAGCACGCTGCTGCTTGCCACGGCCCTGTGCCACGCCAGCCGCGATCGGCATAGCGAGGAGGGCGAGTACTAACACTGGGACGCGCATACTTCTCTCCTGACCAAAGTTGTGGCTCATAAAAACCGCACGTCCCACATCGGCAAAAACCGCACCCAACCTTGGCGCGACCGCTTAACTAGCTATTTCCTATGATCTTACAGTGCCAGTCTGCAGAGAAAATGGCTCGTGCTTGTGTATGGTTATTTGACATTGCATTATGCTTGCTTTTAAGCAACATGCAAGATGACAAATCGGCAGCGGAAAGTTGCCTATTTCTGCTTCAAATCGGCGAGCGCCGATTCCGCAGCATCTCTCACACCCCTATCGCCATCGTTCGTGAGCCCCTCGAGCGTTCCGACTGCCGCTGGTGTGGCCGCGATCCGGAGTGCCTCGACCGCAACGACGCGACGCGCCGTGGGCTGGCGGCCGAAGAGGCGGCCCCCCGGCTGCGCGAACTTGATGAGTGCCTGGACTGCCGCCGGGCTGGCGATGCGCCCGAGCGCCATCATCAGCTCGCGCTCCACGCTTTCGTCTTCTTCCTCTTCCATCGCAACAACCAGTGGCATGGCCAGCGGGCCAGCCTTGCGGCCGCCTACCCCCAAGGCGGCCTGCATCCGGACTTCGGGCGATTTGTCCCGCAGCGCCCGGCGCAGCGGCTCGGCAGCGGCGCTGGATCCGATTTTCGCCAGTGCCAGCGCGCACGCCTTGCGCACGCGTTCATCAGCGTGATTCAACTGCTCGCCGAGCGCGGGCACGGCCTCTTCCAGACCCAGCTCGCCGGCGAGTTCCGCCACGTTCCGGACAACGAACCACTGATGGTGTCCAAGCATGTGAACGACCTGATCTGTGCCTTCCTTCATGCCGGTCAGCGCCAGGAAAATGCCGCGCCGCTCCTCGAGCGTTGGAGCCGCCACCAGCAGCTCCAGTAACACTTCGACCCCGTCCTCCCCTGCTCGCCGCAGCACCAGCAGGGCCCCCTCGCGGTCGGACGGGTGGTCGGCGATCTCCGCGATCGCCTCCAGGACTGCCTTGCTGTACATGCGCTTCAGCGCGATCGAGTACTGGCGCCGGTAGGTCGCGTCGGTTACTTGCTGCTCGGCTCGCACAATAGCCTCGACAATGTTGAGCGCTTGCGGGACGCGATTGGTCTTCATCGCCGTCTCGAACTGCCGCCCGAGAACGGCAAGAAGATCACCCACGTTCGGACCCGAAGGTTTCTCCCGAAGCTGCGCGATCAAATCGACCGCCGGCTTCGAGGCGGCAGCCGGCGCGAACCCGCTACTCTGGGCCAGGGACTCCCGGACAATCGCGGGCACGTCGCTTTCGGCAATGGGAGTCGTCTTTGGGGCCTGAATCGGCCTTTTCGGGGGGTTAGCCTTCTCCACCGGCTCCGGTTCCGCCGCCTCCACGTCGTCAGGAGGAATGCTCAGCGCCGGCTGCATGACCACTGTGATCTGCTTGACGCCTGTCGTCCGTAATCGATTCGCGAGATCTTCATCGCTCGGGGAATCGGCAAGTCCGCGTAGCAACTCGAACGTCTCCGCCGGCGGTGGGTCCGGGCGAATGGCGATCACCTTAACCGCGTGGAGCTCGAGACGCTGCACCAGGAAGTCGAAAGGTCCCGGACGTTGGACCAGAGCATCGTGGGAATCCGACGGATCGAGCACCTCGCCGTTGATGACCAACTGGCCATTCTGCGCCCCGATTACCGCCCCATGATTCTTGAGCAGCGTCATGAGCGCCCGAAACTGCGCCTTCTGATCCTCCTTCGCGTTAGGATCGCGAAACAGGGCCAGCGTGCGAGCGAAGAGCGTTGCGAATTCCTGCGGACCTGTCATAGGGCTACCAAATTTAGCACGCTTCCGGTGACACGCGGTCGCAGCTAGAGTACGCCAATGATCGCCATCCTTCTCGTCGCGACAGCGCTGACAATTCGGCAAGACACGCTCCCACCAGCCGCGCGCCGCGTGCTGAACGACGTGCGTTTTCTTGCGGACGACCGGCAGGAAGGGCGCGGGATCGGAAGCGCTGGGCTCGAGCGCGCCGGTTCATACATTAAGGAAGGGTTCGCGCGTGCCGGACTGCAGACGTCCTTTCAGGACTTTACGATTCCGGCCGACGCGCCCGCCGTGCTGCACACGAAATTCGCGGGATCGAGCACCCGGAACGTCATCGCGGTGATTCGAGGAACGTCCCCCGCGCTCCGGGGCGAGGTGGTCATCGTGGGCGCTCATTACGACCATCTCGGCGATGGCGGGTTTGGATCGCTGGACCCCGACTCCACGGGACGCGTCCATAATGGCGCCGACGACAACGCGTCCGGCACCGCCGCACTACTCGAGATCGGGCGCGCGCTCGCCACTCGAAAGCCGGCGCGGACCATCGTGCTCATCGCGTTTAGCGCCGAGGAGCTCGGCACTCTCGGGTCGAGCTACTTCGTCCAGCACGCGACTCCCCAACCGATCGATTCGCTATACGCCATGGTGAACCTCGACATGGTTGGTCGTCTGCGGAACGGCCGTCTGAGCGCATTGGGCGCGGCCACCGCGCGGGAGTTCCCGGCCTTGCTGGATTCCCTCAACACGCCGGCGCGCTTCGATCTGCGCGCGTCGGGCGATGGATGGGGCCCTAGCGACCATGCGGTCTTCTTCGCGTCGCGGCGCCCGGTACTGCATTTCTTCACGGATCTGCACGACGACTACCATCGCTCGACCGACGACTGGGAGAAGCTCAACGTGTCCGGCATCGCCGAGATCGCGCACTTCGTCGCGGATCTCGCGTGGTCGCTCGCCAATCGCCCTGGGACGTTGACGTTTGTGGACGCACCCCGCCCGCAAGCGACTACCGGCGGCTCCGGGTATGGCGCCTACCTCGGCACAATTCCCGACATGACCGGCGGCGGCGTTTCGGACGGCGTCCGGATCACGGGGGTCCGGGCCGGCAGTCCCGCGGAGCAGGCCGGACTCAAAGGCGGCGATGTGATCACCGCAATCGGCGACAAGCGCATCGCCAATCTGTACGACATGACGGACGCCCTTCGAAGCCACCGTCCGGGAGACACCGTCGTCGTCGTCACACGACGCGATGGCGTCGAACACCGCGCTACGACCATCCTGGGGAAGCGCGGGACATGAAGAGTGAGGCGGTCACCGACGCCGCGAAGGTGGTGCGGGCTCTGCGCGCCGCGCACCTGCACGACGAAAGCCGGCATGCCTTGCTACGGATGGCGTGCGAGCGCATTCGGTCCTGGGGCCCACCCTTCACGTCGGTCTACGCGTACATGCTGCACGGTGACGAGTTGGTGCTTGAAGCACACGCAGGTCGCGACACGGAGCACGTTCGGATTCCGGTCGGCAAGGGTGTCTGCGGTGCCGCGGTGGCGACCAAACAGGATCAGAACGTCCCGGACGTGAACGCGATCGGCAATTACCTGGCCTGCAACGTGTTCACAAAGTCGGAGCTCGTCGTACTGATTCGCCGTGGCGATCACATTCTTGGCCAGATCGACATCGATTCCGACGTGCCGGAAGGATTCGGCGAACGGGAGCACGCCGACGTCAAGGAAGTTGCCGACGCCCTCGCAGTCCTTCTTTGAGGTAAATGGGGTTCGCCTGTTCACGCGCCGCGTCGGGACGGGGGGAAATCCGCTCGTCGTTGTGCTGCACGGAGGCCCCGGGGCTCATCACGACTATCTGCTTCCCCAATACGACCTGCTGGCCGACGGTCGCGAGCTGTTCTACTATGACCAGCGGGGCGGGGGGCAATCAGCGGTGCCGCGCGAAACGCCCGTCGGCTGGCGTGAGCACGTCGCCGATCTCGATGCCATTCGCGAGCGGCTCGAGCTCGAGCGGATTACGATCTGTGGGTACTCCTGGGGCGGGCTGCTGGCGGTGCTGTATCTGCTGCAGCAGCCGGAGCGAGTCGAGCGCCTGGCGCTGGTGTCTCCCGCCGCTCCGACGGTCGAGTATCGCAGGCAGTTCGACACAGAGTTCGCGCGGCGCATGGCGGAGCCAGAGATACAGCACGAGCGGGAAGCCTTGCGCGCCTCCGGGCTGCGCGAGCGGGACCCTGCCGCCTACCAGCGACGCGCATTCGAGCTGTCTGTGGCAGGTTACTTTCGGGACTTTCGTGACGCAAAGCGCTTGACGCCATTTCGTGTGAATGCGCGGACGCAACAGGCAGTCTGGGACAGCCTGGGGGAATACGATCTGCGACCTCAGCTCGAGCAACACGGTTCCCGTTTCCCGTTTCCCGCTTCTCGGCTCGTTCACGGCACTTTTGATCCGATCCCGATCGCCGGCTCGCGCGAGCTCGCGGCGTTGCTCAACACTGAGCTGATCGAGCTGCCCGTCGGCCACTGCCCACACGTCGAGGCGACCGACGAATTCGTGCGGGCGCTGGATGCGTTCCTGCCCCGCGCATGAGACCCACACCATTCGGCTACATCTTTCGCGACCTTGCCGTGGCCGAGTTTCCGGCGATCGACAAGGCCATGGGCGACGCCGGAGCCATCGAGACCGACCGCGATCAGTTCGCGCTCCTCGAACCGGTCGCGCGTCTCTTACAGCAGATCGTGCCGCCAGATGCGACCCCCGATGCCGTCGAGGCCCATATCCGGCTGTTGCATCACGCGTATTGTCATTGGGCCGCACACGGCTGTGTTTACTGCATCAGCGAGTCAGCGCTCGCGCGCGCGTTGACCCAGCCCACCATAACCGATCGGCTCCCCCGGGCCGCGTTCTACCTGCAGTTGCCTGAGCTCCGGGTGTGGGGGACACCAACTCCGGATGGCCATGCCGAGCCGCTCGACGGCATGTTCGTGACTGGATGGCTACCCAGCGGCGTCGCGGTCCTGGCCATTTTCGGCATGCGTCCGGACCGTCCGGGCTTCAGCGCGGTGGGACTCGAAGGCCGTGCGGATCCCGATGAGGCCGGCGCGAGTGAAATCGAAATTGGGGCGGCGCGTGAGGATGGAAGCCCGGCGTTCGGGCCCACGCTCGCAGGCGGCTCCGCGGCGGGACTGCATTCGATCGCCAATCCGGGAGAGCTGCTGCTCCTCACCTGCCGGCTACTCCCGCTTCTCCCACTGGATCCAACTCCGAATCTCGGCGGCATACCGACCGCAATGGAGCACGTCGTCCAGGTCGAGTAGATTCCGCGCATTCCCGATGAGCCCGAAAGTCGCCGCGGCGGCGCGCAAGGCGCTAACGCGAAAGATCATCGCGCGGTTGAAGCGCGAGTACCCCGACGCGACGTGTGCATTACACCACGGCAACGCGCTCGAACTACTGGTCGCGACGATCTTGTCCGCACAATGCACCGACGCCCGCGTGAACATGGTCACGCCCCACCTGTTCGCGAAGTACCGCAGCGCGGCGGACTACGCCGCTGCGGATCCGCGTGTCCTCGAGCAGGAGATCCAGTCCACCGGATTCTTCCGCAATAAGACGAAGTCGATCATCGGCATGGCGCAGGCGCTGGTGGAGCGGCACGGCGGCGAGGTCCCGCAAACCATGGATGAGCTGACCGCCCTGCCGGGCGTCGGCCGGAAAACCGCCAACGTCATCCTCGGCACATGGTTTCGAAAGAATGAAGGGATCGTGGTCGACACGCATGTCCAGCGACTCACACGCTTGCTCAAGCTGTCCAAGCTGGACGATCCGGTGAAGATCGAGCAGGAGCTGATGACGATCGTGCCCCGGGGGGACTGGACCTGGTTCTCGCATACGCTGATCCTGCACGGCCGCGGGGTGTGCATCGCCCGACG
>DATFVZ010000304.1:0-3364 GCA_035259785.1 Gemmatimonadales bacterium
CCTTTGGCTCCGGCTGCAGCAGGCATCGTGCGAACTGATGTACGGCGCGAACGTTACGATGGCCGCCCAGAACGCGGGCTTCTCCGATGCGGCACACCTGACGCGCACGTTTCGTCGCATGCTCGGAGTCACCCCGAGCGACCTCGCCCTCCGCGGGAAAGCGAGCCACGGCGTGTCAATGCAGTCCGAAGCAGGATTGGATGCTCCTTTGGTCAGGCCCCCCGAACGGTACAGATTTGCGCGCAGGCCGTCTTGAACGAACTGGCTGACCGGCCGCGAGCTTCTGCACGACGGCGAGGATGCTGCCCTCGCTGTCCCTGAACCTGACTCCCGACGACCGAAACCGCTATACGCCCGCCTTTGCGAGCACCACGACTGAGACGCCTCGGGCGGCCCTGGTCGAATCCGCGTTGCGGTATGAATGGCGTACGTTTCCGGGAAAACCGAGCACCTCGCCAGTAGCAAGCTCGTACGCCTCGCCGGCCACAAAAATGGTCACCGCGCCCTCGAGGCAGGAGAAGAACTCGCGAGTGCCGGGCAGATGGGGCGTTCCACCCATCGCTGCGCCGGGCGCAAAGTCCATCAGCTCCATGATTTCGTCCGGCACCGGCTCCGGAATCAGAGGCCTCGTCGCGACGCCGCGGCCGCGATTGCGCGAGGACAGGTCCGAGGCGCGCCACTTTCGCACTTTCGCCCGCGGCGGAGACAAGAGCTCATCAATCGGCGCACCGAGCGCGCTCGCTACTTTGACGAGCACCGTGAGAGACGGGTTGCCCTTTCCCGATTCGAGGTTAGAGATCGTCGAGCGCGGGACACCGGCGGCCTTCGCAAGCGCTTGCTGCGTCACTCCGCGGACATGCCTGAGGCTAAGCAGGTTGCGCGCGAGATGCGTGGCGGTCTCGGCCGGATTGTCCATTTCCTTAACCTTTGTCCAACCAAATGGGCATGCTACTACCGCGCGTGCGTCGCCACCCCGTACTCTCCGGCCGTGAAGGAGAGCACCTATGAGCATTCCGCTTGAATCGCCTGAAACGACGTCGCATCCTGCCCTGCGTGTCGCAATCACCGGGGGCACCTCCGGCTTGGGGCTCGCGCTGGTCCGGGAATGGCGAGCGCGCGGCGCGCAGGTCGCGTTCGTAGCGCGCAACCGGGGACGCGTCGACCGTACCGCCCGCGAGCAGGAAGGTACGTTCGGTGTTGTCGGCGACATTTCGCGAAAGGAGGAGATCTATCCCATCGCAACACGAATCCTCGGATCCCTCGGAGGCCTTGATGTGCTGGTGAACAACGCGTCCAGCCTCGGTCCGACCCCACTCGCGTTTTTGGGCGACACCGATTGTGAAGAGTTTTCCGTGGCGATCGCGACCAACCTGCTCGGACCATTCCGCCTCACGAAGGCCTTGCTCGGCGCGCTAGCCGCGTCGGCGCGCGAAGGACGAGGGAGCGTCGTGCTGAACCTATCGAGCGACGCGGCAGTCACGCCGTATCCGAGATGGGGAGCCTACGGTGCGAGCAAGGCCGCGTTGCTGCACATGAGTCGAATTTGGCACGAGGAACTGATCGCCGACGGAATCCGGGTCCTGGCCATCGACCCGGGCGATATGGACACGCCGCTCCACGCGCTGGCGGTGCCGGACTCCGATCCGTCGGAGCTGCTGCGTCCAGAGGTTGCTGCGACTCGCCTGTCGGATGCGATCGCGGCCGAGCTTGCGGCCCAGCGTTTCGCCGGCACTCATCCGGCGTTGCACCCATCGCCCGCCTGACCGAGAAAGGAAGCGCGGCGTGATCGCTGCAAGCGTGCCCGCACAGCGGCCTGCGGACGCGAAGCTCCTCGTTGTCGACCGATACCGGCGCGTCAGCCACCTGCCCCGGGCAACGTTTGCCGAACTCCTGCGCCCCAAGGACCTGGTCATCGCCAACGATGCCGCGACGCTGCCCGCAAGCTTGCAAGGGATGCACGTGCGCACTGGGGTGCCGGTCGAAGTGAGGCTCGCAGGGCGCCGCTCGCTTCACGTCGACGATGTGAAGCACTTCGACGCGATTGTCTTTGGCGAAGGGGATTTCCGGACGCCCACCGAGCAGCGCCCGTTGCCGCCGACGCTATTGCCTGGCGATCGGCTTCGCTTGGGGCCGCTACGCGCTGTGATCAAAAGATTGCTTGACCACCCTCGTCTCGTGTCACTGAAGTTTGCAGGAACACCGAGCGACATCTGGTCGGGCCTCGCGCAGCACGGTCGACCGATCCAGTATGCGCACCTGGCTATGCCGCTCGCGCTCTGGGACGTATGGACGAGCCACGCTGCCTTGCCGGTCGCCTTTGAGCCGCCGTCCGCCGGCTTTCCTTTGAACTGGAGCGTCCGGGCGGACATTCGCGCGCGCGGTGCGAAATTCGCAACCCTCACGCACGCCGCGGGAATCTCGTCAACCGGGGATCCCGAGCTGGATAAAAGGCTCCCTTTTGCCGAGCCGTACCACATCCCGCGCTCAACTGCGGCGGAATTGCGGATCGCCAAGGCAAGCGGTGGGCGCGTCATTGCGATCGGCACGACGGTCGTCCGAGCGCTGGAACATGCTGCATTGCTGAGCGCAGTCGTTGACGAGGGTTTTGGCATTGCGTTTCAGCGTATCGGACCGCAGAGCGTGCTTCGGACCGTCGACGCCATTCTCTCGGGGGCGCACGAGCCAGGCACCACTCACTATGAATTGCTTCGCGCCTTTGTTGACGACGACACGCTCGAGCGAGCCAGCAACGAACTGGAGGCGCACGGTTACAGGACGCACGAGTTTGGTGATTCGATCCTGATCGAGAGAAGCGCAGTCAAAGGTCGCGACGGTCGGGTGGCCACCGTTCGCGATTTCCATTACGTGCCATCCATCACACGCGAAACCGCGATCGATCTCGCCGGCGCCGGGTAAAGCGCTTGCGATACTCGCGCCGGATCTCGAACCGCTGCCGGGTTCGCGACGCAGAGTCTCCAGCTGTCGATTTGCCGCCCGACGGATCGACTAGGTCGGTAGGGCTCGGGCGGATTGGGCTTGCCGAGTTCCTCGAGTTCTTCCTTATGGACATGGACTTAGGAGTGTTCGATCGATGAGCACGGGACCTTCCTACCGTTGGGTGATCGTCGGCGCCGGCGCGCTGATGACCTGCGTGGCGATCGGCGCGATGTTCTCGCTCGCGGTCTTCCTGCAGCCGATGTCGACCGAGACCGGTTGGTCGCGTGCCGGAATATCGAGCGCCATGACGCTTAACTTCCTGATCATGGGCGCCGGCGCCTTTGGGTGGGGTGCGGCGAGCGATCGCTTCGGCACGCGCATCGTGGTTTTGATCGGCGCCGTGCTGCTCGGGCTCGCGCTGGTGCTG
>DATFVZ010000305.1:0-8094 GCA_035259785.1 Gemmatimonadales bacterium
CCGAGCAGACCGCCGACGAGCAGCACCGCCATCGGCTGCAGCGTCATCGGGACCGGAGTGCCTGGAAGCGGAATCGCGATCTGCGCCGCGAGGGCAACGAGGGCAGCGCCCAGGATAACCGCAACCGTTCGAACCCCCCACGCCGCACGCCGCGCGTCCAACGCGATATCAGTCATAGCATCTCCACAGAGAGGGCCACTGCGTTTCCACCGCCGAGACAGAGTGTGGCCAAGCCGGTCCGCTTTCCATACTGCTTCAGCGCGTACAACAGTGTGGTCAGCACGCGCGCGCCGGAAGCGCCAATCGGGTGCCCAAGCGCCACGGCACCACCGTGCACGTTCACGCGCGACCAGTCCCAGCCGAGAGCTTTGCCATCGGCGAGCGCCTGCACGGCGAACGCTTCGTTCGCCTCGATGAGATCATAGTCGTTGATCCGAGCGCCCGTCTTCTTCATCAGGTTTTGCACCGCGACGATCGGCGCGAAGAACAGATCCTTCGGCTCGCCACCACCTGTGGCATAACCGGTGATCTTTGCGATAGGCTTGAGCCCATGACCCTTGGCAAAGGCCAATGAGCTCACCACCACGGCACTCGCGCCATCATTCAGTCCGGGGGCGTTCCCCGGCGTCACTGTTCCACCGTTCTCGAACGACGGCTTGAGCGCTGTCAGCGCCTCGAGCGTCGTTTCTTTGCGCGGGCTTTCATCTTTATCGATGACCGTGACGCCTTTCTTTCCCGGTATCTCGACCGGCACCGTCTCGGCCTTGAAGTGGCACGCTTCCATCGCCTTCACGGCTTTCTGATGGCTCTGCAGCGCGAACTCGTCTTGCTCCCTGCGCGTCACGCCGGCCTTCTTCGCTGTGTACTCGGCGAGGTTGCCCATGTGGGAGTTGGAGAATGAGTCCCACAACCCGTCGCGAATCATCCCGTCCACGAGCTCGCTGTTCCCTGCCTTGATCCCACCGCGCATGCCGTACACGTAATGCGGCGCGTTCGACATCGACTCGAACCCGCCGGCGACGATGCATTGCGCGTCGTCCGCCTTGATCGCTTGCGCCGCGAGCATCACCGCCTTAAGGCCTGAGCCGCAGACCTTATTGATCGTCATCGCCGGGATCGTACCAGGGAGGCCGGCATGAATCGCCGCCTGGCGCGCGGGTGCCTGTCCCTCACCACCCTGCAGCAC
Source organism: Gemmatimonadales bacterium (assembly GCA_035259785.1). GTDB lineage: Bacteria > Gemmatimonadota > Gemmatimonadetes > Gemmatimonadales > GWC2-71-9 > 20CM-2-65-7. Next base: position 1,187 of record DATFVZ010000305.1, read on the forward strand.
GTTGCCCATGATCACTTCGTCGATCTGATTGTCGGCGATCGCGGCGCGACGCACGGCTTCGCGGATGACCAGTGCGCCGAGACGAGGACCGGGTAAAGGCGAGAGACCGCCGAGGTACTTGCCGATGGGGGTTCGGCAGGCGGAGAGGATGACGGGGATAGTGGAATCAGTCATAAGCCTGTGAACCATCAAATTAATGGTGTCAAACTCCTCGTGTGAACTTCCCGTTGGAGCTTCTCCACAAACTCTGCAACCGGCATCACCACCTGCTTGTTCGCGGCACCCCGTACCCGCACCGCTACGGACTTAGCCTCGGCTTCGCGCTGTCCGACGACGGCCATATACGGCGCTTTGTGCGTCTCGGCATCGCGAATCTTGTAATTGAGCGTCTCGGAACGCTCGTCGAGATGGGAGCGAATGCCCGCTTTGCGCAGGGTCTCATGGACTGCCCGCGCCGCCTCCATCTGCGCGTCGGCGATAGGCAGCACGCGCACCTGCTCTGGTGACAGCCAGAGCGGGAACGCGCCGGCAAAATGCTCGATCAGGAAGCCGACGAAACGCTCGATCGTGCCGAAGATCGCGCGATGCATCATGATCGTGCGATGCGGCTTGTTGTCCGCGCCGGTGTACTCGAGCTTGAACCGCTCCGGCAGCTCGTAGTCCAGCTGGATCGTCGCGCCCTGCCACTCCCGGCCAATCGCATCGTTGAATTTGATGTCGATCTTGGGACCGTAGAACGCTCCGCCGCCGATATCCATGCGATACGTCAAGCCACGGCGCTTTAATGCGGCCTCGAGCGCCTTCTCCGCAACGTCCCACATCGCGTCGGTGCCCAACTTCTTGTCGGGGCGCGTGGCCAAATCGAGCCTGTACTGCAATCCGAACGTCTTGCCCATCACCAGCTCGACGATGTCGAGCATGTTGAAAATCTCTTCCTCGATCTGATCCTCGCGCAGAAAGATGTGCGCGTCGTCCATCGAGAGGCCCCGCACGCGCAGCATACCGTGCAGCGTGCCCGACCGCTCATTGCGATAGACGTTGGCGATCTCCGCGAGACGAATCGGCAAATCGCGATAGCTGCGCTGCTGGCTCGCGTAGATCAGGATGTGCATGGGGCAGTTCATCGGCTTCACGCGATAGCGCACGTCCTCGGATTCGCCCTCGCCCGCAGCCATCGGTGGGAATTGATTGGCAGCGTACAGCGGCAGGTGCCCCGAACGCAGGAAGAGCTGTTCCCGCGTAACATTCGGCGTGTACACGAGCTGATAACCGCGCTCCAGAATGATGTCCTCGATGAAGCGGCGCAGCTCGAAGTTGATGACCGCGCCCTTCGGATGCCAAAAAACCAGCCCTGGCCCGACGTCTTCCTGAATGGAAAAGAGATCGAGTTGTTTGCCGATGATGCGATGGTCGCGCTTGCGCGCCTCCTCGAGGCGGCGGATGTAGCTCTCGAGGTCGTCCTTGGTGAACCAGGCCGTTCCATAGATGCGCTGCAGCATCTGGCGTCGCTCGTCGCCGCGCCAATACGCCCCCGCCGCGTGCAGCAGCTTGAAATGCTGAATCTTCCCCGTGCTCGGCACGTGCGGACCGCGGCACAGATCGACGAACGGCCCGTCGGTATAGACCGAGATGACTTCGTTGGGGCCGAGGTCCTCGATGCGTTCCAGCTTCAGCGGATCGTCCGTGAACCGCTTCTTTGCCTCAGCCCTGGAGACTTCCTCGCGCACGAACGCGTAATCGGACTTCGTGACGTCGGCCATCTTCTTTTCGATGGTTTCGAGGTCTTCGGGTGTGAACGGCCGGCCGATGTCGAAGTCGTAGTAAAATCCGTCCTCGATCGGCGGACCAAATCCGATCTGCGCCTTAGGGAAGATCTGACGCACCGCAGTCGCCAGAACGTGCGCCGACGAATGGCGCAGCACGTCGAGGGCCTGCGGATCCTTGTTCGTGAGAACCGAGACGTTGGCTCCGTTGTCGAGCGGACGCTGCAGATCTCGGACCTCGCCATTCACGCGAATAGCGAGAGCCGCTTTTGCCAGGCCCGGGCCGACAGCCCGTGCCAGATCGGCGCCCGTCGCGCCTGCCGGTAGTGTCTTCATGCTCCCATCCGGCAGGACGACCTGGATCTCGGATGAGGGCATGTCTAGGGAGTAGTAGTCGTTGCCGGTGGCGCGACCGTGCCGAGCGGCTGGACGTTCGAGCCGAACCGGAAATAAAGGCCCACGGAAAACAAGATCACGCCCGCGAGCAGCACCCAACGCACGAGCCGCGCGGGCGGGAGAGGATCATCGGACGCCGAGGAGTTCGGAACAGTCATTGGACGATATTCTAGTTGCCGCTTCTATATTAAGGAATGGCATACGATCCGCGGCCCGTAGAAGCGTCGATCTACAAGCGCTGGCTCGAAGCGGGCGTGTTCCAGCCCCGGCCCGACGCAGAGCCGTATGTCATCGTCATTCCCCCGCCCAACGTCACCGACGTGCTGCACGTGGGCCACGCGCTCAACAACACCATTCAGGACGTCTTAATCCGGTTCGAGCGGATGCGCGGGCGCGCGGTGGAGTGGCTGCCCGGCACCGACCATGCCGGCATTGCGACCCAGAACGTCATGGAGAAGCGCCTCAAGGCCGAGGGGAAGACGCGCTTTGACCTGGGCCGCGAGGCGTTCGTGCAGCGCGTGTGGGACTTCGTGAATAAGACCGGCAACACCATTATCGAGCAACTCAAGCAGATCGGCTGCTCCTGCGACTGGACGCGGACCCGGTTCACGTTCGATCCCGAATACTCGCGGGCTGTGCGCGAGGTGTTCGTGCGCCTGTGGGAACAGAAGCTGATCTATCGCGGCCACCGCGTCATCCATTGGTGCCCCAATTGTCTCACCGCCCTGTCAGATGAAGAGGCCGAGCATCACGAGACCAACGGGAATCTGTACCACATCAAGTATCCGCTGGTTGGCGGGTCGGGCTCGATCACCGTCGCAACGACGCGCCCCGAAACATTGCTCGGCGATACCGCCGTCGCGGTGAATCCGGAAGATCCACGCGGCCGGCCCTACATCGGCAAAAAGGCTCGACTGCCGATCGTCGACGTCGAGATCCCGATCGTCGCGGATGAGGCGGTGGACAAGGAATTCGGCACCGGATTCGTGAAGGTCACACCGGCGCACGACGCGAATGACTTCGAGATCGGCAAGCGGCACAAACTCGCGACGCCCCTCATCATGACCGAGGATGGGAAGATGGGAGGGACGGGGGACGAGGGACGGGTACCGCACGACCTCCGCGGAGTGGATCGATTCGAGGCGCGGAAGAGGATCGTGAAACAGCTCGAGAAGGCGGGCCTGCTCGAGAAAGTCGAGCCGCACCGTCACTCCGTGCGCCGCTGCTATCGCTGCGACACGGTCGTGGAGCCCCGGCTCTCCGATCAATGGTTCGTGAAGATGAAGCCGCTCGCCGAGCCGGTGCTCGCGAAGTATCGCGACGGGGCGTACCAGATCGTTCCCGAGCGCTGGCGCGCTACCTACGACAACTGGATGGAGAACATCCGCGACTGGAACATCTCGCGGCAGATCTGGTGGGGCCACCGCATTCCGGTGTTCACGTGCAAGAAATGCGAGCACGTGTGGGCCGATCGCACTGATCCGGACCAGTGCCCGCGGTGCGCAGGGCCGGCGAGTACGATCGAGCAGGACCCGGACGTGCTCGACACCTGGTTTTCGTCGTGGCTCTGGCCCTTCGCGACGTTCGGCTGGCCGAACGAAACGCCGGATCTGCGGCGGTTCTACCCCGGTCACACACTCGTCACAGCGCCCGAGATCCTGTTCTTCTGGGTCGCGCGCATGCTGATGTCGGGCTACCACTTCATGGATCGCCGCCTGCCGTTCACCACTGTGTACCTGCACGGCACGGTGCGCGACATGAAGCATCGCAAGATGTCGAAGTCGCTCGGCAACGGGATCGATCCGCTCGACGTGGTGAAGCTGTTTGGGGCCGATGCGCTGCGCTGGACCCTGATCGCCGGCAGCTCCCTCGGCGCCGATGTGATGCTCGATCCAAACGACCTCGAGACGACGTTCGCGCCTGGCCGCAACTTCGCGAACAAGCTGTGGAACATTGGGCAGTTCGTGCTGGGGCAGCTAGAAAAGAAGGTTGCGACCTTGTCATCCATCGACCGGCGTCAGCTCACACTGGCGGATCGCTGGATACTCGCCCGTGCCAACAACGCGATCTTCGCTGTGAGCGGGCAACTCTCCGAGTTTCGTCTCGATGAAGCGGCAAAGCGTGGTTTCGAGTTTGCGTGGAACGAGCTCGCAGATTGGTACCTCGAAGCAGTAAAGCCGAGGCTCGCGTCGGGGGATGCAACATCCAAAGCCACAGTACAGGCGGTCTTGGTTCATTGCTTCGATACAGCGCTCCGTCTCCTGCACCCAGTGGTCCCCTTCATTACAGAGGAACTCTGGCAGAAGCTCCCAGGTCGAAAGTCCGACGACTTGCTGGCAACGGCCGGGTGGCCTGCCATGCTGGAGCACTTCAACGATTCTGAAGCAGATGTGCAATTCGAACGGGTCAAGAAGTCAATCGAACTCATTCGCTCGATTCGTGCCGAGTACAAGGTGAGCCCAAAGACCAAGGTGCGGGCGATAATCGTCCCACGCGGCAACGACAGAGCCGCCACGTTCGAGGGGGAGCGGGACACGATCGAGCGGCTGGCGCAGCTGGAAAGCCTGTCATTCAATGGCGCACCTCAGGGTGTCGGGGCTCACGCCGTATTCGGCGACGGGAGCGAAGTGGTCGTAGCGCTCGAAGGCCTGGTGGATGTCAAGCAGGAGTGTCGAAGACTGACGGAGGAGTACGAACGGCTCGACAAACAACTCACCAGCCTGGCTGCACGACTCACCAACGAGAGTTTCGTCGCGCGCGCGCCACGCGAAGTCGTGGCCAAGGAGCGCGAGAAAGAAAAGTCGTGGCGCGAGCAGCGCGACGTGCTCGCCGGAAAACTCAAATCACTCGGCTGCTCGTAGTCACGCTGTCGCTCGCCGGGCTGGCGAGCGCGTGCGCAAGCGTCGGCGCCCCACCGGGTGGGCCGGAGGACAAGGCGCCACCCCATATCGTCAGCGTCCGCCCCGAGTCGGGCGCCGTCGTGCCCGGCTGGAAGGATGACATCTCCATTCAGTTCGACGAAGTCGTGGAAGAAATGTCGACCGGCGGAGGCGCGGGTGGTGGACTGGAGCGACAGGTCATCCTGTCTCCCGTACGCGGCACGGTAAAGGTTGCTTGGCATCGGACCCGCGTCACTGTAAAGCCGCGGGAGGGTTGGAAGCGCCGGGTGTATCGTCTGGAGATTTTGCCGGGCTTTATCGATCTGCGCCGCAATCGCCTGGACTCCGGCCAGACCGTGCTGTTCTCCACCGGTCCGGCCATCGGCAAAGCGCGCATCGGCGGGATCGTCCTGCAATGGATCGAGCAGCGCTATCTGCCGCGCGCCCTGATTGAAGCCGTTCCGCTGCCCGACAGCGTTGGCTACTTGACCATGGCCGATTCGGGCGGCCAGTTCAACCTCGAAAGCCTGGCTCCGGGACGCTACATCGTGTACGCGACCGTGGACGAAAACGGCGATCGGCGCCGCGGCTTCCGTGAGGCGTACGACTCCGTCATCGTGAGGCTCGATTCCAGCACCAACGTTGCGCTCTACACGTTCCCGCACGACACCAACCCGCCCCGAGTGCGCTCGGCGACGTACGTCGACTCGATCACAGCCCGGGTGGAATTCACGCAGGCCCTCGATCCGACGGTGAAACTCGACACCACGCGCGTACGCGTACTCGCACTACCTGATTCCACGCCCGTTGCCGTGGCGCGCGTTTTCACCGCGCGCCAGTTCGACTCTGTCTCGACCGCCGAGCGCGCGCGGGCGGACAGTCTGCGAGAGCTAGAGGACACCGCCGGCCGCGCCGATACCACCGGGGCGGCACGTCCGGGCCGTCCTCAGCGTCCCCAGATTCAACCAACCGTACCGCCTCCACCATCGGCGCGCGGCGCGCGGCAGCCGGCCGCGCCCAAGGGGGAGGGCCCGCCGGTCGATACGGCGCTCGTGCGCCGCCTGCTCGACATGCGCCCGGCGCCGTCGGACAAGTACGTCGTGCGGATGGTGCGCGCGTTGAAGCCCGAGACACGCTACGTCGTCCGTGTGCTCCTTGCCACGAACCTCGTAGGGGTAAAGGGATCGGGAGAGGTGGGTTTCAGCGTCCCGAAGCGCACGCCCGCCGACACGACGCGAAGGCCATCACCTCCGTGAGCGACCCGAGACGTCAGCTTCCGTCGATCGACGCGCTGCTCGCCGGGCCCGGCATCGCCGCGCTGCTGGCTGAGCATCCACGAACACTCGTGGTGCGGGCGGCGCGCGCGGCGGTCGACGCGGCCCGCGTGAACGGCGGCGCGGCTCCGGCTGAGGGTTGGGATGCGGCCGTGCACGCGGCTGTCGTGCGACTCAGCGCGCCGTCGCTCGCCCCCGTCATCAATGCCACCGGCGTGGTGTTGCACACGAACCTTGGACGGGCACCACTTGCGCCGGCGGCGATCTCGGCACTCACGCGAGTCGCCCAGGGGTATGCTGCGCTCGAGTACGACCTAGGCCAGGGCACGCGCGGCTCGCGCCACGCGCACTGCCGCGATCTGCTGGTGGAGCTCACGGGAGCAGCGGATGCCCTCGTCGTGAACAACGCGGCCGGGGCCGTCCTGCTCGCACTCAGTGCTCTGGGTGGCGCGCGTGGTGGCGAGGCGATCGTGTCGCGGGGCGAGCTGGTGGAAATCGGTGGGTCGTTCCGGATTCCGGATATCATGGCGCGTTCGGGGGCGAAACTCGTCGAAGTCGGAACGACCAATCGCACCCACCCGCAGGATTATGAGCGC
>DATFVZ010000306.1:0-3011 GCA_035259785.1 Gemmatimonadales bacterium
GCCAAGATCAACATCACTGCGCTCGATGCGATCAGCGTTCACGGGCGATATGGTGCATTGCTCTGGGTCGCGCCGAAGGATCTGAAAAAGGCGCAGAAGGCGATTCAGTCGCGGCCGACAGCACCGGTTGACGCGGTCGCCACAGCGCTCGCGACCCTCGGCCCCTGATCGCGGCGCAGTGACCTGGTCTGTCACGCCCGCCTTCTATGCTTGCGGCGGAGGATGGAAATGTCCTGCGCTTGCCACGCCGAAGCGTACTGGATCCACCTGCGAAGGCGGGTGCTTTGTTTCGAGTGCTACCGATCGCGAATCGACCGTCCTGAACGTGTGAAAGTGCTCGCGTCACCCTTCCCGCGCGTGCTCACCGAACACGAGCTCGCGCATCGGCGCCGGATGCTTTCGCACCTTGCGGACGCGGGGAGAGAGAGAAGCGTCGTTTGAACTAGCCGACAGTGCTGGGAGCGTGTTCGGTAAGAGACTCTACATTTGCTGGCGAGACGACAAACTGACGCACCTCTCCAGTTCCGCCCAGCCGGCGTCCAGGCTTGCCGTTAATGGTGAAGCTGACCGCTGCGGCGTCCCCGACGAGGAGTCGGATTTCTTTCTGTCCCTCGATGCGCAGCTCCTGGCCCTGTTCGAGCAATTGATACGCCTTCCGCTCGCCGTCAGCATCCGCTTCGATCCACACCTCGCCGTTCGCGTGAAGCTCCACGACGAGCGGGGCGTTGGTCGGCGCCGCAGGATCAGCGTTGTGGGGTTCCGCCGGTGCAGCGGGTGACGTTGCCCCTGTCGTCGCGGTGGCCCCTGTCGTCGCGGTGGCGCCTGGCGTCGTGGTGGCGCCTGGCGTCGTAGTGGCGCCTGGCGTCGTGGTGGCGCCTGATTCCGTCGGCAGGTTCGCGGGCGCGGGCGGCGGAGCAGGAGCCGACAGGGTCGCCGGTGGTGCGCTGACGGGTGGCGGTGGAGTCCGCGCAGCGGCAACGTCGTGGTTGCTCCGTGTCATGTTCCGCCACACCACGGCGGCGGCGAGTACCATCGCCACGATCACAACGTATTGCCACAGCGGCGTACCAGTAGCCTCGTTGGGATCGGGGGCTGGCGAGGGCGGGGGCGGGGGAGGGGCCACGGGCGGGGGAGCGGTCTCCGGCGAATATAGGGCCAACACTTCGGACGGATTCGCACCCACGGCGTGGGCGACGGCCGTTAAGTACCCGCGGATAAAGACGCCGCCCGGCACACGGGAAAAGTCGTCGCGCTCGATCGCCTCAAGAATCCAGAACTGGATTTTCGTCTCCGCCGCGACCTGATCGAGCGTTTTGCCGGCATCCAGCCTGGCCCGCCGGAGACGTTCCCCTACCGACATACCTGACAGCTACCGTCGTTGATATGCAAATTCCCTGCAGCGGCAGTCACTGTAACGATCGCGCCAGTTGTGACACTTCCTCACTGAAGACGGACATGAAGTCCGCCACCGCGATCCAAAAAGGTCCGGCTTGGGTATCCGGTTTTCTGGAGGTGACGCATGGCACGCATCGATGAAATTGCCGCTGATCTGTTCCGCATTTCCATCTATCTGCCGCAGATCGACTTGCAGTTCAACCACTTCCTGGTCCGCGACGAGGAGCCGCTCCTGTTCCATACCGGCATGCGCCGTATGTTCCCGGAGGTTCGCGACGCGGTCGCTCGCGTGCTCGACCCTGCGTCCATCCGGTGGATCAGCTGGAGCCATTTCGAGGTCGATGAGTGCGGCGCCCTCAACGATTGGCTCGCGATTGCGCCTCGGGCGCAGGCGGCCTGCAGCCAGGTCGGTGTTCTCGTCAACCTTCAGGATTTCGCTGCTCGCGCGCCCCGCGGTCTTTCGCGAGACGAGGTCATCGACACCGGCCGGCACCGCTTCCGTTTCATCCCGACGCCGCATCTGCCGCACGGCTGGGACGCCGGCGTCCTGTTCGAGGAAAACAGTCGACTCCTCCTCTGCTCGGACCTTTTCCACCAGGTTGGGGACCGCGAGCCGGTGACATCCGATGATGTGGTCGGACGATGGGAACAGGCGGTGCAGTTGTATCAGGCCCATCCCGTTTTGATGGACTACATGCCATTCACACCGGCGACGCGCGCCCGGCTCGAGGATCTCGCGACCTTGGAGCCGAAGGTGCTCGCCGCAATGCATGGTTCAGCGTTTGTGGGGGACGGCGCGGCGGCGCTGCGAGCCGGAGCGGACATGATGGAACGCACCCTGGCCAGGCCGTCGACCTTGACGCTCGCGTGAGCCGCTTGGTACGGTCGATGGTGTGCCCCCCACACATCTGGCCGCGGCCACCGATGCCATGCTCGCCGATGCGATTGCGTCCGCAGTGCCCGGAGCCGCGCACGAGGAGGAGGCGGAGCTCTATCGCCGCTTCGCACCGCGTGTGCGGCTCTACGGCCTCAAGCACCTTCGCGATGCCGCGGCGGCGCAGGATCTCGTCCAGCAGGTGTTTGTCGTGACGCTTGAACGGCTGCGGCGCGGCGACGTGCGGAACGCGGAGGCGGTCGGATCGTTCATTCTCGGCACCAGTCGTACGGTCGCTGCAGATCTGCGCCGCACCACTCAAAGGCGCGAACGTCTGACACAGACATTTGCGGACCGCACGGTATCGATCGCTCCAGCCGAGGAGTCGCTCGACCAGACGCGTCTGGAACGTTGTCTGAATTCGCTGCCGTCTCGTGACAAGGCGCTACTCGTCATGACCTTTTACGCGGAAAAGAAGGCGGCCGACATTGCATCGGATCTCGGAATAGCCTCTGGAGCCGTTCGTGTCGCGCGACATCGCGCGCTGATGCGACTCCGTGATTGCGTGACAGGAGAGTCGACACGATGACCGGCGAGCAGTGCGCGCGCGGTGCCTCCTTGATCGATTTGCTCGACTACTGGGTCGGTGATCTGGATCAGGCGAGCGCTGACCACGTGGAGGCGCACGTGTTCGAATGCGCCGAGTGCGCGGATCGCCTCGCCGACGTCGCCGCCATCGCAT
>DATFVZ010000307.1:0-12068 GCA_035259785.1 Gemmatimonadales bacterium
GGTGGCGAGGCGATCGTGTCGCGGGGCGAGCTGGTGGAAATCGGTGGGTCGTTCCGGATTCCGGATATCATGGCGCGTTCGGGGGCGAAACTCGTCGAAGTCGGAACGACCAATCGCACCCACCCGCAGGATTATGAGCGCGCCGTGACTCCAGACTCCAGGCTCCTGCTGAAAGTCCACCGATCCAATTTTCAAGTAACAGGCTTCACGACGGAGGTCGCGATCGTCGAGCTGGCCGAGCTGGCCCATCAGCGGAAGCTGACGTGCCTGTATGACCTTGGTAGTGGCTTGCTCATGAATCTTTCCAACTGGGGACTCAGTGGTGAGCCGACGGTTCCTGAAGCGGTCGCCAGCGGAGCCGATCTGATCGCGTTTAGCGGGGATAAGCTGCTTGGTGGTCCGCAAGCCGGGATTCTCATCGGCAGCGAAACGGCGATCGCGGCCTGCCGGGCCGATCCGCTCGCGCGCGCGTTACGGGCCGATAAGCTGACGCTCACGGCGCTCGAGGCCACCCTGGCGCTCTATCGCGATCCCGAGACGGCCCGTCGGGAGATTCCGGTGCTGCGTATGCTGACGGAGGATCCCACCTCGATCAAAGCACGGGCGTTGGCGCTTGGGGGCCAGTTGATCGAGGGCGATTCCGAAGTTGGGGGCGGCTCATTCCCCGGAGCCAAGCTCAGAACCTGGTTGGCAGGATTTCCGGACGAGAATCTCGCCGAGCAGCTGCGCCGCAACGATCCACCGATCATTGCGCGAGTGGCGGGGAACCGCGTCCTGCTGGACGCGCGGACAATTTTTCCCGAGCAGATCGCGACTGTAGTGAAGGCGCTCAAGGCTGATGGCAGATGGCTGATGGCTGATGGCTGACGGCCAGCGCGCCGTCTTTCTCGATCGCGACGGCACGATCGTCGAAGACACTGGTTACCTGCATGAGCCCGGCAGGGTGAGATTACTCCCCGGCGCGGCCGATGGGATCAAGCGTCTCAACGACCACGGATACCTCGTCGTCATTGTCACGAACCAGTCGGGGATCGCCCGCGGTATCTACACCGTCGCCGACTATACGGCTGTCCAACGACGCATCAGCGAGCTGCTCACGGCGCATGGCGCACGCCTCGATGGCGCGTACGTCTGCCCCCATCATCCGCAATTCACGGGACCCTGTGAGTGCCGCAAGCCGGCACTCAAGCTGTTTCTCGACGCGCAGAAAGCGCTCGACATTGATTTTCGGCGGTCGTGGTGGGTGGGTGACCGGTTGGCGGACGTCCAGCCCGCCGGCAGGCTCGGCGGTCACGCCATTCTAGTGGCTACTGGGGAAGGCAATTTGCATCAAGGCCAGGCACGGGCGGCCGGTGTGATGGTTGTCGCAGACCTGGGACGGGGGGTGGACGAGATTCTGCGACTGAATCCGGCCATCTGATTGTATTTCCAGGTGCGGTTTTGAATATTGGCCGCCGCGCCCCCCTGTGTTCCCGTCACGAGGAGGCCTTGTGCGTGTCGCCCTCAGTCTGACCGCGGTTGTAGCGGCCAGCTCGCTGTTTGTATCGGAGGCCCTGGTCCAACAAGTCTCCAACGTCTCACGCCGCGTCTCAACGGCACCGGTCGTTCGCGTCGGTGAAACCGTGAACGGCTCGCTGACGAGCAGCGATTCGCTCTACCCCGATAAGAGCTATTTCAAGTTCTACGAGTTCACGGCGAAGGCGGGCGAGCAGGTCACCATCGACCTCGCGTCGGACGATTTCGATCCCGTCCTCATCGTGCGCGGCGACGATCTTGAAAAGTCGATCATCAACGATGATGGCGGCCCCGGCTGCTCGGCGCGCGTCTCCCGCTCGTTTCCCAGCAGCGGACCTTATCGCATCCTCGTGAACACCACGGCGACTCCGGAGCGGCAGACGGGGAAGTTCACGCTCTCGATCACGCAGGGCAGCAAGCCCGTGCAGGAGCAGGGCAACCGCGACTGCCGCGTGAGCGCGGAAGCCGCGGCGGCCGGTGCCGCCGCTGCCGCACGCGCGGCGGAACACACCATCGGCATGGGCCAGTCGCGGCAGGGCAAACTGACGAGTGACGACGTGCTGCTGCGCGCCGACAGCTCCTACGCGCAGCCGTGGACGATTCAGGGACGCGCCGGCCAGACGATCACGATCGATCTCGAGTCCGACGATTTCGATGCGTACGTGTTTCTGCGAGGGCCCGGGATCTCGGGTGGCCGTGACTTCCAGGACGACGATTCAGGCGGCAGCTGCAACGCGCGCCTGACCGCGACATTGCCGGAAAGCGGCGAGTACGAGATCGACGTGAACACGGCCAATTCGTACGCGACGGGAGCATTCACCCTGAGTGTCACGAGCGGGTCGAAGCCCAAGTCGGTTACGCGCTGCACTCGCAGATAAGGAGTGGCCAGGGAGGGTGGGCTGGTTCGTGTCGCCGTGCTGGTCTCGGGAGGCGGCACGAACCTCCAGGCCCTCCTTGATGCGCTGCACGACTCCCCGATCGCTCGCGTCGCGCGGGTAATCTCCAACCGGCCCGACGCGGGCGCACTCGATCGGGCCCGCCACGCCGCCGTACCGACAACCGTCCTGAAGAACCCCACCGATTCGAACGAGCTGCTCGCGGCCCTGCGCGACGCGCAGATTGTCGTGCTCGCGGGTTACCTGAAGCTCGTCCCGCGTGCCGTCGTGGAACGGTTTCCCAGACGGATGATCAACATTCACCCCGCCCTGCTGCCCGACTTCGGCGGCCCCGGCATGTACGGACATCACGTGCATGAAGCCGTTCTCGCGAGCGGCGCGAAGGAATCCGGAGCGACCGTCCATCTCGTGGACGAAGCGTTCGACCGGGGCGAAATCATCGCCCAGGAGCGGGTGCCGATCCTGGATGGAGACACGCCCGAACGGCTTGCGGCGCGCGTTCTGGAGGCGGAGCATCGCCTGTTGCCGCGGGTGGTCTTGGAAATCGCGAAAGGGTTGCGCGGATAAAGGGAGCGGTGTTTCTTGACGGCCCATGAGGGCCCTTCTCTCCGTTTCGGACAAGCGCGGCATCGGTGAATTCGCGCGTGAGCTCGTCGCGCTGGGCTGGGAGATCGTCTCCACCGGCGGCACCGCCCAGGCGCTCGAGCGCGAAGGCATCCCGGTCGTCGGCGTCGAGGAAGTCACCGGGTTCCCGGAAATGATGCACGGCCGAGTGAAGACCCTGCATCCGAAAGTGCACGGAGGACTGTTAGCGAGACGAGACGATGCCGGCGATCTCGCCGCCATGAAGCAGCACGGGATTGCCCCCATCGACCTCGTGGCGGTGAATCTCTACCCCTTCCGCGAAACGGTCGCCAAGCCCGACACGACATTCGCGCAGGCCATCGAGCAGATCGACATCGGCGGACCGTCCATGCTACGCTCGGCGGCCAAGAACCATCAGTCGGTCATCGTAATCGTCGATCCCGACGACTACGCGTCGATCGTCACGCGGCTCAAGAGTGGAGGGGTCGCGCCGAACGAGCGCCAGGCGCTCGCCACCAAGGTCTTTGCCCACACGGCCGCATACGACGCGGCAATCCTCGCGTATCTCTCGCGCTCGCAGGAGTCGCTCCCGCCCACGCTCAGCGTCGTCCTCGACCGCCAGCAGCCGTTGCGCTACGGCGAGAACCCGCATCAGCGCGCGGCGCTGTACGTGACGAGCGAGCCCGGAATCCGCAACATGCAGCAGCTTCACGGCAAGGAGCTGTCATTCAACAATCTCCTGGACGTTGATGCCGCCGTCATGGCCGTCGCGCCCTGGCAGGCCCGCAAGGACGCGCGGCCCGCGTGTGTCATCATCAAACACACTACACCGTGCGGCATCGCGCTCGGCCACAACGCCGCCGAGGCTTACACGCGCGCGCTCGCGACCGATCGCACGTCGGCGTTCGGGTCGGTGATCGCATTCAACACGGTGGTGGATCGCGCCGCGGCCGAGGCGATGCGTGAGTTGTTCGTCGAAGTCGTGGTCGCCCCGCGCGTCGATACCGAGGCGTTGGCTGTATTCCAGGAAAAGAAGAACCTGCGAGTGGTCGAGCTGCCGCGCTTCCCCGACGAGCCGATTCTCGACTACAAGCGGGTGCGCGGCGGATTCTTGGTGCAGGACCGCTTCCGCTACAGCGCGGTCGCAGAAGAGTCGAAGTGGCAAATCCCCACCACTCGACGTCCCAGCGATGCGCAATGGAACGACCTGCGCTTCGCCTGGGCCGCTGTCGGGTCGATCAAGTCCAACGCCATCTTGCTCGCTCGCGATGAGGCGGCGATCGGGATCGGGGCCGGCCAGATGAGCCGAGTGGACGCGTCGTTCCTGGCCGTCCACAAGGCGCGCAAGCAAGGGCATGACCCGGCCGGCGCCGTACTGGCCAGCGATGCCTTCTTTCCGTTCCGGGACGGCGTGGACGAGGCGGCGGCGGCGGGAATCGCCGCGATCATTCAGCCGGGCGGATCGGTCAAGGACGGCGAGGTCATCGCCGCCGCCGACGAACACGGCATTGCCATGATCCTGACCGGTATGCGGCAGTTTCGACACTAGATTTACGGCCACATGACGACCGCTCCCCCTTCGCTTTCGGCTCCGCCTTCGCCCGCCCTCGACCGCCCTCGCCCGCCCTACCTCATGGCGGCCGGCGTCTCCATAGGCGCGCTGATCCTGTATGTCCTCACACTCGCACCCACGACGCAGTTCTGGGACGCATCGGAATACATCGCGGCTGCGCACGCTTTGGGTATCCCCCATCCGCCCGGGAATCCGTTTTTCGTGATCGTCGCACACGTGTGGGCACTGTTACCGCTCGGCGCCGAATACGCGCAGCGCATCAATCTCCTTGCGGCAGTGACGAGCGCCATCTCGGCGGGACTCTGGTTCCTGATCGGGGAACGGTGGCTGCGCGAGACCGGGATTCCGGAGGCCTGGCGGCGAGTGGCGGCGCTCGCCGGCGCGCTGGTTGGCGCTACGGTGTTCACCGTGTGGAACCAGTCGGTTGCCAACGAGAAGGTGTACACGATCAGCGTGCTCTCGATCGCACTCATCCTCTGGTTGACAATTCGGTGGGCCGATGAGCCACGCGAGACGCGCAGCGACAACCTGCTTGTCGTGATCGTGTACCTGCTCGCCCTGACCGCTACCAATCAGCTCATGGGACTGCTCGTGGGCCCCGCGGTGCTGGTCTATGTGCTGGCGACCGACGCTCAGGCGCTGCTGCGGCCGCGCTTCTTGGTCGCCGCCCTCGTCGTCGCCGTTATCGGCCTCAGCGTCAACCTGTTCATCCCAATCCGGGCGCATCTCGATCCGTACATGAATCAGGGCGATGCCTGGACCTGGCCGAATTTCCGGGCGGTCATCGCACGCGAGCAATTTGCCAAGCCCTCGGTTTTCGCCAATCCCATGTATCCACCGGATGAGGACAATCCAGGGCGCACGCTGGTGCTGATCGTCCAGCAGATGCTCAACTACGCTCAGTACCTAACGTGGCAGTTTGGCCGGGACTGGTCGGAGCTGACACAGCGCCTGCTCACGGTGCTGTTCGGCTCGGTTGGTCTCGTCGGCGCCTTCCGGCATTGGCGCGCGGACCGCCGTTCCGCGCTGGCGATGACGACGCTGGTCGTGACCGTCTCGGTGGCGCTCGTTTTCTATCTGAACTTCAAGTGGGGGTACTCGCAGCCCTACTCGTCCGCCGGCCTGGCACACGAAGTACGCGAGCGCGACTACTTCTTTATCGCTTCGTTCGCCGTGTGGGGGATCTGGGTCGGGATGGGACTCGCGGCGATTGCCGAAGCGCTCGCCGCGCGAATCGGGAGCGCCCCACTCCGGGCTTGGCGGTTTGCGGCGCCCGTCTTCGTCATCGCGCTCATTCCGCTCGTTGGGAATCGCCTCACGGCATCTCGCAAAGGCGAGACGGTGGCGCGCGATTTCGCGCGCGACCTGCTCGCCTCGGTCGATCCCTATGCGCTCGTGGTGACAACGGGCGACAACGACACATTCCCGCTCTGGCACGCGCAGGAGGTGGAGGGCATCAGACGGGATGTGAGCGTGATGGTGTTATCACTCGCGAACACCAACTGGTATCTGTCGCAGCTGCAGCGGCGCAAACCCGTGCCGTATCCCGGGGTCCCCGCACCGACCGAACCCTGGATGAGCCAGTACTACCTGAGCGCGCCGCCCCCGGCAGATACGTTGCCGCAGTATGTGGTCCTGCAGGGAGCGGTAACGGGCGCCCTTGGAAAGATCAATATCCAACTGGACCCCAACGTGTTGGGACGTCCCTACATCGATCGGTCCGAACTGGCGCTCTTCCAGATAATCAAGGACCAGGCCGGCAAGCGGCCGATATACTTGTCGACCTCCACGGGCAACATCGGCGAACAGCTCGGCCTGTCCGCATATCTCGTCGGCGAGGGACTGGTGCGGAGGCTGATGCCAGCACCCGTCGTGCCAAACGACAGCATCCAGCTCCTCCAGGGACGAGGCTTTGTGAACGTGCCGCGCACCAAGCGGCTCGCGTTTGAGGTCTACAGCGGCGGCAAGGCCGCCGCGCGCCGGCGGCCTCGCGGCTGGGTGGATGCGCCGTCGCAGAACAGCCTGATCGGGTACGTGTTCGTGTACGACACCATCGCGGCCGCGCTGAAGGAGCGCGAGCCGGCTCTCGCCACGCGGGCACTCGCCGTCCGCGACTCGATCCTCGCCAACACGACTTACGCGAACCAGCGATGAGTTTTTCAGTATGACAACGATGCAGGCCACTGCGCAGCCATCGCGCGCGCACATCCCCGGTACCGTTCCCGCAGTCGAGCAGCCGCCCTATCTTCTGGCGACCGGGGTGACGCTTGGCGCGCTCATCATTTACATCCTGTCGCTCGCGCCCACCACGCAGTTTTGGGACACGTCGGAGTACATCGCGGCGGCCTACACGCTCGGCATCCCGCACCCACCGGGCAACCCATTGTTCGTATTGATGGCGCACGTCTGGGGGATGGTGCCGTGGGCCGAGAGTTACGCGCAGCGCATCAATCTCTTCGCCGCCGTGACGAGCGCGGTCTCCGCCGGGTGCTGGTTCCTCGTTGCCGAGCGCTGGCTGCGCACGGTCGTTGTCGCACAGTGGCCGCGCCGCGCCGTAGCCATTGCGGGCGCCTTAGTCTCCGCGACGTCGTTCACCGTGTGGAATCAGTCGGTCGTGAACGAGAAGGTCTATACCCTGTCGCTGCTCTCGATCGCCCTCATCCTGTGGCTCATTGTCCGCTGGGACGATCAGCCGGCCGGCGAAGCGCACGATCACCATCTATTGTTGATCGTCTATCTGCTCGCTCTCACGGCCACGAACCACATGATGGGCGTGCTCGTGGGTTCGGTGGTCATCGTCCTCCTGTTTCCTATGCTCAAGAACGTGCGGCCGGTCTCCGACGAGGAGCGGCGCATCGAGTGGTCGCAGTTCTTCGTCGTCACCGGCGTCTGGCTGCTGCTGATCACGTTTGGCATGGAGAAGGTCGGACTCATCATCTTCGCCGGCATGTTGTGCCTCGCGGCGATCGTTTACGCGGCGCTGGTCGCGAAGAACACGTCGTTCGCCGTCGCCGCGCTGCTCCTCATGATCCTCGGCATGTCCGTGTACGCCTATCTGCCGATCCGCGCGGGCTTTCATCCACCGATCAACGAGGGTGAGCCGACGAACTGGCAGGCGCTGTGGGACGTGTTGTCGCGCCAGCAGTACGGCAAGCCGTCGATCCTCGACAATCCGACGCAGGGCCCCGGTCCCGGCAACTCAGGCCACACACTCCAGCTGTACGGGTCGCAGCTCGCCAACTACGCGCAGTACTTTTCGTGGCAATATGGTCGTGACTTGTCCGAGCTCTGGCAGTGGCTGATGGCGGCACTGTTCCTGGTGCTCGGACTGTGGGGTGGCATTCGACACTGGCTCGCCGACAAGCGCAGCGCGCTCGGCATGACGCTGCTCGTCATCGCGTTCACTTTCGCCCTCGTCTTCTACCTCAACTTCAAATACGGTTTCTCGCTGCACAACGAGCAGCCGGTCGGCGCACACGAGGTACGCGAGCGCGACTACTTCTTTATCTGCTCGTTCGCCCTGTGGGGCATCTGGGTCGCGATGGGCCTCGGCGGAATCATCGAGTTTGTGGCCGAGCGGTTCACTCCGATCGATCAGTACGACACACGGCGCTGGCTCTACGGCACACCAGTGCTCCTCGTCGCGCTGATTCCGCTGATCGGCAATCGCTTGACCGCGTCCCGCAAGGGCGAAATGCTGGCGCGCGATTTCGCCTACGATTTGCTGCAGTCGGTCGAGCCGTACGGCGTGCTCGTCACCGCGGGCGACAACGACACATTCCCGCTCTGGTACGCGCAGGAGGTGGAAGGAATTCGCAAGGACGTGACGGTGGTGAACCTGTCGCTCGCGAATACCGACTGGTATGTGCGCCAGCTCCAGCGACGACCCGTTTTCGACTTCGATTCCCTGAGCGCACCCGCGATCTATCGCGGCCGGCAGTGGACCAAGCCGACGGGACCGTTGATGAGCTTCACAGCGCAGCAGCTCGAGGCGCTCGAGGCGTACTACCTGCTCGAGGAAAAACGCGTCGCCCACCTGGGCCCGATCGACGTGACGCTCGATCCCCAAACGATCGGCCGTCCCTATATCGAGCGCGCGGACGTCGTTGTGCTGCAGGTCATCAAGGATCAGCTCGGCAAGCGCCCGATCACGTTCTCACGTACGGCGGGGTTTTACCCCGATCAATTCGGGCTCACATCGCGGCTCGAGAGTCATGGATTCACGCGCCTGCTGCGCACGCATGAGCTGGTGCCGTCGGACACGATCAAGCCGGTCCAGTCCTTCGGGTACATCAACCTGCCGCGGACGACCCGGCTGCTGCAGGAGGTTTACCATGCCGACGGCGCCGCGCGGTCGCGGCCGCGCGGCTGGGTGGACGAGCCGTCGGAGGGGATTCTGTCGCTCTACGGCCTGACCTACTACACCATGGCGGAGGTGCTGCAGGGGACAAACAGCGCGACGGCCGCACGCATGCAAGAGATTGCCCAGGGCGTTTTCCGGAACACCAAAACTCAGCTTCGGCCGCTGCCCGAACCCACTCAGTAGCTAGCGCTGCGGCGTCGAGTCCGCCCCGGCCGCCCCCGCTCCTGACTTCCCCGCCCCCACGCCGGGTTCTGTCCTCGTCCCCGGTCCGGTGGCGGTGGACTCCTGGCCGGTCGGCTGACCGCGCGAGCGTTGGACCACCCGCGCCATCAGGTTCGCACCTGGGAAGAGCATCATCGTGCCGCCGACCACCACCGAGTCGCCTGCTCCCACGCCGCTCAGTACCTCGACCCAGCCCGCTGTGCGGACGCCGAGTGTCACCGGACGACGGTCGGCCTTCCCTTCCTTCTTGACCCAAATAAAGGTCAGGCCCTGCAACGGAAGCACGGCGTCCTCCGGCACGATGACCGCTGTCGGTCGGATGTCGGTGGCCAGCCGAGCCTCGATGAACATGCCCGCCTGTAGCTGCCGCTCCGGATTCGGCACCTGGGCCTTGATTACGATCGTGCGTGAGGGCAGCTCCACTACCGGGTTCACGAACACCACTTCGCCGGAAAAGTTCTTGCCGGGAATCGCGGCGACCTGGAAGCTCACGAGCTGACCGAGACGGAGCCGCTCGGCGTAGCGTTCGGGCACCTGGAAGACGGCATGTTGCGGATTGACCGATTGCAGCGATATCAGCGGCGTCTGGCTGCTGACGTAGCTGCCGATACTCACGAGCCGGCGGCCCACGACGCCTGTGAATGGTGCCCGCACGACGGTGCGATCGAGCCGCGTCTTGAGCAGCTCGTAATTCGCGTCCGCGCCGCGCGACTTCGCCTCCGCGGCCTCGAGGTCGGCGGCCGATGAGGCGTTCTGCGCGATGAGCTGCTTTGTGCGCTCGAACGCCTGCTTGGCGAGCTGGCGCTCCGCATCGGCCTGCGCCACCTGCGCCTTCAGCTCCGCGTCATCCACCTTGAACAATGCCGTGCCGGTGCCGACCGACTGTCCTTCGCGCACGTAAATGCTCGTGATTCGACCCTGCACTTCGGGGCGGAGCTCGGTCGACTGCACAGCTTCGATTTGTCCCGTTGCCTGGATCGCGTCGACGACGGTGTCGGCGAGGGCGATGGCGACTTCGACGGGCATCGTGGGTGGTCCACCACCCGCACCGGGTCCGGCAGACTTGGCTTTGTTGCAGGCCGCCGCGAGGACAGCCATGAGAAGCATCAGACGCGGTGACATCACTGTGTTCCTCTGTCTGTAAAGAGTCGACGGCCCAAAATAGTCTCGAGTCCCGCGCGCGCGAGGCGCGTGGCGTACACCGACTCCACCAGCGTGCCCTCGGCCTGGGACAGGGCGACCTGCGCGGTAATCAGGTCGAGAATCGTCGTCGCGCCGGCGGAGTAGCGCGTCTGCTGCACGCGGAAGTTCTCTCGCGCAATGACCACTGCCTCACGCGCGAGCCGGGCGCTGGCGCGCGCCGTCTCGTAGAAATCATATACCGCGGTCACATCGGCCTGCACGCCCCGATCCATGTCTTCACGAGTCACCCGCGCGACATCCTTGAGCACGCGCGCGCGCGAGAGGTTCAGCTCCCTGAGCCCATTGTTCCAGATCGGGAGCGAGATGCCCAGAATCAGACTCTGCTGCGTGAACAGCTGCGGATAGAACTTCTGGTCGATGGTATTCGAGGTGAACGTGAGCGTTGCACGCGGCAGATAGTTGCCCAGTTCGGCGCGGTAAATGGCGCTCGCCGCGCGCTCATTCGCTGCCGCGATTCGATACTCAGGGCCCTGCTGCGCCGCTTCTGAAATCGCATCTGCCAGGGCGATCGGCAGATCTGGCGCCGGCGCGGTATCCACCGGCTCGGCGTCGACCGGGCCCGCTATTCCGACCCGGCGCCCCAGCGCGAGCCGCGCGACTCGCAACGCGGACTGTTGCTGAATCTGCCCCACCTGCGCACGCGCCAACTCGAGCCGCAGGTTCAGCGAATCGGTCGAGACCGCGGCTCCGGACACCACGCGCGCGCGCGCCACCGCCAATTGCTGTTGCGCACGCCGCAAACGATCGCGCGCTACCCGATCGAGCTCGACGTCGGCCAGCACGGCGTAGTAGTCCGCCTCGGTCAGCTGCGCCGTCACCAAGCGCTGGCGCAGCTCATCGGCGTTCGCGCCCTCGAGTGCCGCCGCCGATCTCGTCAGCTCGGCGATCTTCTGGCCGCCGGTGAACAGATCGTAGCGCGCGACCAGGTTTGCGGTCCACAGGGTTTTCGTCCGGACCAGCGAATCGGTGAACAGAAAGCTGGGCGGATCGGAGCGCTGCATCGTCGTGCCGATCGTCACTGCCGGCAGGATAAACACGGCAAATGCATTACGCCGCGCCCACTGCGCGTTGTCGATCTGCCCCAGCGCCGCGACGTAGTTCGGATCGAGCCGAGCGGCCCGCTCCAGCGCGAGCGTCAGCGTGACGCGCGGCAATGAATCCTGCGCCGGCTGCGGCGAGGGGACGCCCTGAAGCGCGAGCAGCAGCGCCACCATCAGTCGCCCTCCACCGCGACGGGTTCACCCCGTCGCAACAGATGCCGGTAGACCCACCGCGGCCGCCCTCCAATCCAGTGGAGCACAGCAGGAATAACCATGTATGCGGCCGGAACCACGAACAGGGTCAGCGCCGTCGAGAAGAACACACCTCCGACGATGGCGTAGCCCAGCGGCTTCCGAGATGCCGAGCCGGCGCCGACGCCCCAAGCCACCGGCACCGCGCCCATGATCGTGGCGACCGACGTCATCAGGATTGGTCGCAACCGGATGCGTCCCGCCTCGAGGATGGCGGAGACGGTATCCATCCCCCTTTCCCGGAGCTGGTTGGTGTACTCCACCAACAGAATTGAGTTCTTCGCCACCAGTCCGATCAGGAGAATCATTCCGATCTGACTGTACAGGTTGAGTGTGGCACCCGATCGATGGATGATCGCCGCAAACTTGAGCGTGAGGAGCGCGCCGGCTACCGCAAGCGGCACCGCAGTCAGCACCGT
>DATFVZ010000308.1:0-3039 GCA_035259785.1 Gemmatimonadales bacterium
CTCCTATGTCTCGGCACCCGCCGACGGGGATCCCGGCAACGTGATGCTGCTGACGCCCGGCCGCGGGCCCGCGCGACAACTCTTCACGGGTCCTCCGCTCGTTTCACACGCGATCTGGGCACCTGACGGGCGCACGCTCTATCTCAAAGTGCACACCAACGGCGTCACGTCGTTTTGGAGTGTCAGCGCACAGGGCGGCAGGCCCCGCGAGCTGGTGCGCTTCGCGGATCCCGAATGGCAGTCGGTGCGCAACGACTTCACCACCGACGGCAAGCGGCTATTCTTTGACGTTGAGGACCGGCAGGGCGACATTTTCGTCGCCGAGTTGATCTCGCGTTAGCAGTCCCATTTCCTCGAGGAAGGTACTCCCGCCCGTATCCCGTCCAAACCGCCGCGCGGCGCGGGTGAGCGTCAGTCGGTCGCGAGCCCGCGTCATCCCGACATAGAGCAGGCGACGCGCTTCTTCAATCTCATCCTGAGTGGGTTGGTAACCGAGAATCTCGTTGTCCTCAACCCCTACGACATACACTCGAGTGAATTCGAGCCCTTTGGTCGAGTGCAGGGTCAGCAGGTTGATGCGACTCTGGGCAGGGCCGTTGTCATCGGAGGCTGACAGCGCGACGCGTTCGAGAAGGGCGTCGATGCTGTCGGCAAGTGAGGCCTTCTCATCCACCAATGCACGTAGGCGCGCCACGGCAGATGCGTAGCGCTGCGTAGGATCGCGCTGCGCCCGCAGCCGGGCCATGAGCTTGTGCCCGCCGAGCCGTTCGATGATCTGGTCGAGCGTGGGCATCTCGGGAGTGCGAGTGGCCACGTAGAACTCGAGCGCATCGCTGTACGGCCCGAGCGCGCGATAGCGCCCGATTTCGAAGAGTGTAGTCTGTTCCTTGCTCCGCGCTCCCTCCTCCAGAGCCAATGCGACAGCGAGATAATCCAGCAAATCCGCTCTCACGGCCTTTCTGGCTCTCGCCGTACGTTGCTTCTCCAACTCGCGGTACACGTGCGCCAATGTGACTGCGTCGTCGAGCGCATGATGTGCTCTTCCACAGTCGATGCCGAGGCGGTGGGCGATGTCTTCCTGGGACGCGCTGCCCTGCGACAGCGAGCGCGCGAGGAGCAGGGTGTCGTAGAACGTGAGCGTCTCGACGCCAGGCTGGTCCTTGGCGAGACGGCGCAGCACCGGAATGTCGAAGCGCTGGCCGTTATGCGCGATCAACACGTCATCGCCCACGAATGCGCGGAACTGGGGGAACACCTCGTGGAATGCCGGCGCGCCGGCGACGTCGGCATCGGTGTAGCCATGGACCTCCGTCGCGCGTGCCGAGATCGCACGATAGGGGTTCACCAGCGTGTGGAAGCGATCCACGATGGCGCCATTCACAACCCGCGCCGCCCCGATCTCGACGACGCCGCACGTCTCGACGTCATTGTCGGTGGTCTCGAAGTCGAACGTCACGTAGCGCGGCAGTGTGGTATCGAGATCTCGGGCATGCAGAAGCTGCAAGGCCTTGAAGACACGTAACGGATCTCGGCCCTCCATCCTGGCCCTGAGGAGCATGACACCGGGCGGAATGGTCACGCTGTCGACCTGAAGCTCGGGCCACGTCGCGGGATCGGTGAGCTCGTCGTGCCGCTCCTCGAGTTTGTTGCGATAGGGTCCGACCGTTTGCGACAGGATTTCCTCGATCACGGCGGGCAGCGTGGGGTGCGCGCGCGGCAAGGCGCGCAGGTTTTCCACCTGATAGATGAGCCGCCACAGCTTCTTGGTGTCGGGATCCTCGCGGGGGCGACGAGCGGCGAGTCGGCGCATGGAGGTCAGGAAAGGCTCCGCGTCCTCCAGTGCAGCTTCGACTTCCTGGAGGAAATGCTCCGACAGCACGATCTTGGCGAAAGCGTGGAGGGCGCCGGCGTCGTCCGGCATGCGCACGATGCGCAACGCCGCGATCACGTAGCCGATGACGGCATCCTCGATCAGCGCGCGGCCGCGCGCGAGTCGGCAGGGAATGCCCGCGCGCAGCAGGCGTCCTTCCAGGTACTCGCCGACGCGGTGCTTGCGGTAGAGGATCGCGGCGTGCGGGTCGGGATCGGTGCGCAGGTCGGCGATCAACCACGTCGCTTCGTCGTGCTCATCGCGGAAGGCCTGGACGCCGACTTCGTGTGCCGATTCGGTGTCTGCCGTGAGCTGCTTCTGAAACAGCCGCGGATTCTGGGCGAGCACGCGTCGCGCCGTTTCAAAGATCTGGCGCGAGCAGCGGCAGTTCTTGTCGAGAATGATCGGCTCGACGTCGTAATCGCGGCGGAAGCGCTCCAGCACATATGGATCGGCCCCGGTCCAGGCGAAGATCGATTGCTCGTCGTCGCCGACCACGAAAAAGTTCCCGTGCGGCGCCGCGAGACGCTTTAACAGATCGTACTGGACTGCGTTGACATCCTGAAACTCGTCGACCAGCAAGTAGTCCCACCGGGCGGCGATCGTATCGGCGAGCTCGCCGTTGGTACGGAGCAGGCCCTCCGCTTTGACGATCAGATCATCGAAGTCCACCATATTGCGGTGCTCGAGCCAGGCGGCATACTCGCGATACAGCCGCGCCTCGTCTGGTGTGAGCTCATATTGTTGCAGCCGGTGTCGGCCAAACCGATTCAGCATGCCACCGCGTCGCTCCGCCGGAATCCGCAGCCGGTGCAAGATCACGTCCTGATACTGCTCGTCCGCAACGCCAAATCCTTTTTGCAGCCCGGCGTGGTCCGGGAATTCCCGAAGCAGCGCGAGACAGAAGGCGTGGATCGTGCCACGCCGCACGTCATGCTTGAGACGCGACGCGATCTCTTCGGCGGCGCGGTTGGTGAATGTGACGGCGCAGATGCGGTGCGGATCGAACCCCTTGTCGACCAGATGTTGGATGCGCGAGGTGAGGCAGAATGTCTTGCCGGCACCCGGACCGGCGACGACGAGCACCGGGCCGAGCGGGGCGTCGATGGCACGGAGCTGTTGGGGCAGCGGGGTGAAAGGCACGGTACATGATAGGGCTTGTTAACCCT
>DATFVZ010000309.1:0-4593 GCA_035259785.1 Gemmatimonadales bacterium
AACCCCGCCTACGCGGGAGTCTATGTGTACGGGCGCTCGGATTACTCGGGCGATCGCCGATCGGTGAAGACCGGCAAACACCTGCCTCGTTTGCGGCCAGTGGCACAATGGCCCGTCCACATCGACGCGCACCATCCCGCCTATCTGACGTGGGAGGAATTCGTGAGGAATCAGGCGCGGCTACGCCAGAATTGGAATCGCGAGGGCAGCCGAGGCGTCGCCCGCGAAGGGACCGCGCTCTTGCAGGGACTCGCCGTCTGTGGCCGTTGCGGTCGCAAGATGGGCGTTCAACACCACAGTGCGCACGAACGACGCTCGTCGGTCTACGTCTGTCAACAGGGCTACACCAACGGCGACACCCATGTCTGTCAGAGCATGACCTCGCGAGCGGTGGACGCGGGTGTCGTGCGGGCGTTCTTGGACGCGGTGTCGCCGGCGAGCCTGCCCGTTGCGATGCGCGTACTTGAACAGATTGAACACGACTTGGCCGGCCAGCGACGACAGCGCGAGCTGCAATTAGAACAGGCGCGGTACGACGCGCGTCTCGCCCAACGGCAGTATGAACGCGTCGACCCGGATCATCGGTTGGTGGCGAGTGAGCTCGAGCGGCGTTGGAATGAGAAACTGGAACGTGTCGCTCAACTCGAGCAGGCGCATGCGAAGGCTGAGGCCGACACTCAGTGGGATCTGACGGCCGAGGAGCGCACGGCGATCAGTGCGTTGTCGCAGGACCTGCCGGCGATTTGGGCCGCCCCAACCACGACGCATCAGGACCGCAAGCAATTGCTGCGGAGCGCGATTGACAGCGTCCAACTGGATGGCGTCAGTCACGTCGGACAGATCGAGGTGCAGATTCGGTGGCGGTCTGGTGTCATCACACGCGTGATCGTGGAGCGGTATCGTCGGGGCACCGATTCGCTGAAGACGCCCGCTGACGCGGTGGATCGGATCCACGAACTGGCCCCGACGTACACCTACGCGGAGATCGCCGCTCAGCTCAATGCTGACGGATGGCGCACCGCGCACGGTCGTTCGTTCACGTCACAGCATGTCGGGTACATCTGCCGTCGTGACGGTCCGTCACGCAGCACGGGCAACGTGCGATCGACGCCCAAGGAGGATCCGCAGAAGATTCACTGACTGACATCGCCCTTCGTCGAGGCGAGCGCATCGCCTTCGGTCATCGGTCACATCGCCGCACCTGT
Source organism: Gemmatimonadales bacterium (assembly GCA_035259785.1). GTDB lineage: Bacteria > Gemmatimonadota > Gemmatimonadetes > Gemmatimonadales > GWC2-71-9 > 20CM-2-65-7. The sequence continues at coordinate 1,206 of DATFVZ010000309.1, forward strand.
GGAATGTCTGCGGTCGTGACCGTCGAGGTGAGGTCCACGCAGGCCGCGGCTGTTACTCGAGGCGGAGTCGAGCAGAACGTGCCGATCCCTGAGACGTTGAATAAGAGGTGCTGTATGAATCAGGTCTATTCAGACCGAGCAGCAACCGATCGTTGAAATGCGCGGGATCGTAGAGGCCGTCCTCGTCCAAGATGAGCGTCTCGGTGAGCGCGCAGATTTCGAGCAATCGGTGCCAGTCCATCGAGTTCCGCGCGAGGCGCGAGACCTCCAGACCCATCACCAGTCCGGCGCGGCCCAGCCCCACGTCGCGGACCAGTTGCTGAAACCCTTCACGGTCGGCGGCCGACGCGCCCGAGTGACCGAGGTCGCGGTCGATCACCACAACCTGTTCGATGGGCCAGCCCAGCGCCACGGCGCGTTGGCGGCGCGCGTATTGGCGCTCGGTGCTCTCGGTGTGTTTGGCGTCAACTAGATTGGCCGGTTGCCGACAATTGTTTTGACCGGTCCGACGGGGCGAGTGCGACCATCTCGCCAAGTTTGTAGATGCCAAGTAGGTCGCGTACCTGGAACCTGACGTGAGCCGGAGGGCCGTCCTGTTCTGTAGGACGGCCCTCTGGTTCACGTCACGCGCGTCGTTTCCGGCGAGCCACCAGTGGGCCCGGAGGGCGGCCGCGGGGCGATCCCATGGGTGCCGCTGCCGCCGTGCTCTGGCCGCGATCAGTCCGGAAGCTGGAGACGTCGAACTCGAGAATGACGGCGTGATGCACGAGCCGATCGATCGCCGCGGCCGTCGCCATCTGATCCTTGAAGATCCGTTCCCAGTGGCTGAATACGAGATTGCTCGTGATGAGGACCGAGCGCCGTTCATACCGCTCGGCCAGCAGCGTAAAGAGCACCTCGGCTTCTTCGGGACTCTGCTGCACGTACCCGAGGTCGTCGATCAGGAGCGCCTCCACGAGATCCAATCGCCGCAGGGCGCGCGGGAGATCGAAGGCGTGTTTCGCCGCGAGCAGTTCCTGCACGAGTGCATACGCCGGCGTGAACAAGACGCGATGGCCGGCTTCGACGAGCGCGTGGCCGACGGCGCACAAGGCGTGACTCTTCCCAACGCCCGGTAAGCCGAAGGCCAGGACGTTGCTCGGGGTCTCCAGAAAAGCGCCGGTCGCTAACTGGCGCAGTTGCTGGACCAGGGCGGCGGGAAAGCGGCCGACGTCGAGCGTGTCGAACGTCTTGCCCGGCGGCAGATGTGCCGCCTGGCGCAAGCGAGCAATCCGACGCTGTCGTCGGTCCTCGGCTTCCAATTCGAGCACCTCGCGCGTCACCGGAAACGCGCCGTCCTGCTGCGCTTGCACGAAGCGGGGAACCCATTCCCGCGCGGCCGTGCTCAAGCCAAAACGCGTCAGCAGCGTGGTAATCCGTTCGCTGGGCTGCGTCGCCTCGAGCGTCATCGCCCACCTCCCAGCAACAGGGCGTCGTACCGGGCGAGATCCGGGAGCGGCAGGCGGAGGATCGGTATGGTCGGCGTGGGCGGCGTCACCTGCGCTTGCACCGCCGCGTAGTCAAACGCCTGGCGGTCGGCCAGTACGCCCTCCAGGACCGCGCCGACGCGCGCCTCCCCGCCCGTAGCGGCCAACTGCAAGATGCGGAGATACTCGATATCCGCGCGTTCCCCGTGCGTCTCCACCAACGCGTCATACGCGCGGCGGAAGACCAGCGTCGGAAACAGCTCCTCCCGGAAGCGGTAGCGCGCAAAGGCCCCGGGTTTGCGGACCAACGCCGCAATGATGTGGCGGTAGTCGATCCGATGCTCGCGGTCGCCGCGCACGCGCGGCATCCGTTCGACCAACGTGCCCCGATACCAGATCTCTACGCTCGCCGGATACTGGCGCGCGTCCACCGTCTGGCCGATCAACGTCGACGGCACGGAATAGGTCCGGCCCCCCACGAGAATCGTGCTCCACCGCCGCACCTGACACGTGAAGGTCGTGTAGCTGGGCACCGCCGCCGCCGGTAACGCGCGCAGATGCCGCCGTTCTTCGGTCAGTCGCGCCGCCAGTGGGCCATTGCGTTTCCGCTCGAGCAGCTCGCGGACGAACGCCGTGTAGCTCGCCTCGTCGACGAAGTCCCGATGGCCGCGGAGCAATAACGCCTGCTCGATCGCGGTCTTGGTGCGATAGTGACGCTGCTCGACGACTCCATTCTCGTGTGCCTGCCCCGGCTGAATACGCGACGACTGCAAGCCGTAATGATCGAGAACCGCGCGAAACCTGGCATTCAACTGTCGACCGCCGCTGCGCCGCAATTCATGGGTCGCGGCCGTCAAATTGTCGTGCCGGACCACCGCCGGGGCCGCCCCCAACGTCCACAAGGCGCCTTGCAGCCCCGACACCAGCGCCTCGAACGTTTCGCTCGGCGCCAGCTCCACGTACGTCCATCCGCTGAAACTGAGGACCCACTCGAACCACAAATGCGCGAACGGCTCGCCGGCGATCGTCACCGCCAAGTCGCGACCATCGGTAAAGTCCATCGACGCCTCGCGCCCCGGCACCGCCGTCTGCTCGAAGAACACCTCCGGCGCCGGCCCGTGACGGGCACGCCACTCGCGCACGCGGCGCTGAAGCGTCCGCACCTGCCCCGGCCGAAACCGCCCGGGCTGCTGCTCGCACAGCCACTCGAACAGGGTGAGTGCCTGCAGGCGACCGTCGTGATCCGCGATCAAATGCGGTTCGATGTCGGTCGCCCAGACACCGGCGAATGGATCGGGCCGTGTGCGATACGTGCGGGGAGCGCTCGTTTCCGAAGGCAGGCCTCGTGCCTGCCACCGCCGCGCCGTGCGTTCGCTCATGCCCGCTGCGGCGGCTGCTACCACGATCGTGTGTCCATTCATCCGCTTCTCCCGGTACCGTCTCATCTGGGCATCCGTGACCATCCGTCCTCCGCGGACGAACAGCCTCGCATCCCCAAGCCGGCTGAAGCGGACCGGTCAGTCTAATTGTCGTCAGCCGCGCCTCCTCGTGAAGCCGCGGCCGGCCAATCTAATTGTCGCCAATCACAACGTGGATTGGACACGCGCGTTAGGTACGCCGTCGACCTCTCACGCGGCAGTTCGGTGATAGTACTTCAATAGGCCACCGAGCCGGCCGCGACACGCGATGGGGCCTTTGTCGGTCGGCTGCTCTGTCAGAGGCACGATGAGCCTGTTGCCCAGGCCCTGGTGATTGCGTTCGTGATGATAATGGTCGGCGAACTCACGCACCGCTCGTCGGAGCGACGTTTCCCCGACGAGGATGATTCGGTCCACACATGATTCCTTGATGGTCCGCACGAACCGCTCCGCGTATGCATTGAGATTGAGTGACCGGGCGGGCAGACGAACGACCTGCACGTC
>DATFVZ010000310.1:0-5954 GCA_035259785.1 Gemmatimonadales bacterium
TACGGCGAGCGCGAGCGCCACGACAAGCTTGTTCATCTCTCCTCCCTGCCGGTCGAGAGGAAGGTGGCCAACCCTCGGTGAGGGGAGTATTAAGGTCGCTTCAACCATCCTTCAGGCGGCCTGAACACAGCTTGAATACAACTTCATACCTGCTTCACGCCTGCCCTCCAGCTTTTCTAGTAGAAGCCAAACCAGGGGGGTAGGTGAGAGCGCAACCAGTTGTCGTCGGTGTCGATGGATCGCCTGAATCGCTGCGCGCCGCGGTGATTGGTTCGCGCATCGCACGGACCTCATCGAGTGAATGCATCCTCGTCTACGCAGTCCCCGTGCTGTGGACGCCCGATGGAGTGACCGACGTGAGCATCTCCTCGGCGATCATCGATCGGCTGAAGGGCCCCGTCTGCAAGGCCCTCGCGCAGGCCGCGGTCGACGATGAAGTGATCGCGCGGGCGGGAAAGCCAGGCGTGGTATTGAATCGGGTGGCGCGTGAGCGCGGTGCCGGGCTGATCGTGGTGGGCGAACGTCACCACGGGGCGCTCAGCCGCGGATTGGGCGGCAGCACGGCGCATCATCTCGTGCGAACTGCCGATGTCCCGGTCTTAGTCGTGGAACCTCGTACCGAGCCCATCAACCGTGTTCTCGCAGCGGTCGACCTGTCCCATGCGGGTGGACAGACGCTTAGGGCCGCTGCGAGTCATGCGGCACTCCTCGGGGCGCGGCTTCGCGCGGTCCACGTCGTCGAACCCGCAAAATTTCCCGTCGTCGTGGGGCTGTCACTCGATCCCGCCGAATACGAACGGCGGTGCCGAGACGAGTTCCACAGGCTAATCGAAACGGAGCTGCCCGATCTCCCACCGGACGACCGCGTCGTGCGCACGGGCATCCCTGACGAGGAGATCGCGGAAGAGGCGGCAGCCTGGCGTGCTGATCTCGTTGTGATTGGATCCCACGGGAAAGCCCGGATCGATCGGCTGCTGATCGGCAGCACAACCGAACGCCTGCTCAACCGCCAGTCGGCATCGCTTCTCGTTGTCCCGATCCGGCGTCCGGCTTCGAAGCGACGCATCGTGCGGAGGCGTGGCCGAGCACGGGGAGGGCGTCAAACAGTCGGGATCAAACAGCCGGGGCGATGGTAGTCGTCGGAACGAATCAACGAGGAGCGTCCCCAAGATCGCCGCACCGTGGAATCTTCCTGCCACCCTCAAGATTTCTTCATTCTAAATCGCCGACCTTCAAAGCGTACTCTTGAGGGAGTTCGCGATGAGCTGGGGACCCATATTGGTCGGTGTGGATGCTTCCCCCGCGGCAGCCGGCGCCGCGGCGCTCGCCGAGCGCCTGGCGAGGCTGGCGAGCGTTCGCTGCGAGATGGTGCACGCGGTAACGAATGCCTGGGCACCGCTGGCGGCGGTGAGCCCGGATCCGCAGGTGGTCGAGATGCAGGACCTGCAGCTCGCGCTCGCGCGGGAGACCATCAACCGCACCTTCACGGATGCGTCGATCCCGCCGTACTTGCTCGATGACCTCAAGGTTTGCTTCGGCCCACCTGCCGTGGTGCTGCAGAGTGTAGCGCGCGACCGGCGGCCAGGCCTCCTCGTTCTGGGCGGGAAGCACCACACCGCGCTCGAACGGTGGCTCGGCGGCAGCACCAGCCTGCATGTGGTGCGCACCTCCGAGTTTCCGGTGCTGATCACGGCCGGCCAGCCGGCGGCGTTGCGTCGCGTGCTAGTGGCAGCCGACCTGTCGCGTGCCGCTGGACCCACGGTTCGGCTTGCCGAGCGGTTCGCGCGACTCGTCGGTGCGGAGCTCCGCGTGATTACCGTGTTCGAGCCGCTACCCAATCTCGCGGGCATCCCCCCGACGGATCACACGGAATACTTCGCGCTCGCACAACAGACGTTGGAGCGAGACATCTGGCCCCTCGTGAAGTCCACGGCCGCCGCGAAGCTCGTTCGTCACGGCACCGTGGTGGATACGTTGCTCCGCGAGGCAACGGATTGGCAGGCTGACGTACTCGTGGTCGGCTCACACGGGAAGGGATGGGCGCAGCGCGTCCTGCTCGGCAGCGTCACAGAGCGTCTGATCAATCATTTGCCCACGTCGCTGCTCGTCGCTCCAGTCGCCATCGCCGCGGCCGCTCTGACGAAACGTCGTCAGCGGGAAGCGGCGGCGGTCAAGTGAGGAGGAAGTCATGATCAGGCAACCCATCGTCATCGGGGTAGATGATTCGCTCGAGAGTGCGACGGCCGCCTCTGTCGGCTGGGCGCTGGCGCAAGCCACCGATGTCCCGTGTCGCCTTGTGCACGCCAACCAGGTCAGTGCCGCCCTCGAGTTCGCAGGGACCGGTGTCGTCACGGAATCCTTGCAGCTCGCTGCCTTGCGCGGTGCGCGCGAAGCGGTGAGTGCCACACTGCGCGGCGTCGTGCCCCCACGGATCATCGATGGGATGATCGTCAGCACCGGTGCGCCCGAGGACGTGCTCGGAGCCGTCGTGCGCGAGGTCAATGCCGCGATGCTCGTACTCGGCGGGAAGCATCACTCCAGACTCGGGCGCTGGTTGGGTGGCAGCACCGTGCAGCAGATCGTCCGTCGCCTCACGGTTCCCTTGCTCGTCACGACCGGCGAGCTCCCTCGCCATCCTCGCGTGATGGTCGCGGTCGATGCGTCGTACGCCGCCGCGCCCACCGCCCGGCAGGCGGTGGCCTTGGCACAGATGCTAGGCAGCCCGCTGCATGTGTTGCACGTGATCGATCCACCGCCGGCGATCGCCGAGCTTCCTCGCGACTGGTCGCGGGAATTCATCGAGCGCGACATCTGGCCGACAATACCGCTCGTTGACCAGGGAAAGGTTATTCGAGAGGGTGCGCCGCTTCAGACGATCGTGAACGAGGCTGCCGCGTGGCGAGCCGACGTCATCGTGGTGGGGTCACACGGGAAGGGCTGGGTCGATCGCCTGCTCATCGGCAGCGTGACCGAGCACTTGCTGAACAATCTGCCCTGTGCGGTGCTGGTCGTGCCGGTGGCGAAACCTGAGGTTGCCAAACCGGTGGCCCGGCACAGCGCGGCGGCAGTGGGGTGAGCGGTTTGACGATTCCCTACGGGATAGGGGACCAGCGCGTATGAAAGCTGCTACGACCAGACCTTAACCGCGTCCGACCCCCAGCGCGTCCGCCACGCGATTGATGTAGTTGAACCAGGCGGCGATGAGCGTGATCTGCAGGATCGCACGGTCATCGAAGCCGGCTGAGCGCAGCCGCTCGTGATGCGACGGCCCGATACGTGTCGCATCGCGCGTCACCTGGACGACGTAGTCGAGCATGGCGCGCTCCGCGTCGGTAATCGGGGCCTTCGTGTAGTCGTCTTCCAGCGCCTCTACCAGTTCCTTGTCCAACGTCACCCGACGCAGAAACTCTGCGTGAGATTCGATTCAGTACTTACAGCGATTGGTGACCGAGACGACGGTCGTGATCATCTCGTGATGGCGGCGCGTGAGCGGGAGGTTGGAAGACATCAGCGCCCCGAACGTCGCGAACGCATGGTAGAGCGCGTCGGGAATGAGACTATGCGAGGCAACGATGCCCGACGTACTGCCGTCCGGTGTCGGATGCACCGGGTCGGCGTATTCCTTGGGATAGAGAGCGCGTTGGGACTCAATCGCCCAACGCAGCTTCTCGTCCGCCTCGGGCAGGGGGATGGTGCGGATCCAGGTCATCAGCGGAAGTCCGGTTGCGAGTGAGCCTTCGACGAAATGCCAGAAGATACACGGGCGCGCCGAGGGCCACGATGCCGACGCCCCAAGCCGCTTCTTTTGGATTGTGTCCGCCGAGCAGGACCAGCAGCACGACCACAAGTATAAGGAAGAGGAATGGCGTGACGGGGTAGCCCGGGATCCGGTACAGGGGCGCGCCTTCGCGGCGACGCAAGACCAGGAGGCCTCCCACTGTTAATGCCAGGAAAACGACCGTGACAAAAATGAAGTAGGCGAGAATCTTTTCAAATGTGCCGAGCACGACGAGCATAGAGGCGAGGGCGGCTTGGACGGCGATCGCCCGTGTGGGCGTACCGAAGCGGGGATGCAGCTCGGCCACGGACTTGAAGAACACGCCGTCGCGAGCCATCGCGTAATAGACGCGCGGCAGCGCCATGAGAAGCGCGAACAGACTTCCCAGGACGGCCACAATCACGATCGTCGCGAACACTCGCCCGCCCGACGGTCCGAACAACGCTGCTCCGGCCTGAGCGGCGAATGTTTCGTCCGAGGTCACCTGGTCGAGCGGCACGAGGTAAAGAAAGACGGTGCTCGTGAGGATGTAGATCGCGGTCACTGCGATGACGCCGAGCGCGAGCGCCCGAGGCATGGTGCGCGCCGGATCCTTGGCCTCGCCGCCGAGCTTGGTAATTTCCCACCAGCCACCGAACGCAAAGAAGCCCCCGACCATGGCGGGTGCGAGCGCGCCCGGCAACGGGATCGAGCCCGGCCGCTGCGCAAAGAACGGAATGAAGTTGGACCAGCTCCCGGCGTGTAGCGCCAATGCGAGTACAGCGAGGAGTGCCAGGGCGCCGACCTTGATGAACATCATCAACTGCATCACGCGCGCGCCCAGGCGGACGCCCAGCATGCTTATTCCTGCGAGGACCAGGACCGCGCCGACCGCGATGGCTTTAAGGGCCACCCCCGAGATCCCCAGCGCATAGCCGACGTAGCTCGCGAGTGCCGCTCCGAGCAGTGCGGTGATACCTGGATCCATGACGAGGAGGCATTTCCAGCCGTAGAGAAACGCGACACTGGGGCCGTATGCTTCGCGCAGATAGACATAACCGCCGCCGGCGTCGGGGAAACGCGCGGCGAGCGCGCCGTAGCACAGCGCGCCGCTCAACGCCATCGCGCCCATCAGCAACCAGACGACAAGTAGCCAGAACGGCGATCCGACAGATCGCGCCATCGTCGCCGGCGTCAGGAAGATGCCGATGGCAATCACTTCGCCGACGACGAGCGCGGTCATCGCGGCGACGCCGAGGTGGCGCTGGAGGCCGTTCATGGGGCAGCAAACTTCGCCGGTTGTGAAGGTTTCCTCAATCCGCCCTCACGCAACCTTCAGCGCGTCGCCGGCACTTTGCTCCTATGACACACATCCTGATCGTCTACGGTACGACCGATGGCCACACCCGGAAGATTGCGCAGGTGCTTGCCGAGAACCTGCGAGCGCGGTGCTGCTCCGTCGACATCGTCGATTCGGCGGGGATCCTTTGGCGCCTGACTCCCGAGAGCTACGATGGCGTCATCGTTGCCGCGTCTGTACACGTTGGCGACTACCAGCGTACGGTCGCGCGCTGGGTTCGCATGCATGCCCCGATGCTCAATGAAATGCCCACGGCATTTCTGTCAGTGTGCCTGGCCATTCTCGAGAAAGATCCAAAGACTCATGAGAAGATCCTGCAGATCATGGACCGTTTCCTGTCGCGTTGCGGCTGGCACCCGACGATTGCCAAGCTGGTCGCGGGGGCGTTGCTGTACACTCGTTATGGCTGGCTCAAGCGCCACATGATGAAGCGTATCGTGGCCAAGGCCGGTGGTGACACCGACACGACCCGCGATTTCGAGTACACCGATTGGAACGATCTGCGGGACTTCACGCGGGACTTTGCCAAGCTGGTCATTTCACCTTCGTCGTATGCTCTCCTTTCCCCGAGAGAACGACCTTTTCATGACACTCTCATTCCGGCTCTAGCCGGGCCGCATCAGAAGTCCGAGCGGGTGACGTAGACCCGAGCGTCGGCGGGAGGAAGCGATGAGAATCGCAGCGTTCGTTGGCATGGCTCTGCTGGCGATGAGTGCGTGCACCGACGAGACGATCGTTTACGAGACGCTCCCACCGTTCCATCAGCCCCCTGATTCCCTGAGTGGATTCCTCGGGTACTACACGCCGAGCGAGAAACAGACGACGTGCGGCAACTGC
>DATFVZ010000311.1:0-23626 GCA_035259785.1 Gemmatimonadales bacterium
TGACTTGCTCATTTGTCGACCTGTCGTAAACGGTGAGCCGTAATTCTACCGCGTGAACTCAACGCTGCTAAGAGCCTTTGGGTTTCATATCGTGCGGCTTCTAGAAGAGTGCGCGCGTGCGCTTGAGGTCAGTGGAGCCGACCACCGGGACCTACCGCACGAACCAGAAGGACACCCCGACCTTCATGACCAGGGACCACTCGAAATCCTGAAACGGCTGGGTCGACGCGATAGCGACTACGGCGGTTCGAGGGATCGGCAAAGGAACGACGGTCGTGCTGACGAGAATCGGATACGGCCGGTAGTCATTCACGTCCAGCCACAGAAGCCCCGCACCAAGACCGGTCATCGTCCTCTTCGTCGTCAGTATGCGGGCCTCTGCGGCGGAAATGACTGTCGGCTTAGCACTTTCGTCGGTCCATGAGAGGGTCATGTACGCGCGCGCGGATCGGAGCGGCGGCGTTTCGGCATGAAGCTCCGCGACCGCCACGGATGGTCGCTTGCTGACCAAGAGGCCTGCGCCGACGGTCGCAAACTGTGCTTCGGCAACGCGCGACCACGCGACACCGAGTAGCGCGAGGATGAGAACCAGCCTGATCATCATTTCAGAGTCTTCCATGACTGGCCTTTTTTTTACCTGCGTTGCCCGATGTGCCAACAGACCCTGGCAAGATCAATCTTGTTGACCTCGCGGCCCCAGGGGAAGTCGGCCGGCCCACTGAGGCGCACCCCGGGATATGTACGATCGAGATCTTCCGTCAACGTCTCTCCTTGAGGTCGAGGAGAAGCTCTGAGGCACGCTCGGCGTCCTCAGGCGTCACGCGAATTCTCGGAGGGCCCGTCACGAGGCTATAGCCAGTGCCAAGGCGGCCTAAACCAAAAAGATCCTGGACCGCTTCGCCTTGTGCGACGTATCGGATTCCCTGCCGGTCCAATGCCGCCCTCGCCATCGCAAACAGCACAGGATCCGCCGACTCGAAGACGGTCACGAGCTCGTTCACACGCCGGGAGCGCCCTCAGTGCGCAGGTTCAAAAAGCTCGATCGAATTGAGGCCTGTGGGGGAGCTTACGCCGTGCGCTTCGGAACCAACCCCAGCACGCACAGGATGACCGCCAACGCAACGGCCGCGCCCGCCTGCGCCACATACCACTCGCCGGCTGCCTCAATGATGGCAGGACCGACCCGTGGGTCTAAAAGCGCGCCGAGGTGCGTCCAGGCCGCAAACGCGACGAGCGCGAGCGCTGGAACCACCAGCCAGCGCCAAAAACGTGCGGCGAAGAACCCGGCGAGCCCCAATAGAATGGCTCCTCCCCAAATCGCCCGCAAACTCGGTTCCCTGCCGAGTATTTGTAGGATAAGAAACATGCCGACAGTATAGCGCGGAGGCTCGCTCACGGGGAGCGAGCGAATCTGGATCACGCACTTAGCGTGTGGGTTCGCTAGAGTCATGCCGCGACGAGCTGCTGCCGGAGAGTTTTTTAGGGGAGATTCACATTGAGCTGCACGGTGCTGAACGCCGCCAGGTTCAACACTGTAGAGTCGCGCGATGTCGTCCCCACCGTGACTCGAATGCACGCCGAGAAGCCGGTGGAGGGGCTGAAGAGCTCGAGGCGATAGATCCCGCTCGCGTTGGTCTTCCCAGTTCGCTGTTGCGTCGAGGTCCCAGTGCCGCAGTTGTTCGGCGTGAAGGTGCGTACGGTCACGTCGGCATCGGGAACGGCTTGGCTCGCGTTGCTCACGAGTCCCGCCACCGTGACTATAGGTCGATTGCTCGGTGTAATCGTATCGGCACAGCCGAATCCCATAACAACACCAATCACCCGAATCGCATCGCGCAACAGAACGCCGACTCGCCTCATGAAACCCGTCGTGGCTCCTCGTAGAGACCGAACTCGTTACCCACCGGATCCGCGAAAATCGCGAATGCGCCCAAGTTAGGTCCAATGTCTTTGCGCGGGGTCAGCACCCGTCCGCCGGCGGCCTGTATCTGCTTCAAGGACTGCGCAATGTCATCCACCATGATGTAGGCGCGGGTGCGTTCGTCCGGGGTTCGATCACTTTCTTTCACCCACGTTCCGCTGACACCGCCCGGATCATCGAATGCCAGCTCGCCGTCTCCCCGTGTTCTGACCTTCCAACCGAAGATGCGACTATAGAAGTCGGCCGACGCTTGCGCCGCGTTCGCGGGGATTTCCAGATAGCAGATCTTGCCGTGTGGCATAGCTCGACTCCTTGTGCTCGAATCAACGAAAATGTTTCCAGTTCGCTCCCGTCAGGACAAGCGCCAGAAACAGAAGGAGCGAGCCTCTGACCGGAAGGTGCTGCACCAGCGCTACGATAGTAGGGATCGCCCACGCCACCACCATCAACAGCACGCCGATCTTGCGCTGCCGACGGATCTGCACTGCCGCAAGACACACGACCAGGCCCGCAAGGCCATTCACGGCGATGAACAGCAGACCATCGCCTGTCGCGATCGCAGGGATTCCGAGCGCGAGCGCCACCAGAATCGTGATGATCCCCACGATCCAGCACACCGTGGACGCTGCCCGGATCCCGGATGGTATCTCAGCCGCTGAAGGCGGACTCGCAGGCGGGACGTTCGTCATTTCAACAATTGTCGAACTGTCATCGCGAAGGCCTCACGACGAGGAATCTAACCCTGATCACAAGACCGATTTCGCGTCGGCAAGCGGGAGATCGAAGGCTTCGGCGACTCCCGGATAGACCACTTTGCCTTCCACCACATTCAGCCCCAGCGCGAGGCTTGGATCCTTCTTGCACGCGGTCTTCCAACCGTCGCGTGCGAGTCGTTTGGCGTAGGGGAACGTGGCATTCGTCAGCGCCAGCGTCGACGTCCTCGGCACACCACCCGGCATGTTGGCCACCGCGTAATGAATGATGCCGTCGACGACATACGTCGGGTTCTCGTGCGTCGTCGGCTTGATCGTCTCGATGCATCCCCCCTGATCGACCGCCACGTCGACGATCACGGATCCCTGCTTCATGAGCTTGAGATCGCCACGCTTGACGAGATGCGGCGCTTTCGCCCCGGGCAACAAGACGGCCCCGATGACGAGATCGGCCTTCTTGAGCTGCTCGACGATGTTGTGGTGGTTTGAGTACAGCGGATCGACGTTGGGCGGCAGCACATCGGAGAGGTAGCGCAGTCGGTCGAGCGAGACATCGAGCAACGTCACGTGCGCGCCCAGGCCCGCGGCCATCTTGGCCGCATTCGTGCCGACCACTCCGCCGCCGATGATCAGCACCTCGGCGGGCAACACACCAGGCACACCGCCCAGCAAGATGCCGCTGCCACCAAAGACCTTCTCGAGGTACTTCGCCCCCTCTTGCACCGCCATGCGCCCGGCGACTTCACTCATCGGCGTGAGCAGCGGCAGCTCGCCCGTCGGCAATTGCACGGTTTCATACGCGATCGCGATGCACGCCGACTTGATCACCGCCTTCGTGAGCGGCTCCGACGCGGCGAAGTGGAAGTACGTGAACACCACCTGGCCCTTCCGCATCCTCGGCCATTCGGAGTCGATCGGCTCCTTCACCTTGAGGATCATCTCCGCCTTTGACCACACCGCCTCGGCCGAGGGGGCGATCTCGGCGCCGGCCGCGCGATAGGCGTCGTCGCGGAACCCGGAGCCGACTCCCGCGCCCGTTTCTACGAGCACAGTATGCCCATCTCCAGTCAACGATTCCGCACCGGCAGGAACGAGAGCGACTCGGTTCTCGGCAGTCTTGATCTCTTTGGGCACGCCGACGATCACTGTGTGATCCTCACTCTCGTCGTCCTAGGGAGACAACGGTTTGCCGCTCGGGTGCAAAAAACTCCGCCGCGATCGCGGAGACTTCCTCCGCCGTGAGGGCCTCGACCGTGCGCAGCACTTCGTCGAGACTGCGATACGGCTCGTTGTAGATCGCGGTGCTCGCCAAACGATACATCCTGGATGTAGGACTCTCCAGCGAGAGCATCAATTGTCCCAAAGTTTGCTGTTTCGCGTCCTGCAGCGCGCCGCCGCGCAACCCTTCGCGCGCCATCCGCGCGAACTCGTCGCGAATCGCCACCGTCGCAGCCGCCGCACGCGCGGGCTGCGTGCCGACATACACGCCCGCCATTCCCACCCCGCGGTAGAACGACGTGTAACTGTAGATCGCGTATGCCAACCCCAGCTCCTCACGAATTCGCTGGAACAGCCGGCTCGACATGCCACCGCCGAACACATTCGACACCACCAGCATCCCGTACTTACGGCGGTCGGCGTATGGAATCGTGTCGGTCGCAAACACGATGTGCGTCTGCGCGGTGTCTTTCTCAAAATGCCTGGTGACGCCGCGGACCGCGGGCGGGACCGGAGGGAGCGCCGGCGCGGCATGCGCGGTCGCAGACTTGCCGTCGCCTGGGTCTCCGCCGTCGAACCATCCCTGTTTCTCGACCTCCGCGAGCAACGCATCATGCGTCAGGTTGCCCGCGGCCGCGATAATGCAATTGCCCGGGAAGTACGCGCGTCCATGCAGATGACGCAAATCGTCGGTGGACAGCGCGCTGACGGTTTCTTTGGTGCCCAGGATCTGAAACCCATACGGGTGATTGGGCCACATGGTCTCGTACGTGAGATCGAACACCTCGTCGTCCGGCGTGTCCTCGACGGTGCTGATCTCTTCCAGCACGACCTGTCGCTCGAGCGAGAGATCGTTGTCTCGCAGCGCGGGCCGGCGCATGATGTCGGAGATGACGTCGAGCGCACGCGCGAGATCGGCGTCGAGCACCCGGGCGTGATAGGCGGTGGAATCCCGAGATGTGTAGGCATCGAGCGAGCCGCCGCGAGACTCGAGCGACAGCGCGATCTCCTGCGCGGTGCGCCGCTCCGTCCCCTTGAACACCATGTGCTCGAGCAGGTGCGATACGCCCATCTTGGGCCGGGGCTCGTGGGCGCTCGCGGTCCGTACCCAGACCCCGACCGCTACAGAGCGAACGTTGGGCTCGCGCTCGCTCAACACCGTGATCCCGTTGGGTGCGGCGGTGCGGTGGATTTCACGATCCAGCCGCACCGTATCTAGCGTGTGAGCCACGCTAGTTCTTCTCGATCAGCGCTTTCCGAGAGAGGCGCATACGGCCGCGCTCGTCGACCTCGAGCAGCTTCACCTTGAGGTGGTCGCCCTTCTTCACGACATCCTCGGTCTTCTCGGTGCGACCGTGTTGCAGCTCGGAGATGTGGAGCAATCCTTCCACGCCGGGAATGATCTCGACGAATGCGCCGAATGCCGTCGTAGACTTCACGACGCCTTCGTACACCTTGCCGACCTCGGGCTCCTGCACGATGCCCGCCACCATGTCACGCGCGCGCTCGGCGGCCTCGCCGACGCCCGCGATCGTGACCAGGCCGTTGTCGTCGACATTGATCTCGGCACCGGTTTGCTCCTGAATGCCGCGGATCGTCTTGCCCTTCGGTCCGATGAGGTCGCCGATTTTGTCGGGCCGAATCTGAATCGTGATGATGCGGGGAGCGTACTTGGACAGCTGAGAGCGCGGCTGCGGCATCGCCTGCTGCATGATATCGAGAATGTGGATCCGCGCCTTGCGCGCCTTGTCGAGCGCCTGGTTGATGACGGCCCAATCGAGCCGCTCGATCTTGATGTCCATTTGAATCGACGTCACCCCATCGCGCGTGCCGGCGACCTTGAAGTCCATATCGCCCAGATGATCCTCGGTGCCGAGAATGTCGGTGAGGATCGCCGTGCGCGAGCCGTCGGTGATGAGGCCCATCGCGACGCCGGCACAGGCGGACTTCACCGGCACGCCGGCATCGAAGAGGGCCAGCGACCCGCCACACACCGATGCCATCGAGGACGAGCCGTTCGACTCGAGAATCTCCGAGACGACGCGAATCGTGTACGGGAACTGCTCGTACGGCGGCAGCACGGCCTGCAGCGCGCGCTCAGCCAGCGCGCCGTGGCCGATCTCGCGCCGTGACGTGCCGCGCACCGGCTTGACTTCACCCGTTGAGAACGGCGGGAAGTTGTAGTGCAACATGAACGACTTTGTCGTTTCCTGCGCGACGTCGATCGAATCGATGCGCTGCTCGTCGTCGGTCGTGCCGAGCGTGACGGTCGCGAGTGCCTGCGTCTGGCCGCGCGTGAAGAGCGCCGAGCCGTGCGCGCGTGGCAGCCAGCCGACTTCGCAGGTGATCGGGCGGACGGTATCGAGATCGCGCCCGTCCACACGCTCCCCCGCCGTGAGCACGCGCTCGCGCATGGTGTTGTACTCGATGCCTTCGATGACGTCGACGATCTCGCGCAGCTTGTCCGGGAACTCTTCACCCAGCTGCTCGGAGATCGTGGACTTTATGGCGCTGAGCGCCTGTGTGCGCTCGGCCTTGACCGCGAGCGTCAGCGCTTCGTCGACGCGCGGCTCGGCGAGCTCCTTCACGCGCGCCACGAGCGCCGCGTCCGGCTCCGCTTTCACCCACTCCATCTTGGGCTGCTTGAGTTCGTCGACCACCTGGTCGGCGATCTCGAGCAGCTCTTTGATTCCCTTGTGCGCGACTTCCAGCGCTTTGATGATCTCCGCTTCACTCAACTCCAGCGCGCCACCCTCGACCATGACGATCGAATCGCGTGAGCCCGAGACAGTGAGATCGACGTCGGAAAACTCGAGCTGCTGGAACGTCGGATTCAGAATCCAGGCGCCTTCGACACGTCCCACCCGCACCGCGGCGATTGGTCCGTTCCATGGAACACGGGAGATCGACAGTGCGGTGGACGCCGCTACCACACCGAGGACGTCGGCGTCATTCTCCTGATCGGCCGACAGGACGTAGACGAAGACCTGCACTTCGTTCTTGAAGCCTTCGGGAAAGAGCGGCCGCACGCCGCGATCGATCACGCGTGCCGACGTGATTTCCTCGTCGGACGGGCGACCTTCGCGCTTCAAAAAGCCGCCGGGTATCTTGCCGGCGGCGTAGGCTTTCTCGCGGTATTCGACTGTGAGGGGAAAGTACGGCAGGTTGGCCTGACTATCGGAGACGGTCACGGTGGCCAGCACCGCGGTCTCACCGAACTGCACCAAACATGATCCTGCCGCCTGCTTGGCCAACCGCCCCGATTCGATTTTGAGGGTACGGCCGGCGAAATTGGTCTCTACGCGCTTCACTGCGTTGCCTGTCTAGAGCACTCGAATAAGTGCCGGGCGCCCCCGGTGCTCTTCCGGGGGAGCCCAGCACGACGCCTTGTGCGACTTAATGTCGGAGACCGAGCTCGTCGATGAGCTGCCGGTACTTCGCGAGATCGGTGCGCTTCAAGTATTCCAGCAGGCGGCGCCGGCGGCTGACCATGCGCAGCAGGCCGCGTTGCCCGTGGAAGTCCTTCGCGTGGAC
Source organism: Gemmatimonadales bacterium (assembly GCA_035259785.1). Lineage (GTDB taxonomy): Bacteria > Gemmatimonadota > Gemmatimonadetes > Gemmatimonadales > GWC2-71-9 > 20CM-2-65-7. The sequence continues at coordinate 7,387 of DATFVZ010000311.1, forward strand.
CCGGAAGTGCTCGGTGAGGCTGTTGATGCGCTCGGTGAGCAGCGCGACCTGGACCCGGCTCGAACCGGTGTCCTTCTCGTGCAGCCCGTGTTTCCTGACCGGCGTCGTCTTGTCGTACATCGTCCCAGTTCCCTAATCGTTGGAAGCGCCGTATGTTAGCTGGCTCCTGCTGAATTGTAAAGTGTGATTGCGACGATACGGCGATAAGGCGACCCGAGCCACAAGCTGAACGCTCCCACAGACCTCGTTGGCCACAAGCTGGGTCCCTACACCCTCGAACGGCTCCTCGGCCAGGGTGGCTTTGCCTGGGCGTTCGTGGGTCGCGAGGGCGACGGCACGCCGGTCGCGATCAAGGTCCTCAAGCCCCAATACGCCGGTGACCCGCAGTTCGAAACCCGCTTTCGCAATGAAAGCGAGACCGCCGCAAAGCTCGAGCATCCCAACATCATCCGGATTCGCTCCGTCGCCAAGACGGGGCCGCACGTGTACTTCGCCATGGACCTCTGCCCCGACTCGCTCGCCGCCCGTATCGGGCGCGAAGGTCCACTCCCGGAGCTGGACATCGTACGACTGGCGCGTGACATCGCCGCCGCGCTCTACTTTGCACACCAGCGAGGCGTGATCCATCGCGACCTGAAGCCCGACAACGTGCTGATCCGGTCCGACGGCACGGCGGTCCTGACCGACTTCGGCATCGCGCGCGCGATCACGGGTTACACCGCCTCGACCGGCGTGAACATGACGATCGGCACACCCCAGTATCTGTCGCCCGAGCAGGCGCAAGGCCGGTCCCTCGATTCGCGCGTGGATTTTTACTCGCTGGGTGTGACGCTGTATAAAGCCGCGACGGGCGAAGTGCCGTTTCAGGCCAATGACTGGTACGAGCTGGCGCGCATGCACGTCGAGGATCCGCCACCCGCGATGCGCAAGAAGCGTCCCGAGCTGTCCAGGCGGTTCGAGCGCGTGGTGCTCAAATGTCTCGCGAAGCATCCGGACGACCGCTACGCCGATGCCGGCGGGCTGGCCGCGGATCTCGACGCCGTCGGCGAAAAACGACGCTGGTGGAGTCTTTGGACTAGCTGAAGACGCGGCGGAGAGCGGCGACGATCCGTCCAAGCAAGCCCATTTTCCGGGGACGGTCTTCGGGAAACGGGGACCGTGTAACGGGCAACGTGTTTACGACCTGCTGGACGGCGGCTTTTAACTCCGGTTCGTAGCGTTTTGGGAGCGGCCGCTCCGCCAGTCGTAGGCCAAATCCGGGGCGCTCGGCAATGGAGCTCAGCTCTACGACACCGGGGTGGCGCTCGATTACCTCCATGATCGGCCGCAACGTTTCCCGTTTCCCGTTGCGCCTCTCCCGATAGTACACGGCCGTCACCGACGCGACGAGCTGAGCCGCGGTGACACGGCCCGCCACGTAACCAACGAGGACGTCGTTAACGGAAGAGTCTGAAGACATCGTTCGACAGGGCGAGTGCAATAATCGCGAGCACGACCAGCATCCCAACCTGGGTCAGTCGCAAGCGCAACTGCGGCGATAGCGGCCGGCGCCGCACGGCCTCGACCACCAGAAACAGGAGATGTCCACCGTCGAGCACGGGAATCGGGAGAATATTCAGCACTGCGAGGCTTATCGAGAGCAACGCCATGAATTCGAGGAACCATTCGAAACCGAGGCGGATCATCTGGCCGGACATCTGCATGATGAGAATGGGGCCGCCAACTTCACGCGACGACGCCTGGCCCGTCACCAACCGCTTGACCGAAGTCACGATGAGGCCCAATTGAAAGACCGTCTGCTCAGCGCCATCGACGATGGCGGCACTGAAACTCACGTGTACACGCACGGTTGGGCGCCGCGGATCTGGACCTGCGCCGATCATTCCATACGTCACTGTCTTGCCGGTACTGTCCGTCTCTTTCTGGGCTTCCGGTACCACGGTGATCTGAATGACTGAGTCCTTACGGAGCACGTCGAGTTGCAATGGCTGATCGGCGCTCCCGCGGATCTTTCGCACCATCTCGTCCCAGGACCGAATCGTGTCACCGCCGGCGCGCACAACGACGTCCCCTGCCTGGAGTCCAATCTTCGCGGCTGGTTGCCCCGGATTCACGACGCCGATGCTGGCGGGCACGAGCGGACGAATCGCGCGCACCGTCTCGCGGCGGGATTGCTTATCACTCGGGAACACCACGACCAGCGGCGTCTCGCGCCCGGCGACTGCGATGCTCACCGTGTCGGGGCCGTCGAGCAGCCGCTCCTGTAGCTCGTTCCACGTCTCGATGGTGTCGCGATTGATCCGCACGATCTTGTCGCCGTGCCGCAACGTGGCCAGCTCCTGCGCCCCGGGAGCAAGCCGTGCACCGTTTACGGAGTCAATGGGCAGATTGGCGAGATTGGGCTGACCCAGTGTGACCGTGAGGCCCGTATAAATGATCCACGCGAAGATCAGGTTCATCGTGACGCCCGCCACAATTACCGCCATCCGCGCCAGCACGGGCTGTTTCTCGAAAGATCGCGCGGGATCGATCACCGCCGCGGACTTGCCGCCTTCCAGCTCGCCGACCACTCCTTCTTCTTCCATGCCGGCCATCTTCACGTAGCCGCCGAGCGGGATCCACGAGATCCAGTATTCCGTCTCTCCGCGGCGGAACTGGATGATCGGCCGTCCAAAGCCGAGCGAGAACCGCAGCACCTGGATGCCGACGAGCTTGGCGACGACGAAATGGCCCAGCTCGTGCACAAAAACCAGCGGCCCCAGCGCGACCAGGAATGCGAGCAGAGTCAGGAGCACGCGGCCTCCTCAGCCAAACGACGTGCTTCGGCATCCGCTGCCAGCACGCCGGCGAGCGTGGTGGCATCGCCGGGTTGGGCACGCTCCAGCACGCGCGCAAGGATCTCCGCGATCTTGCCGAAGGGAATCTTTTCATCCAGGAACAGCTGCACCGCCACCTCATTGGCCGCGTTGAACAACGCCGGCGCCGTCCCTCCGCGCTGCGCCGCTTCGCGGCCCACCGCGTACGCCGGGAAGCGATCCAAGTCCAAGGACTCGAACGTGAGCGTCCCTGCCGCGACCGGATCGAACCGTCGCACACCGCTATCGGGCACCCGTTCGGGGTAGGTCAGCGCGTAGAGAATCGGAAGCTCCATCGTCGGGAACCCCACCTGGGCCAGCACCGAGCCATCGACGAACTCGGCGAACGCGTGAATGACGGACTGCGGATGGATCACCACCTCGATCTGTGGATACTCCACATCAAAGAGAAAGTGAGCCTCGATCACCTCGAGGGCTTTATTCACGAGCGTCGCCGAGTCGACGGTGATCTTTTTGCCCATCGTCCACGTCGGATGCTTGAGCGCCTCGGCCACCGTCGCCTGCGAGACGCGCTCCGGGCGCCAGGTGCGGAACGGCCCGCCGGACGCCGTGAGAATGAGGCGTGCCAGCTCGGTCGGCCGCCGGCCCGCAACACACTGTAACACCGCGCTGTGCTCGGAATCCACCGGCACAATCTCGCCACCACCCTCGCGCGCCGCTCGCGTCACAAGCTCGCCGGCCATCACGAGCGTCTCCTTGTTCGCAAGCGCGACCCGCTTCCCTGCCTTCAAGGCGGCGAGTGTCGCTTCGAGACCGGCGGCTCCGACGATCCCGTTGACGACGATGCGGACATCAGGATGCGTTGCCGCTTCCACGAGACATTGAGCGCCTTTCCGTATCCCGTTTCCCGTTTCCCGTGTCCCGCCATTCACCAGGCCAACGAAGGCCGGTCGCCACTCTTTTTCCTGCTCGGCAAGCAAGTCTTTGTTGGAGTGACCGGTGAGCGCCACCACTCTAAAACGTTCCCGCTGCCTGGCAAGCACCTGGAGCGTCGAGCGCCCGATGGACCCGGTCGAGCCGAGGACTGCGACGCCGACGCTCATATCACGCCGAACATTCGATAGAGTCCCGCCGAGGCTGGCACTACGAAATAGAGCGAGTCGAGCCGATCGAGCACGCCGCCATGTCCCGGAATGAGCGTTGACGAATCCTTCACCCCAGCCTCGCGTTTGAAGAGCGATTCGGCGACATCGCCGATCTGCCCAACAATCGACACCGCGAGGCCGAACAGCAACAGTTGCCCTGGGGAGAAGGTCCACCCATAGCGATTCAGCACGAATTTGCCGAGGGCGAGAGCCGTGATCAGGCCGCCGAGTGTCCCACCCACCGCCCCCGCATAGGTCTTCTTGGGGGACAACACGGGCGCGAGCTTGGGTCCGCCGACCCCGCTGCCCACCGCCATCGCGGCGGTGTCGCAGATCCACGTGACGACCAGGGGAAACAGGGTGAGCAGCACATACGCGCCCGGACGGGCCACGGACTGGCTCCCGTGCCGGATGGCGATCAGGAACGTGAGCAGACCCGACGCGTACAGACAGCCAAACAGCGTGATCGACACACTGGTGAGCGGCCGGCCGGTGGGCCCGCGGCGCACCATCGCGATTATCAGCACCACGATCAGCCACATCGCGCCGAGATAGAGGGCGGGCTCCGCCCAATGCAGCTCGGATCCTTTCGCCCAGTAGGCGAGCAGCGGAATGCCCGCAGCCGCGAGCCACCCCGTTCGGTCGAGCGCCTCGATCCCCTGCCGACGCCCGAAGTCGTAGATCTCCCGCGTGCCCAGCACGCCGAGGATGGCGATGGTCGCCGCGAGCAACCATCCCCCGACCCATATGATGCCTACGACCGCCGGAATGGCAATCACAGCCACGAGGATGCGCTGCACCAGATTTTTCGAAGGCATTAGGACGCGGTGACTTTCCCGAAGCGCCGGTCGCGGCGCTGATAATCGAGAATCGCGTCGAGCAGCGTGCGCCGGCTGAAGTCGGGCCACAGCACCGGCGTGATGTACAGCTCGGTATACGCGAGCTGCCACAGCAGGAAGTTCGATATCCGCTGCTCGCCGGACGTGCGAATCAGCAGATCGGGATCGCACCACGGCGCAGTGTACAGCTTGCTGCGTATCGCCTCTTCGTCGATGTCCTCGAGCCGCTTGATCCCCTTGAGCACCTCTTCGGCGAGCAGTCGCGCGGCTCGCGCGATCTCGCCGCGCGACGAATACGAGATGCACAGGTTGAGCGACAGCTTTTGCCCCCCGGCGGTATCGCGCTCCACCCGGTCGACGGCCGCGCGGCCGCCCGGTGTCAGCCTGCTCCGATCGCCGAGCACGTGCACCCGCACGCCCTGGTCATGCAGCTCCATGACTTCCTTCGCGATGTACTCCTCGAGCAGATCCATCAGCGCCGAGATCTCGGTCGCGGGGCGATTCCAGTTCTCTTCGGAAAACGCAAAGAGGGTCAGCACCTCCACGCCGGCCTCGATCGCACCCTCAACCGCCTCGCGGACGGCCTTCATTCCCGCCCGATGGCCGAACGGTCGCGGCAGGCGGCGCTCGGCCGCCCATCGGCCGTTGCCGTCCATGATGATCGCGACATGACGAGGTATCGGGCCAGGCAGCATCAGACTTCCATGATTTCCGCTTCTTTGGCCTTCACCGCCGCGTCGATGCCCTTGAGATGCTCATCGTGCTGCTTCTGCACGTCCTTTTCCGCGTGCTTCTGATCGTCCGAGGAGACGTGCTCGGTCTTCTTGATTCTGTTCATCGTCTCGGTCCGCGCGTGCCGAATCGCCACGCGACCTTCTTCCGCGAACTTGTGCACGACTTTCACGAGCTCTTTCCGCCGCTCTTCGGTCAGCGGCGGGATCGGAATCCGAATAATCGTGCCGTCATTGGCCGGAGTCAGCCCGAGATCGGATGCGAGGATTCCCTTCTCCACGGCTTTCAACAGTCCGCGATCCCACGGCTGTACCGTCAGGAGTTTCGGCTCCGGCGCGGCGACGCTCGCCACCTGCGTGAGCGGCATTTCGTTGCCGTAAGCCTCGACGCGCACCAGGTCGAGCAACGCTGTTGTCGCCTTGCCCGTGCGCACAGTCGAGAATTCGCGCTTTACCGCCTCGACCGCCTTGTCCATCAGCTGTTTGGCGTGCTTCACATGATCGGTGAGACCGGCAGCTGGTGCAGGAGTCATTGGACGATCGTGCCGACGCGCTCTCCGGCCAGGACCCTGGCCGTGGCGCCGGGCTGGTTGATGTTGAACACTATGATGGGAAGCTTGTTCTCTTTGCACAATCCAAACGCGTTAGCATCCATCACCGCGTAGCCTTGGACGAGAGCTTCCTGAAACGTGAGCGTAGGAAGGAACTTTGCGGAAGGGTCCTTTTTGGGATCCGCCGTGTAGATGCCATCCACGTTGGTCGCCTTCAGGATCACGTGCGCCTCCACCTCGAGCGCCCGCAGCACGGCGGCGGTGTCGGTGGAGAAGTACGGATTCCCGGTGCCCCCGGCGAAGATCACCACACGACCCTTTTCGAGGTGACGCACCGCACGCCGCCGGATGTAGGGCTCGGCCAGCTCTTCCATGCGGATCGCCGTCATGACGCGGGTGTCGACGCCCTTCTTCTCGAGGATGTCCTGGAGCGCGAGCGCGTTGATGACCGTCGCGAGCATCCCCATGTAGTCGGCGGATACGCGATCCATGCCCTGGGCACTCGCCGTCGCGCCGCGCAGGATGTTGCCGCCGCCGATCACGAGGCCGAGCTGCACCCCCGACGCGGTGACCGCTTTCAGCTCGTCGGACAGCCGGTCGATGACGCCGAAGTCGATACCGGAAGCCCGCCCACCCGCGAACGCTTCGCCCGATAGTTTGAGCAGCGCGCGCTTGTAGGCGAGCCCCCCCTTTGCCACCTAGTTGCCTCCGAGCTCGAAGCGGGCGAAGCGGCGCACCTGCACCTTCTCACCCGTCTTGCCGGACAGCGCTTTCACGAGGTCGCCGACCGTCACCTTGTCGTCTTTCACGAATGGCTGTTCGAGCAACACGTTCTCCTGATAGAACTTCTTCAGTTTCCCCTCGACGATTTTTTCCTTCACCGCATCCGGCTTCTTTTCCTCCGCGACCTGCGCCGTGTAGACGCGGCGCTCGCGCTCCACGACATCGGCGGGAACATCCTCGACGCGCACGGCGATCGGCCTGGCCGAAGCGACGTGCAGCGCGATGTCCTTTGCGAGCTGGCGAAACTCGGCGGTATTGGCGACGAAGTCGGTCTCGGAGTTGAGCTCGACCATCGTGGCAACTTTGCCGTTGAAGTGCAGGTAGATCTCGATGACGCCCTGCCCCGCGGCGCGATCGGCGCGCTTCTCAGCCCGTGCGGCGTATTTGACCCGCAGCAGCTCCTCGGCCTTCGCCATGTCGCCGCCCGCTTCTTCCAGTGCCTTCTTGCAGTCCATCATGCCCGCGCCGGTCTTGGCGCGCAGCTCGGCCACCAGTTTTGCCGGAATCTCTTTCACTGTCGTCATGCGTCCTTTCACTCCCTCATAAAAACGCCGCCCTCGCGCCGTACAGCCCGGGGGCGGCGGTCGGTGTGTTCATTCAACCGGAGTTTGTTACCGCTTCTCCCCGCTGACGGGTTCCGGAGCGGGGGGCGTTTCCTCCGTCTTGAGCCGCGCGGCAATCGCCTCCGGCTTCGGCCGCCGCTTGCGCCGCGCCGGCCGCTTCTTCCGCTCGCCATCGACATCCGCTTCGCCCGTCTCGGTCGAGTAGGTCGTCCCTTCCCCTTCTTCGGTGCCCGCTTCGCGCAACGGCATCTGGCGCCGCGCTTCGCCGATGACGTCCGAGATCGCATTCGTGATCAACGAGACCGCGCGAATCGCGTCGTCGTTGCCCGGGATCGGCACCGTAATCAGGTCCGGGTCGGCGTTCGTATCCACGATCGCCACCACCGGAATGCCGAGCTTGTTGGCCTCCGCGACCGCGATGCGCTCCTTCTTCGCATCGATCACGAACAGCGCGCCCGGCAAGCGGCCCAGGTTCTTGATACCCGCGAGGTTCTTGTCGAGCTTCGAGCGCTCACGGTCGAACAGCAGCTGTTCCTTTTTGGTGTAGTTCGTGAAATCGCCGTCTGCCGCGCCCTGCTCCAGGTCTTTCAGCCGTTTGATCTGCTTCTTGATGGTCTGGAAGTTCGTCAGCGTCCCGCCGAGCCAGCGCTCGGTCACGTAGAAGGCGCTGCACCGCCTCGCCTCGGCCTCGATGATGCCCTTGAGCTGCTTCTTGGTGCACACGAACATCACACCTTCGCCCTTCAGCACGACGCCGCGCAGCAGCTCCTGTGCGGCTTCGAGCTGACGCATCGTCTTTTGCAAGTCGATGATGTAGATGCCGGAGCGTTCGGCGAAGATGAAGCGCCGCATCTTGGGATTCCAGCGGCGCGTCTGATGGCCGAAATGGACACCCGCTTCCAACAATTCCTGCAACTGAGGCTGAGGCACGCTATCCCTTTCTTTGGGTTATTCCGCCGTCACCGTCTTCTCTCAAATCCACCCCGCAGGGACCCGGACTGAGATCGGGTGACGTGTGTGATTTCGTCGTCAGCCGTCTGCCATCAGTCGTCTGTACAGACGGCAGACGGCTGATGGCTGATGGCAAGTTACCGCTTCGAGAACTGGAAGCGCTTCCGAGCACCGGCGCGACCAGGCTTCTTCCGCTCCACGGCGCGCGGATCGCGCGTCAGGAGACCCTGCTCACGCAGCTTCTTGCGATGTCTGTCGTCAGCCAGCACCAGAGCCCGGGCGATCCCCAACCGCAGCGCCCCAGCCTGGCCCGTCAGCCCGCCCCCGACCACGCGCGCCTTCACGTCGAACGCGCCGAGTGTGTCGGTCGCGGTGAACGGCTGCTGAATGTGCGAGACGAGCGAGGGGCGCGGGAAATAGTCGCCCAGCGTACGTCCGTTGATGCTCCACTTGCCCGATCCCGGTGTCAGATAGACGCGCGCGATGCCGAGCTTCCGACGTCCGATCGCGTGCCAGCGCAGCTCCGGTGCAATCGAGGTCATCTGGCCCCCGCGCCCGCCACCGCCACCGCGAGGGGCTGCGGCTGCTGCGCCGCGTGGGGATGCTCGGATCCCGCGTACACCTTGAGCATCTGCTTGACGTGCTGGCGCGATAGCGTGGTCTTAGGCAGCATGCCCCAAACCGCCTTCTCGATGACGCGCTCGGGATGCTTGCCAATCACTTTCGCAACCGGCGTAAACCGTTCGTGTCCCATGTACCCCGTGTGCCGGAAATAGCGCTTCTGTTCAGACTTGCGGCCGCTCAGGTGCACCTTCTCGGCGTTGATGACGATGACGAAATCGCCGCCGTTGACGTGCGGCGTGAAATTCGGCTTGTGCTTGCCGCGCAGGATCTGCGCGATCCGGCTCGCAAGGCGGCCGAGCGGCTGATCAGCCGCGTCAACCAACCACCACCGGCGCTCGATGTCTGCGGTCTTCAACGTAAACGTTTTCATGACCAATAGAGGTGCTGGGTGTCAGGTGTTGGGTGTTAGGTGATTGACTCGTATCCAGAACCTAGAACCAAGCACCTAGCACCTGGTTTTAGGCAGACGCGAACTTTAACCGAGCCGTAACGCTCTGTCAACTCTAGGGTTCCGGGATTTCTATCTCAACGTGACCAGCGGCGTGCCCTTCTCCACCCGGTCCCCCGCAGTCACATGAATCTGCTCGACGACGCCGCGCCCGTGCGCCCTCAGCTCGTTCTCCATCTTCATCGCCTCGACCACCACAACGCCGGTTCCCGCCGCGACCTCCTGTCCCACTGTCACCTCGATTCTCACGATGAGCCCGGGCATGGGAGCTCTGATAACACCACCTATTGCCTGCTTACGGCCGCTTCCCGTGAGCGCTTCGATCTGCTTCGAGCGGTCGTCTTGCACCTCTGCTTCGAGCCGCTCGCCCGCGGCGGAGAGCGCCCAGCGCGTGCCGGAGGCGTCGAGTTGCTGGCTGGCGACCGTCCAGGAGTCCTTGGCGAGGAGGAGATGAATGAGGGGCGAGCCGGGAATCGCGGCCCAATGCGCCTCGAAGCGATCGCCGTCAACCGTCACCGCGCCACCCTCGACGTCGATGACGTAGGTGTGCCCGCGGAGCGTGACGTGGTACTTCATGCGGCCTCGAGTACGACAACAGTCTCTACATGCGCGGTCTGCGGGAATAAGTCGAACGCGCGGATGCTCTTGATCGTGTAGTTCACGTTCAGCCGCGACAGATCGCGTGCCAGTGTCGCCGGATCGCACGAGATATACACGAGTTTCGTCACGGGCTCGGTCGTGAGCCGGAGCGTCACATCCCAATGCAGCCCGCCCCGCGGAGGATTGACGATCACCACGTGCGGCGGCGGGAGGGTCGGCAGCACGTCTTCCGCGCGCCCGGCGATAAAGCGCGCCGCCGGCAGACGGCTCCGTCCCCACGTCACCGCCTTCTCATCGGCATCGACGCTCACCACATTCGCGCCGGCTTCGACCAGTAGCGCCGCCGTATCACCGATACCGCCGTAGAGGTCCCACACCGTGAGCCCGTTCAAGTCACCGAGCTGTTCGACGGCCCAGCGGCGCGTGATGGCCCCCATGCTCGGATTCACCTGTTCGAACGCCGTCGCCGGGAACCCCGTGGCCGGTCCGGCTACGACGCGTGCCGCGCCGTCGGCCGGCTGCCACCAGCAAACGACATCGTTACCCAGATCCCGACGCAGCTCCTCCGCGGTGAGCCATGGCTCACCCGCCGATTCAGCAATGATGTGCCGCTGTCCGTCGCGATCGAGCCGCAGGGTTAGCCGCGTGAGGTTCTGAGGCAGCAACGACAGCCTGGTGCGCAGCTCTCGCCACAGCGCCATGAGCTTGAAATCGGTGATATGACAATCGGCCAGTGGAAAAACGAAATTAGAACGATCGTACGGATGCAGTCCGACCGCCGGCCGGCCCGCCGGTCCGACCGTCTTCGCTTCCATCGAGATCTTTGCCCGATACCGCCATTCTTCGAGTGCTTCGACGATTTCGGGGTCCTCGACATCCAGCTTCCCGATACGACGCAGCGCATCGCCGACGATGGCGCGCTTCGCCGCCAGCTGCGCCTCGTAGCCGACATGCTGCAGCTGACAACCGCCGCAGTGATCGTTGATGTAGTGTGGGCATGGCGGCTCGACGCGCGCGGGACTCGACTCGACGATCTCACCCACCTCGGCGCGCGCAAATCTGCGGTGCCCTTCAAACGAGCCCTCGCGCATCCGCACGCGATCGTCCGGTGCGGTTCGAGGAATGAACACGACGCGGCCGTCACTCAGTCGCGCGACCCCATCACCGCCGGCCGCGATCCGCGTGACCGATACAATGTCGCTCACTCGACGCCATCCCGCAGACCCAGGCGCCGGCTTTCCTGTAGCCACCGCGAGTCGGGCTGAGCGGGCGTCCGACGGTCCGACCCCCTCGCTCCGCTCGGGGCAGGTTGTCCGACCGTCCGACCGCGGCTCTCATCCGCCACCAGCGCCGTCGCCACAGCCAGGGCCCGCTCCAGTCCCGGCTGCGGCGGCGTCGACAGCACCCGTGCACCAGCGTGATCCAAGTAGGTGATATCGAGGTCGCCGCGCAGGAACTCGGGATCGTCCATGACCCGCAGGTGAAACGGTTGACTGGTGGGCAGGCCGACGATCAGTAACTCGGTCAACGCCCGTCGCATCCGCTGAATGGCGCTCTCGCGCGTCTCGCCCCAGGCGATGAGTTTCGCGAGTAGCGGATCGTAGAATAGCGTCACGTCGTTGCCTGCCTCGACGCCGGCGTCCCAGCGAATTCCCGGCCCGCTCGGCGCGCGCAGGTACTGGACCACGCCGGTCGCGGGAAGAAAGTCGTTGAACGGGTCCTCCGCGGTAATGCGACACTCGATCGCGTGACCGCGCGGGTGGAGGGGCGTGCCGCCCACATGGACGCGCATTGGTTGACCCGCAGCGATGCGCAGCTGCTCCCGCACAAGGTCCACGCCGTACACCAGCTCCGTGACCGGATGTTCGACCTGGATGCGCGTATTCATTTCGAGGAAATAGAATTCGCCCGACGGCGTGAGCAGAAACTCGATGGTCCCCGCGCTGACATACCCGACGGCGCCCGCGGCCGCCGTTGCCGCCTCCGACAGGCGTCGCCGCAGCGCGGGCGTCACCGCGGTCGACGGCGCTTCCTCTATCAGTTTCTGATGCCGTCGCTGAATACTGCATTCCCGCTCACCGAGCGCGACCACACGGCCATGCCGGTCGGCGAGGACCTGGATCTCGATGTGGCGCGGCCGCTCGAGATACTTCTCGATGTAGACGCTGCCGTCGCCGAATGCCTTCGTGGCCTCGCGGCGCGCCGCCTGGAGCGCATCCTCCAGCTCGCTTTCCCCGCGCACCAGTCGCATCCCCTTCCCGCCGCCGCCGGCTGCCGCCTTGAGCAACACCGGATAGCCGATCCGCTTCGCCTCACGGCGCGCGTCCGACACGTCCTCCAGGGGCGCCGCAGAACCCGGTACGACGGGCACACCGGCGGCCTGCATGCGCCGCCGCGCCTCGGTCTTCTCGCCCATCGCGCGGATCGCCACCGCGGGCGGACCGATGAAGACGAGTCCGACTCTCGCGCAAGCGTCGGCAAACAGCGCCCGTTCGGAGAGAAAACCGTAGCCCGGGTGAACCGCCTGACACCCGCTGTGCTGCGCCGCACCAATGAGCTTTTGAACGTCGAGATACGACTCCGCCGCGGGGGCCGGGCCAATCGGGACGGCGGCGTCGGCCTGCCGCACGTGCGGGGCCAGGCGGTCGGCGTCCGAGTACACGGCCACGGCATCGAGGCCTTCGTCGTGACACGCGCGAATGATGCGTACCGCGATTTCACCACGGTTGGCGACCAACACCCGACGGATGGATGTCATCTGAATCGGCTGTCAGCCGTCTGCCGTCTGCCGTCTGCGGCTGATGGCCGATGGCTGACGGCTGATGACTGACTGCTGCTCAGCATCCTACTTCCTCGCGAAGCTCAAACGTTTCAAACGCCTTGCAAAGTCCGCCCGCATTGTCCACGGCCCGCCGGTACAGCTCCATAACCGGAGCGGTCCACGTCTCGTGTTGATCAACGGCGAGCCGTAGCGCCGCGAACACGAAGTCCTGGGGAGGCACACGGTCGCTTTTCTCCTCGCGCCCCGACACCCAAACCAGCGGACGCTTGTTCCACTTCACCCCAGGACGCTCCTCGGGCGGGCGCTCGAATCCCATGCTCGCGCAGATCGCGCGTGTCTCCCCGAGCGCACGCAGCGACGGATCGCGCGTCTTCAGCTCGCGCGTCAGCCGATTGCGCAGCACCGAGTCCCCACGCCAGCGCTCGAGCGGAACCACAATGAGGTCGGGCCGGAGCCCGCGCGCAAAGCGCAGGTACCAGGCCGCCTGCGTGTCCATGTCGCCCGCGGTAAAGAGGATGCCTCGAACCGGACAGGCGCGGAGCAGGTTCTCGCCCAGCTCCTCGAGGACCGGCGGGAGTCGCAGACTGTCCGGCAAGGTGTGCCACACCAGTGTCGCCGCGGCGGCGCCGCTCGATTCCCAGTCCACGTAGGCGCGCTCGCCATACGCGTAGACCTCGTACGCGCGCGCGGAATCCGCGGTGCGGGTGCCCCTGCTCAGCCGCGCGACCCGCTCAAACGCGTGCTGCGCGGTGTCGAGGATCGCACGGGCCCCGGCAGTGTCCACCTGCTCGGGCTTCTTATGGCTGTGATAGTCTGCGCCGAGCTGCAGGTAGTAGCGCCCGACGTCGAGCCAGGCGTGCGCGTCGGTCGAGTCGGCCGCGATGCGTGCCCACACGCTCGCCCGCATCGTGTCCTGGTGTACGGGTGAAGCGGTGTTTTGCAGCGCCAGCAGCGCGAGCGAGGCCTTATAAAGGAATGTTGCCATGCTTCTTCGGGGGATTCCGGCCGCGCTTGGTCTCCAGGGTCTGGAGCGCCTCGATCAGCCTGGGCCGCGTGTCGCGCGGATCGATGATGTCATCGAGAAAGCCGCGCGCCGCCGCCTGATACGGATGCGCGAACTTCTCGCGGTACTCGTTGGCCTGCTCCTCGCTGGCCTCGCCTTTGTGCAGAATCTCGACTGCCCCTTTGGGTCCCATCACCGCGATCTCGGCCGTCGGCCAGGCGACGTTGTAGTCGCCGCGGATGTGCTTGGAGCTCATGACGTCGTAGGCACCGCCGTACGCTTTGCGCGTGATGACGGTCAGTTTGGGAACGGTCGCCTCGCAGTAGGCATACAGCAACTTCGCGCCATGCTTGATGATCCCGCCGTGCTCCTGCGCTACACCCGGGAGAAACCCGGGCACGTCCTCAAAAGTCACGAGCGGAATGTTGAAAGCGTCGCAGAAGCGGATGAAGCGCGCTCCCTTGAGCGAGGCCGCGATGTCGAGCACCCCTGCCAGCGCTGCCGGTTGATTTGCGACAATCCCCACCGGTCGTCCCGCCAACCGCGCGAATCCAACCACGAGATTGTTGCCGTAATCGGGCTGCACTTCGAGGAAGGCGCCGTTGTCGACGACGAGCTTTAGCACATCGTGCATGTCGTAGGGCTTGGTCGCTTCATCGGGAACGACATCCAGGAGCGCCTCCTCCCGGCGGTCAGTTGGATCGTCGGGCTGCCGGACAGGAGGTGAATCGAGATTGTTGCCCGGCAGGAACCCCAGCAGCGTGCGAATGGCCGTGAGGGACTCGAGCTCGGAACCGTGGACGAAATGGGCTATTCCCGATGTCGCCCCATGCACGTCGGCACCGCCGAGCTTTTCGAAATCGACTTCTTCGTGCGTCACGGTTTTGACGACGTTGGGGCCGGTCACGAACATGTAGGAGATGCCGCGCACCATGAAGATGAAATCGGTGATCGCGGGGCTGTAGACCGCGCCGCCCGCGCAGGGCCCGAGAATCGCGCTGATTTGCGGCACGACGCCCGACGCGAGCGTGTTGCGGAGAAAGATCCCGGCGTACCCGCCGAGCGACGCGACGCCTTCCTGGATCCGCGCGCCGCCCGAGTCGTTGAGGCCGACCACCGGAGCGCCGTTCTGCATCGCGAGATCCATCACCTTGCAGATCTTTTCCGCGTGGGCCTCCGACAACGACCCGCCGAAAACCGTGAAATCCTGCGAGAAAACGTAGACAAGCCGCCCCTCGACGCGGCCCCAGCCCGTCACGACTCCATCGCCGAGGTATTTCTGGTCGGCGAGGCCGAAGTCGGTGGCGCGATGAGTGACGAAGCGGTCGAGCTCCACAAACGAGCCCGGATCGAGCAGGACGTCGAGGCGCTCGCGCGCCGTCATCTTGCCCTTGGAGTGTTGCGTGGCGACTCGCTCGTGACCGCCACCCTGCTCTGATTCGGAGCGCTTTTGTTGCAGCAGCTCGAGTTTTTCACGCATCGACATGCGGGGAATGTATGGCTGCAAGTGAAAAGGGGCGAGGATATCCTCGCCCCTCGTACCTAGCATCCGCTCAACGGCTCAGCGGCTTAGGCGTCTTCCTTTTCTGTCTCGTCACTCACCACAGGAGCGGGCGTCGGCACCGGAATAATGTCGTCCTTCGGGAATCCGGTCGCCGCCAGCACGATGCGATGATGAATCGGGTCGACCTCGAGCACCTTCAGCTCGACCGCCTGCCCCTCTTTCACCGCGTCACCCGGCTGCTGAATGTCCGGGATCCCGAGCTGCGACATCGGCACAAAGCCTTCGATGTCACTGCCGAGATCGACGACGACACCCTTGTCCATCAACCGCATCACGCGCCCGCGCAGCTCCGTCCCGACAGGATACGTCTCGCCGATGCGCAGCCATGGATCTTCCTGCGCCTGTTTCAGGCCGAGCGAGATCCGCTTGTTCTCGGCGTCGACGTTCAGAATCAGCACGTCGACTTCGTCGCCCTTCTTCACGACTTCGGACGGGTGCTGCACGCGCTTGGTCCACGACATGTCGGAGATGTGAATCAAGCCGTCGATGCCGGGCTCGATTTCGACGAACGCGCCGAACGATGTCAGGTTGCGCACCTTGCCGCGGAGCCGCGTCCCGACCGGGTACTTCTGCGGCAGCGCCATCCATGGATCCTGCTCGGTCTGCTTCATGCCGAGCGAGACTTTCTCTTCGGTCTCGTCGACCTTGAGCACGACGGCTTCGATCGACTCGCCGATCGATACGAGCTTGGACGGATGGCGGACGTTGCGCGTCCAGCTCATCTCGGAAATGTGGACCAGGCCTTCGATGCCCGGCTCGAGCTCGACGAAAGCGCCGTAGTTCGTGATCGAAACGACCTTGCCCTGCACGCGCGTTCCAACCGGATACTTCGCCGCGACG
>DATFVZ010000312.1:0-7563 GCA_035259785.1 Gemmatimonadales bacterium
GTGTTCCAGTTGAAGCGGAGCTTTTTCTCCTGGTAACGGGGCAGCGGCCGGATGTTGCGCGTCTCGTGCGTCTTGCGATTGACCCGCGCAATCTCGCCGCCCTGGTATTCGGCGTAGAGGTAATCGGGATCGGTAGGGTCGACGAACATCCAGAAGCCGTCACCGCCGTACATGTTTTCCCACTGGTGGTTCGTGATGCCACCGGGGTACTCCGACGGCCCGACCCACGAGCTGTTGTCCTGCAGCCCGCCGTAGACGTTGTATGGGCGATCCATGTCGATGCTGACGTGATAGAACTGCGAGACCGGAAGGTTCTCGTTCTTCACCCACTTGTTGGCGGCATCGTACGAGAACCACAAACCCCCGTCATCGCCGGTGATCACGTGGTCGGTGTTGTTGGGATCGATCCACACGTCGTGAAAATCGCCGTGCGCCCCGCCGGAGATTCCACTGAAGCTCTTGCCGCCGTCGGTGCTGACGATGAGTCCGCCATCCGTTTTGTAGACGCGGTCAGGGTTGGCGGGATCGACGATGAGATGGGCGAAGTAGAACGGTCGCCAGAGCATGTTCTGGCTCCGGTCCAGTATCCGCCACGTCTTGCCGCCGTTATCCGACCGATACAATGCGTTCAGTGGTGGGACTGCTTCGATGAACGCGTAGACGATCTCCGGCTTGGACGGCGCGACGGTCACCGCCACGCGACCCCACGGTTTACGCGGCAACCCCGACGCGGTCGTTGAAGTGAGCTCCGTCCACGTCGCCCCGCCATCGATACTCTTGAAGAGTCCGGACGCACTCGGCGCCGTCTCGCTCTCGCCGCCCGAGCGGAACGTCCATCCCTTGCGCCGGAAGTCCCACATGCCCGCATACAGCGTCTTGGGGTTGGACGGATCCATCGATATCATCGAGCAGCCGGTCGACAGGTTGCCGCCCTTCAGCACTTTGGCCCACGTCTTGCCACCGTCTGTCGTCTTGTAGACGCCGCGCTCATCGGAATCACTCCACAACTTGCCGGGCGCGCACGCGTAGACGGTGCTGGTGGCTGTGGGATCGACGAGGATCTTCACGATGTGCTCGGATTCGCGCAGCCCCATGTTGGTCCAGTTTTCACCGCCGTCATCGGAGCGATAGATACCGTCCCCAATGGACACGCTGTTGCGCATCCACGATTCGCCCGTGCCGACCCAGATCACCTTCGGGTTCTTGGGATCGATGGTCACGGCCCCGATCGATTGCACCGGCTGCTTGTCGAACGCCGGTTTGAACGTCGTGCCGCCGTTCACTGACTTCCATACGCCGCCGCTGGCCGAGCCGACATAGATCGTGAGCCTGTTGCCCTCGTGCACGGCGTCGAGCGCGGCAATGCGTCCACTCATCGCGGCCGAGCCGATGTTGCGAGCGCCCAGTCCGGAGATCGTTTCGGAGTCCACCTTCACGCTCGCCCCGGCGGGCGTCTGTGGCTGCTGCGCGATCAGAAATAGCAGGAGGAGTGTCATGGGCGGCCTCCGGGTCGCGTGAACCGCGTATCATCGAGCGCGACGTTGGCCTCGATCTTGTCGTAGGTGATTTTCCCGCGGTTGGTGGAGCTGGAGCCTTTGGGGCCGGACTCGGCGGAAAACGGGAGATAGACGCCGTTCACCTGCTTGTAATCGCCGAGAGAGGTCTCGAATTCCTGGGGTGCCCCGCGGATCATGCGCTGTGTGTCGATACGGATGGGGACATAGTACTCGGTGTCCAAATAGTAGAAGCTGACGTCGCCGTTGGGTCGGGTCACCTTGAGCTTGTAGGCGTCGCTCCCCTCGATTTGCTCGGTTCCCTGAAACTCGACCTTGTTGCCTTTTGCTTGATAGTTCACGAGCGGGCCATCGAAGTCGGCGTCGTCGAGAATGCCGTGCATTTCATCTTCACCGAGCGATTCAGGATCGCGCTTACCCTGCCACGGCTCGATCTTCCATCCGTCGCGGCCGTCGTAGGCGTTGATGCCGGTCATTCCCTGGATCGTGAACTCTTCCCGCACGCTGCTCGGTCGCTTGTTCTCTTGCACGACCACCGCTTCGAAGCCGCCGCCACCCGTGTACTTCCCGGTGCGTCGCAGCGTCTGCAAGGCCTGAATCTTTGTCATGCCCCCCGACGCCTGGACGTATTTCGCGATCAGGCTATCGACCGACTGAGCGGACAGCGGGAAGCTGGAGAGCACGAGTGCCGCCGGAACCAGCAGAGCGTATCGCATGATGATCCTCCCAACCGAAGTCTTCTTATGCAGGGGAGGGGAACATACCCGCAGGTCGCGCGCTCGCAACGGGACGCGTAGCTTCTTCGCTCATGGCGCGCGACCCGTCCTCACGGTTTCCGAACCTCACCGTGCTGTCGCATCCGCTCATTCAGCACAAGCTCACGATTTTGCGCGACAAGAAAACGAGCACGCGCGATTTCAAGCAGCTCGTGAACGAGATCGCGATGCTGATGGCCTATGAGGTGACCAAGGACCTCCCGCTCGAACAGGTGGAAGTCGAGACGCCACTCGAGAAGACCTCCGGCAATCAGGTGGCCGGCAAGAAACTGACGCTCGTGCCTATTCTGCGCGCCGGACTCGGCATGGTGGACGGCATCTCGCAGCTCATTCCGTCCGCGCGGGTCGGCCACATCGGGCTCTATCGCGATCACAACACCCTGCAGCCCGTGGACTACTACTTCAAAATCCCGTCTGGCGAGGCCGATCGGGCGTTCTTTCTCCTCGACCCGATGCTCGCCACCGGGGGATCAGCGGTCGCCGCCGTCAGCGCGCTTACGCGCGCAGGCGCCCAGAAAGTGCGGTTCCTCTGCCTAGTCGCGGCGCCGGAGGGGGTAAAAGCCATGCTCGACGCCCATCCGAAGGTCCCGGTGTACGCGGCTGCCCTCGACCGCCAGCTCAATGAGCGCGGCTACATCCTGCCGGGTCTTGGAGATGCTGGAGATCGGCTTTTCGGGACCCGCTGACCGACCGTCGACCCACTCCGTCAGTAAGCGAAGTACGACACTACGCTGAACCCGGGACCGGTGTCGGTCCAACCGACGTCCAGTCCGAGGAGCGTCCGCCGGGCGAGCTGCGCCCGACCACCGAGCCCGATGGTCCATTCGTGCCGTCGCTCCGAGAACGATTGGTCCGGCTCCCCCAGCACGCCGACATCGGCCAGCAGCAGCCCCCACAGCCGGACCGGATTCATTGGATCGGGGCGCCAGACAACGGCCTCGCGGCGTACGTCCACCGACAGGAATGCCTGGGAAGAGGCGATCTGGTTGCCGCCGCCGTGTAGGCGGATCGAGCGGGGACCCACCACGCCGTCGTCCGGAAGTCCCGTCGTGAGGTGCTCGTAAGCGAGGAAGTAGGGCAAGTTGTTCGAGGGGAGCACCAACCGCTGGCGCAGCGCGAGCACCGTGCGCCCGCGCCTGCCCAACAGCATGAACTCCCTCAACCCCACCAGATACCGATGGTACGAGCGGGTGCTCCCTCGCGTATCGTCGCGCAACCGGCCCAGGGCGACGAGCGCTTCGACGTACGCGCCGCGCTTGGGGGCCACCCAGTCGTCGCGAGAGTCGGTCACGAACCCCAGGCGGCCCTCAAATCCAGTGTAGCGCGTCGTGTCGTCGACCCGTCCCGCCGCCACGTCCGTCGCGAACAACGTCGGTTGCTCGACGATGGAGTTGGTCCGGTAGTGCCGCGCCTGGAACGCCATGTGGAGCCAGAACGGACCTGCGACGTGCCGCTGCGCGGCGACGAACGCCGTCGAACGCAGCAGCGCATAGCGATAATAGAGGATACTGTACCGGTCTTTGAGTGAGTCTTCGACGATCTCTTTGTTGTCGGGACCGAAGTAGGGCGTGCGCACCATCCGCTCCGCGCCCGCGAGCAGGAAAAAACGCCAGCCGGCTGCCAGGTCGGGCGCCAGGAACTGGAGTCTCAGGTCGTAGGATCCCGTTACGCCGTAGCGGCCCAGCGCCTTCAGCTCGGCCCGAAGCGGCGCGGGGCCGGGTCGCACGGGGGGACCGTAGACGAGACCGAGACCCAATCCCATCTCTTGCTGCCCACCCACCACAATCTCGACCGCGGGGCTCCTCCGCCAACGCGTGTCGGTGGACGGCGGGACCGGCTGCGAGAGCCTGGACAGTGTGCGGTATCCGAGCCGCTTGAAGGCGCTGCTCGTGTCGCCGAACAGCCGATCGCGCAACCACGCGGTATTGTGTACCGCGGCACTGTCCTGACCCGCGGCCTCGCTCGCGAGCGCCATCAACAACGCCAGTCCGGAAACGACCCTCATCGCCGGATTCGTTGTACCTCAAACGCGTACACGACGCGAAGTGAGAGGAGTGGGCCTTTGCTGCCTACCGGCCATCGCAAGTCAGGCGATCCTGCAAAGGAATACACGAACTCCGGGATGAGCAGAAATCGGGACAGCCGCACCTGGGCGGAGAAGTTGGGTGCCAACAGGAATTCCACTGGGGCCGAGGATTGTGGTGCCCCTCCCCCAGTTGGTTCGGCGTGCTGGGAGAATCGCACCGCACCGATCGTCACGCCCGCGACCACTTCAGTGGCGCCGATCGGATACTGCAGCCCCACATCGAAGGCGTAGATCTGGGCGCGGTCCCGCACTTCGAACGTACCCCCCCCTCCCGTGTCCGTCTGAACCGCGGAGCTGCCGAAGTAGTAGACCCAGCGTGCCCCGACATAGATCAGGCGGCCAGCGCCCACGCCCGCGATCAATCCGGCGCCACCGTGCCAAGCGCTGCCAGTGCCGTAGCTGGCGATAGCACCGAACTGCGCTTCGCCCAGCTGCGCCGCCAGGTTCGCAGGTAGCAACGCCTGACTGAGGGCCACTGCGACGGCCCCCCCCCAGCGGCTCACAAGCCGTCTTTTCCGACGCGCACCAGCCGCCGCGTGTACTCGCCCGGCGGCGGAAGCAGACGATCGAGTGTGGCGCGATCCTGCAACCAGGTAACGGTGCCTTCCAGAAAGGCGACGTCGACCAAGGGCACCAGCGATTCCGCTCCGGAGAACACGACAGCGACCTCACCGTCCATGAACATCCCCCGGTAGTCCTGGTTCTGAGAGCCGACGATCGCGTAGCTCGCGGCTCCCGGGACATCGCGGACACGCCGGTATATCTGCTCAGCGAGCTGCGCGAGCGCGTTTTCGAGCGTGTCGGCGCCCCGGGCTGACTTCTCCGAGTTGTAGGTCGCTTCGCGATAGCGGAGGTAGGTCTCCATGAACTGGCGCCACTCAGGAGCTGCAGAAACCGTGGACCAGAACGGGCCCGTAGCGATGAACTGGACTTTCTGGTGGAGTTTGGGGGGCCCCGCACCGGGCACGCCCTCGTGGGTCGCCGCATCGGCGACCGCCGGCTGAGCGGTGTCGAAAAACGGCATCAGTCCCTTGAGAAACACGGTCTGTCCAACTTGCTGCATCCAAGTCTGCGCCCGGCTCGCCAACCCGCGCTGGTCCGGGGGAAGGGTGTACAGCCCCACTTGCAACATCCCGTGCGCGTCCCCAATGGGGCCACCGAGCGTATCGCGCACCATGAGCAGGCGGCTGGTCAGCTCCCAGCTGCGGGCCAGTTGGGGCGCGCCGTAGCTCGGCATGTTGAGCGCTGCGGGCGACACGATCAAGACCTGGGTGCCGCGGAGGCAGGCACCCACAAGCAGCCCGGCGTACAGGAAGGAGTTCCACAGCGAATCGGGAACCTTGATGACCGCTCCCTTCCCCATGAGCGAGTACAGGAGCGCCTTGCCGACGTTCAGCGGCTTGGGGAGGTATCCAGTCCCATTGCTGAGCTGAAGTGATCGGGTGGAGAAGACCCGCGCAGCGTCCGCGACCTGCGGCACTGCGCCCTCACGGACCACACCGGGCTGGGTCTGGAAGCGGAAGGGAGGCGGCAGATCGCTCTCCGTGATGCCTTGACTCAGCAGCAGGTTGCGAGCGGCCCGCTTGAGCTCGAGCAGCGCAGGACCCTTCACCCGGATCGCGCGGTCGTCCCAGGTCGGCCCCAAGTACTGCTGTCCGACGCCCATTCCGGTGTAGAGTGCCTCGCCGCGGAATGGATTGATCTCGGTCACGTCGTGGAACACGATCTTCCGATGGTCTCGCATCACGTTGTCGGGGTATCCGAACACCGTCGACACCAATCCACCGCTCCAGAACGAAGGATCCGCCCGATTTGTGATGTTGACGTGAACCTTGACGCGGTTTCGAAGCCACGCATCCCCGTATTGGCGCGCCTCCGCCTGCAGGACTCTGGAGTTGTGCGCGGCTGCGCGCACCCGCTCCAGCGCAGCCGTCAGACGGGCTTGCTGCTCTCGCGTGGCCGCGGTCACCACAGGCGACGCATGCAGCGGGTCCTCGAGGATCGTCATCCAGATCCGCGACTTCCTCGCCTCGTAGTAGTGCTCGTCGAGGAAGATGAAGTACATCGGGATCCGGCCGACGCTGTCGTATGCCTCCACTCGTTCTGCCAGCGTGGTCAGGTATCCGTCGACCACCTGGTCCAGTGCAGCCGCGTCGAGCTGTCCTTGGGATGTGATGGCTGGGAAATCATGGATCCACAGGACGTGATAGTCCTCGGTTTCTTTTATCGTCCGCAGGAGCTCCCAGTGAAACTGGAGATTGGCAAGGTACCTGACCTGGTTGTGGTCGGTGAACTTCACTCCAGTGATTGAGTCCACCAGGGCGTCGAGCTCGTCCTGCGAGTCGTACTGCTCGGGGAGCAGTGCATACTGGAGCGGTAGCCACACCAACCGCGGGTCGTCCCACTGCTTCGCGGCCCGGGCACGCTCCTGCTCCATGATCTCCGTTAACCGCTGGAAGACGTACAACACTGGCTCCATCGCAGCTCCGGTCAGGAGGCCCGACTTGACGGCCTCTCGGCTGAAGCGACCGTGGGCGCCGATCCCGAGCTCCACCAGCTCGTCGCTTTTCTTCTTCTGTCCGAGGAGGCTGTTGTACGGCAGGATCACCTGATAGAGCAGGATCCGCCGGGCGATGGTCGCCATGCGAGTGCCGATGCTGTCGTTTGCCGCGGCGATGCGGAATGCGCGCTCCAGCTGGGCGTGAAAGTACCGGATCTCCTGCTCGCTCGACCGCTGGGTGACGTGAGCGCGCAGTCCCGCCAAGAATGTCGCCACTCTCGCCTCGGCAGTGCGCGTGTCCCGGGCGTCCTGGTCGAGGAACGGAGCGGTCAGGCACCGAATCCACTCAGCCGAAGCGGCGAGCGAATCGATCACCTCGTTCAGTGCCGGGTTCGACACGTGATACGGTATGGGAGGAGCGAAGTCCCGAGCTACGACCACGTAGTCACGGATCGGTCGAGTACGACCTGCGAGCGGGTCGCCGAGCGGGAGCATGAACCCGACCGTGAAACCATGGCTCTCCATCGGGTACCAGTTGATCCGCAGCATCCCCCCCGGCCGGATGATCCCGCCACGACGCACCGGGGTCGTGCTCCCAACCACGAAATTGAAATGCCCGTCCGGGACGTTGTACTCTCCTCCCACCCCCATCCCGAAATACGGCATGTTTAGCATCGCCCGAAGCCC
>DATFVZ010000313.1:0-33069 GCA_035259785.1 Gemmatimonadales bacterium
CAGCACCGCAATACGATACGGAAGCTCGAGCTTCTGGAGCACGGCCTCGGCATGCGTAGTCAGTTTCTCGTGCTCCGCCGGGGAGTCGGCGGCGCGACAAAAGCGTACCAGCTCGACTTTATCGAACTGATGGACACGCAGTAGTCCGCGGGTGTCCTTCCCTGCGGCGCCTGCCTCGCGGCGGAAGCAGGGCGTGTACGCGACGTAGCCTTTCGGGAGCGTTGTCCCATCGAGAATCTCGTCGCGGTGGAGGTTGGTCACCGGCACCTCCGCGGTCGGCACCAGGAACAAGTCGTCCGGCTCCGTACGGTAGAGATCGTCCTCGAATTTCGGGAGTTGCCCGGTGCCCATCATGACTTCCCGACGCACGAGAAACGGGGGCTCGACTTCGACGTAGCCGTGCTCGCGGGTATGCAGGTCGATCATGAAATTGATCAATGCGCGCGCGAGCCGAGCGCCGCGGCCCATCAGCACCGGAAACCCCGACCCAGCCAGCTTCGCCCCTCGTGGGAGATCGAGCATTCCCAACTGCTCGGCGATTTCCCAATGCGGCTTTCCACCCTTCGGGGCCGGGGTACCCCAACTGCGCAGCATCGTCTGGTCGTCGGGAACCTCCGGCAGCGGCGGATTCGGCACGAGCAGAGCTTTTTCCTCGAGCTTCGCCTCGACTTGCTTCTGCTCATTCTCTAGTCCGGCGATCCGCTCTCCCAGCTTGCGACGCGCGACGGTCGTCGCCTCGGGCAACCCACCCTGCGCTTTCGCGACGAGCGCGTCGGCCTTCGCGGCATCGTTTCGCTCCGCTTTGAGTTGATCGAGCTGCGCCGTGAGTGTACGGCGCTTCATGTCGAGCGCTTCGATTTCGTCGAGGAGGCGCGTGAGAGACGGGTCGCCCCGCCGGGCGAGCGCGGCCCGCACCTGAGCGGGCGAGGCGCGCAACACCTTCAGGTCGATCACGTCTTAACTGCGCGGCAGGCCTGGTTCGAGCCCGCGATATCCGCAATTGATGTCGGTAAGGATCCTAAGATCGATCCGCCGCCCGGTGGGACCAGACGTCGTATCAATCGCCAGGACGAGCAGCTTCGCGAAATAGTTGTGGACCGGCTGAAAATCGAACGAGCACTGCACAGAACGCGAATGCAGAGCCACGACAGAACCGACGGTAAGCACGATCGCGCTGTCGACCTGGTATCCGCCAGACGGGGCGTAACGGAGCGAGTCGTAGTCGACGGACATGCGCTGCGCTCCCGACTGACGCCCGAGCTTGACCGCGCCGGTTGGAAACAGCATGGCGCGCCCGAGGGTATCGATGTCGAAAACGAAATCGAACACCGCGTTTACTACATCAGTCCGAACGACCCGACGGTCGACGATCAAGTAGCCCGAGGGCGACGTCACGGGCGTTCCGGTCAAGGCGTAGAGCGAGACCAAACTGTCGGTCCGATTAGGGTACAGGGCGGCTGGCAGGCCGGGGTCGGCACCGCAAGCGCTGAGCACGAGCGCCGCTGCGATGACGAGGACGCTGAGACGGGGCAGTGATCGCATGGAAGTGCTGGAGAAGTTACAGGGCACGGTTCGAGTGGGTCAACCCATAGTGGCTGCTTGACTTCGATAATCCAAAAACCTACGTTGAGCGCCCTTATGGCGACCATCCGCGACGTGGTCGAGGCGCTCAGTCGCTCGAGCGGCGTGGACGCCGTGGTGGTGGTCGGGCGCGATGGACTGCCCATCGATTCCCGCGTTGCCAACGGCGTCGACGCCGAGAGTGTGGCCGCGTTGCTCCCAGTCGCCCTCAAACACATGGCGCAGTTCGGCGATGCAGGCGGCCGGGGCGAGTTCAGCACGGCCGTCCTTGAGTTCAGCCATGGTCTCGCGGTCGTCACTGTCCTGCACTCGGACGCCCTGATGGTCATACTGGTGCGGCCCGCAACGAACGTCGGCGCCCTCCTGTTCGATCTCCGCCGCCACCGCACGGCCATAGCCGGCCTGCTCTAGGCGGAAGGTCTGCCGGTGGCCCCCCCCCAATCCGCGCGGCATCTCCTCGTGGTGGACGACGAGCCCCATCTCGGGCTCGTACTGCGTCCCTATCTCGAGCAGCTCGGGTACAGGGTGAGCTTTGCCCGCACCCTCGATGAAGCGCGCAGCGTATTGCGCGGCAAGACGCCGACAGACGGATTACTGCTGGACATTCACCTTCCCGACGGTTCGGGACTCGATCTTCTGCGCGACCTGCGCGAACACGGGAGCACTGCGCGTCTGCCGGTGCTGGTTGTTACCGCGGAGGGCGAGGACAGGGTCCTGCGCGAAGCCCAGCGGCTGGGCGCGACGCTCGTCACCAAGCCCTTCAGTCCGACGAAACTCAGCCACCGTATCGCCCTGATGTTCGGCGATGCTGAAGATCATCGAGAGAACCCCCGGTGAGTACCTGGGCCGCGATTCTCGCCGGTGGGTCCGGCACCCGATTCTGGCCGTTGTCCACGCCGGAGCGGCCCAAGCAATTCCTCACGCTGGCTGGCGATCGGCCGCTCCTGGCCCAGGCCGTGGAGCGTCTGCGCGGCCTGATCCCATCCGAGCAAATTCTGGTGCTCACCAGTCCCGCGCTGGTCCAAAGCGTTGCGGCGGCAGTGCCGGACCTGCCGCAACAGAACATCTTTGCCGAGCCCCGGGCGGCCTCGACCGCACCGGCGCTCGCATGGGCCGCGAACTGGATCTCCAAACAGGACCCCAGCGGCCAAATGCTCTCCCTGCACGCCGACTGGGCGGTCGGCGACGACGGCGCGTTCCGCGCGGCGGCGTCCGAGGCGCTGGCGGTCGCCGCCGAGCAGGATGTGCTCGTCACGGTCGGGGTGAAACCCACGCGGAACGAGACCGGCTATGGATACATCGTGCCCGGCAGGCCGACGGGCGACGCACACACCGTGAAACAGTTCATCGAAAAGCCGAGTCCCGCGCGGGCAGCCTTGCTGCGGCAGCGCGGTGCGCTCTGGAACACAGGGTTGTTCGCTTGGGGGGTCGCCCGATTCCTCGGCGAGGCCGCGGCGTATGCGAACGAGCTCTCCGCCGGATGGTCAGCCCTGTCCAGCGGCGATGCGCCACGATTCTTCGCGGCCGTCAAATCGGTTGCCGTCGATGTCGCGGTACTCGAGCGCACAAAGCGCCTGGCGGTGGTTCGGGGCACCTTTCCGTGGGATGATATCGGCTCGTGGGACGCGCTGCTGCGCATCCGCCGCCCCGATGCGCAGGGCAACGTGGTGGTGGGCCGCGTCACGCTCGGCGACGACGTGCGCGATTGCGTCATTTGGGCCGAGGACGAGCACATCGCCGTCACCGGTCTCGAGGACACCGTCGTCGTACGCGCCAACGGCCATACGCTGGTGATGCCCACCGGCGGCGCGAGCCAGTTGAAGGCGCTGGTCCAACGCTTATGAACTTGTATCTCCTCGACCCGGAGCCGGGACCGGCGTGGGCGCCGTTCGCTGGAATCCGGCCGCTGGCAGAGCTCCGCGCCGGCGCGCATCTGGTGCGCGAGCGGTGGGAGATGTTCGTGGGAACCGAGGCGACGGCCGTCTTTGCGCTCCCGCATCTCGTCGGGTTTGACGAACCCGGCGCAGCACGCGTCGAGGCGCGGCGCGCGGTAAATGGCCCGGCGATCATCGGGTCGTCCACATTCGCTCCGCGTGGCCTGGCTCCTGCATTCCCCGAAGTGCCGGCGCGCCTGACCCATGAAGGAATCACGGTCGGCTGGGCGGTGCCCGCCGGCGCCCGCTGGGACGGGCCGCTCCCGAACGCGCAGGCGGTGCCCGTCGAGGGTTGGTTGCTACGCGGCGTGCACGATCTCGTGGGCTGTCTCGAGCAGGTGCTCCGCGAAGACGTTCTCAAGCTGCTCGGGGATTCCGATCCGGTCCCGACCGGCACCACGGTGATCGGCGATCCCGCGTGGATTGCGCTGCGCGAAGCATCGATTGAGCCCGGCGTCGTGTTCGACACGCGCAACGGGCCGGTCGTGCTCGAGAGCGGCGTCGAAGTGCGAAGCGGCACGCGGTTGGAGGGTCCGCTTTGGATCGGCGCCAACAGCCGCATCGTAGGCGGGCCGATCCGCATTTCGGCGATCGGTCCGTGGTCCGTCATCCGCGGCGAGATGTCGACGACGGCCGTCCTGGCCTACACCAACAAGTCGCACGAGGGGTTCGTCGGCCATTCGGTGCTGGGGCGCTGGGTCAATCTTGGAGCGGGAACGACGACGTCGAACTTGAAAAACACCTATGGCCCAATCCGGCTCGAGATCGCCGGGACGAATGTGGAAACCGGACACCAGTTCCTGGGTAGCCTAATCGGCGACCATGCCAAGACGGCCATCGGCACCCTGCTCCCCGCCGGGACCGTCGTCGGCGCAGGCGCCAGCGTCTTCGATGGGGTGCGCGCAGGCAAGTACGTCCCGCCGTTCGCCTGGGGAGGCTCGACATCCGAGCGAATGACGCAGGAGAAGTTCTTATCGGTGGTCGATCGCGTCTTTCCACGCCGCAACGTGGAAGTGAGCGACGCGATGAGATCCTACCTGACTCGGGCGTACGACTGGCTGACCCAGTGAGCGACGCTCAACAACGTTACAAACGACTCGGCAAGTACGAGCTGCACCAGCTCCTCGGGGAAGGAGCGATGGGCATCGTTTGGAAGGCCTATGACACCGTTCTGCGCCGTTACGTGGCGCTGAAGCTGCTGGGCAGCAGTTTTCGAAAGACCATGGACATGCAGGAACGCTTCCTCCGCGAAGCGCGCGCCGCCGGCGCGATCCAGCATGCCAACATCGTCACGGTATACGATCTCGGCGAATCGGAGGGACAGCTCTACATCGCGATGGAGCTGGTCGAGGGTCGCGATCTGGCGGACATGATCGCGCTGCGCGATCCCCTGGCCCTCGAACGGAAGCTCGATATCGCCATCGAGGTGCTGGCCGGTCTTCATTTCGCGCACCAACGCGGCGTCATACACCGCGACGTGAAGCCGTCGAACGTGCGCGTGATGCCGGATGGCCGGGTCAAGATCATGGACTTTGGTATCGCGCGACTGCAGAAGGCGGACGCGACCGGCTCCGGCGCGATCGTCGGTACACCGACGTATATGGCTCCCGAGCAGATCACCAATGGCGCGATCACGGCGGCCACGGACGTCTTTTCCGTCGGATGCATGCTGTACGAGCTGCTCTGCTACCAGCGGCCGTTTGAAGCCGAATCAGTGCACGGTGTTCTCTATCAGGTGCTCACGACGGAGCCCCGGCCGCTCCGGACCGTGGCGCCTTCGATTCCAGCAGCGCTCGAACGCGTTGTCGCAAAGGCGATGAACAAGGTCCCGCACGAGCGCTATGAGTCAGCCGGGCAGATGCTGGCGACGCTTCAAGGGATCCGCACAGCGCTTTCCGGCGCCGACAACGAAGCGACGCAGCCGCTGGGGCGCTGGACCCCGCTCCCCAAGCCTGTGCTGACGCTGATCACGCACGCACCGATGAAATGGCGGCTGGGCGTCCTGGGCGCCCTGGCGGCGGTGGTCATTCTGCTGCTGTATGCGCCCAATCAACCCGCTGCGGAACCGGATGTCCCCCCGGCTCCCCCCGCTGTACCGCCTCCGGGTCTCGTCGCTCCCCCACCCGCCCCTCCTGAGGCCCCGCCAGTATCCCTGGCCGTGAGCACGCGTCGCGACTCAGCGCTCGCGTCGCACGAACGCGCCGTGGCCGCCGGAGCGGACAAGAACAACGTCCCCGCGATGATCCTCGGGGAGACGATGCTCGAGGCGTCGGATCAGGCACTGCGCGCGGGCGACCAGTCGCGGGCGCTCGGCGGGTACGTCGAGGCCGCGCGTCAGTTCGCGCGCGCGCGCGACGAAGTACGGACGATGGAGCGCGAGGCGCAGCGGATGGTGGAGCGCGTCACACCAGTAGTCCAGGCGATTCCCACCGGCCAGGCAGCCGCGAACGCAGGCATCATCCTCGCGCGCGCCGAATCACTGCTGCGCGTGAAGGACTTCACGCTCGCCAAAGTGGCGGCCCAGAGCGCGGAGCAGATCGGAATCGACGCTGGTATCGCACCGCCCAGCTCGCAGCCCCGCGAACCGCCCGCCGCAATCGACGTACTGCTCGCTGATCTCGGCCGCGCATTGTCGAGCGAGCGAGTGCCGAACATCCAGGTCCTCTACCCCGGACTCACGGACGTGGAGCGAAGAGGGTGGGAAGAGTTCTTCCGCGGCTGGAATCAGATTACCGCGAAGTTCACCGTCGAAGAACTCCAGACCCAGGGCAATCTCGCGACTGCGAATGTGCGCGCGATCTTTCAGTACGTTCCGTCGCGGGGCGGAGCGCCTCGCGTGGATCGACGGCGGTTCGCGATGCGCTTCGAGAAGAAAGAGCTGGGGTGGCGGGTTGCGGCAGTATCCGAGTTGAAATAGCCCGCTTGGGGTTACCAGGCCCGCTGGTTGGCCGCCGGCGCCTCTGGAATGGTCAGACTATCGGGGCGCGCCGTGGGAGGACCGACACGACGCAGCGTCACGGGCTTCTCGAGATCTCCGCCGCTGATCGTGAGCTTCTCGCTGGACAGTTTCATTCCGTACACCTGCCAGACGCCGTCGCCCAGGGTAATCCAGAGACTGTCCCCAACGACCCGCCAACGCGCCACGTCTGAACCGAACTGCGCCGAGCTGTCGGCGCGCACCATGATGTGCCGGATCTCATCGCCCGCGCGCGCCAGCCAGTCGCCGGTCAGCTTCACCGGTGCTTGCACCGCGAGGATCGCGAACACACCCGCTCCAAGGATCGAAAACCGTCGCATGGACCAATGATAGTCAGCTTTGTGCTGAATTGGCAGCAGCGTGCGGTCCATCGGCGGCGGCCGGCGGAACCACCGGCGCATGCTCATCCGAGAGCACCATGACCTGCCGCTCCCATTGCTGCATCATCCGCATGAACGCCGTGCAGAGCTCGGGCTCGAATTCCAGGCCTTTGCGCTCTTCCATGTACCCAAGCGTCTTCTCGAAGGACCACGCTTCACGGTAGGGGCGCCGGGTGCGTAACGCATCGTAGACATCGCACACGTGCACGAGTTTGCTCGCCTGATGGCAGTCGCGCGCGTAGTGTAGGACTGGATAGCCGCCGCCGTTGATCATGATGTGATGTTCGTACGCCACGATGACCGCGAGATCAAGATCCTCTTCCGCCTCCAGCAGCATGCGCGCGCCCGCGGCGGGGTGCTCGTTCATGAGCGCCCGCTCCTCGTCGGTGAGCTTGCCGGGCTTCGTGAGGACATCGATCGGAATCTTGATTTTCCCGATGTCGTGCAACAACCCCGCGATCCCGAATGTCCGCACATCGCTTTGCGAGAGGCCGAGGTACTCCGCCAGTGCCATCGACAGGACCGCCACATTCATCGAATGCGTGGTGGTGTACTGATCGAACTCCTTCAGCTGGAGGAGGGGCAGCATGACCTGCCGCGCTCCCCCGCCGTGCATCGCGACCGCCAGCGAACGCACGACGGCTTCGGCCTCGGCGAGATGTAGGTCGCCTCCGCTCTGCACCTCGCGCTGCAGCCACCGGAGCGTATCGAGCTCCTCGCCAAGGGAGAAGCTGATGGTGGCGGTGGGCAGGGGCGCCGCCCCGCTCTCCGGCTCACCCTTGAGCCCAACGGCGCCGAAGCGAATGGCGCTCTGACGCATCTGCCGCGCTTCGGTGCTGACCGCCGAGAGCGTGAGCCGCGCCAACACCTCTTCGAGAAACCCCTCGAAGTCTTCCCGCCCCACGCGGTCCTCAAACTCGAGCCGCTGGATACCCGCCTCGGCGAGCCGTTTGCTCCAGTCCCATGCCTTGAGCTCCCGCAGCGGCATGCGCCCGAAGACGACCTCATCGCCAAGGAAGGTGAATAGGGGACGTGGCGTGTCCGTCTGGAGGTCGGACAGCTGCTGGTAGGCGACGTCCACGGTGCGCTCGCGCGCCGGATGGCCATCCCGATACAACGCCATCGCGGCGAGCGCCTGTGCGAACGTGTTGAGGAACCTGACCGGATCGCCGCTCATCGCTTGCCGGCGGTGCTCAGGCGCGCGCGGGTCCCCCCCCCTCCTGATGCGGCCGCTGCGCGGACTTCCGGATCGCTGGACGCGGCCGCCAATGCCAGCAGCGCGGCTGCACGGCCGTCGTTCCGCCAGCCACTCGCCAATGCCATCAGCGCCGCGAGCATCTCGATGGACCGGTTCGCGAGCTTGGGACGCCCCAGCCAGGTTGTCCCGCCATCGACGAGCTCAAGCAGCGCGTGCAGAGCGATGCCATTGCCCAGACGGCCGAGGACCTTGATTGCCAGAACGCGGAGCTCCGAGGTCATCTCTGCATCCTGCGCGATCTGTGTAATCAACGGCACCGCCGAAGGCGGGCAATTCTCGAGGGCGGCGGTGAGCGCAAGGCGCACGGTCCGCGGGTCCGCATCCCGCAGCGCACCCTGCAGCGCGCGCTCGCGCTCGCCCGGAACCTTGAGAGCGACCTTCAGCGCTTCGCGGCGCACGCGCGCATCCTCGTGCGCAACGAAGGCGGCGGTCGAGAAGCCCGCAGGCGGCCCCGGCAACCCTTCGAGGAGGAGCAGCAGGTTCCGCGTCACGTACCACGGCGCGTTCCCTGACAGCCGGGCGGCTATGAGTGGGCCGACCTCGCGCGGCGCGCGCGCCAAGCGATCGAGCAACCCGCGGCGGGTGGTACGGGATTCCGACTCGCTCAGCACGTCGAGCAGCGGCCCGAAGGCGTCGACCGGCAGTCGTGGGAGCATCCGATCGAGCGTCGCAAAGTCGAGTGGCTCGGTGACCGCAAGTTGTCGCACGACATCCGCCGAGGTGATGCGCGTCCACAGAGGGGTGATATCGCCGCGCACAGGCGGCCGGGAGGCGTCGGGGCCCTCGTCGAGCATCGCAACGAGGTCGGCGACATGGTGCTCGGCGACGAGCCGTTCTACCGCACGCCAGGCGCCGAAACCCATGACGCCCGTCTCGACCGCCGTCTGTACGATGCGCAACGGCTCGGCCATCTGTTTGGCGTCACTGCGCAATGGTAGGGCGGGCGACGCCGCGACCATCTTGTGGAGCGCCAGGCCGTACCCGTCGGGATTGGGATCCGTAAGCGACCAGCCGCTCAGCAGATCGCGCACCTGGTCCCGCAACGCTTCGTCTGCCTCAATGCGCGCCTCTGGCGCGCCATGCTCCGCGTGTTGCGCCAGCTTGGATAACATCCTGACGAGCGGATCCGACACGGTCTTGTGCGCCGCGTCCGCCATGGCGCGGACGATATCGAGCACGGCGTCGACCGCGAACCCGTGGGTTGCGTCGATCGCGAATTTGAAGCGCTGGGCGTTGTCGCCGCCCATCTCGATGAGCCGCCGCAACGTGCCCTGCTGGAGTGCACCAACCAGCTTCGATGTGCGGCGACGCAACGCAACGGCTTCCGTGCCGCCGGCACTCTTCAACTCGTCGGCGATCTGCAGGAGGTAACCGACGATCACTTGATCGTAGGCAGCGCTTTTCGGATGCTCGTCGATCGCTTTCGCGATCGCCGCCGGCTCGGCGGCCGGCACGTCGTCGTCGGCGATGGCTTCCGCAGCGAGCGCCGCTCGGGCCAACCCCACCCAGAGCTGAGCGGCACGCGCGGTCCGGTCCTTCCCCGCCGCGTTGTCGGCGCCCTCCGCGTCCAGCAGCTCCAGCTTTTCGTATGTGATCGGGTGGAGACGGACGTGCTCCCAGACGCGCAAGTGCTCCGGTGAGCCAAGACCGAGCGGCTCGCCGCTCCGATCGGCATCGACTGCCAGCGCCCGCAGCACATCCGAAACCTCCGTGACCCGTACCCCGCGGTGGAACGTGACCGCTCCGAGGTGATGGCGATGCAGGCGCCCGGCGAGCTCGGCGAGTAGCGGATTCTTGGCATCGGTCGCGACGCCTTCGATCACGAGCTGCTGGCGCGCGACCCCCAAGGCCAGGATGCCCCGCTCCTCCAGGAGGTGTTCGGCTCGCCGGGTCACGCCCGCCGCGGATGGGGCGAGCGACGGATGGCCCTCTGGATACATGGCGTGCTTGTGGAGAGCGATCGAGAGCTCAATCAGAAAATCGGCCAGCTCCCTGGAGAGGGCGGCCCGCTCCGGCGGATGAGGCGTTGGGGGGTGACCAGGGGTGGTCATGGCCTCCCAAAATAGTGATTATCCCCGTGCCGAACCTCACTTTTGCAAAACGCAACGCCCCAGGGGTTTACCCTGGGGCGCGCTCAAACCCTACCTGACGCCGACCTGCTGCGTCTGGGCGTCTACTGCGTCTTTTAGTACATCCCGCCCATGCCGCCGCCCGGCATCGGAGGAGCCTTTTCCTTCTCCTTCTTCTCCACCACGACGCACTCGGTCGTGAGGAGCAGGCCCGCGATGGACGCGGCGTTCTGGAGCGCAGTCCGCGTGACTTTGGTCGGATCGATAACGCCTGCGGCGACCAGGTCTTCGAACTTATCGCTGGCTGCGTTGTAGCCGAAGTTCTTGTCCTTCGACTCCTTCACACGACCGACCACAATGGAGCCTTCAGCACCCGCATTCTGGGCGATCCAGCGAATCGGCTCCTCGAGCGAGCGACGCAGAATGTCGACACCCGTACGCTCATCGTCATCAGCGCCCTTCAACTTATCGAGCGCCTTCTGCGACCACAGCAGCGATACGCCACCGCCGGGGACAATGCCTTCCTCGACTGCGGCGCGCGTCGCGTGCAGCGCATCCTCGACGCGAGCCTTCTTCTCCTTCATCTCGGTCTCGGTTGCCGCGCCGACGTTCAGCACGGCCACGCCGCCGGCGAGCTTCGCCAGCCGCTCCTGCAGCTTCTCTTTGTCGTAATCAGACGTCGACTTCTCGATCTGGGCTTTGATCTCCGCCTTGCGGCCTTCGATCGTGTCGTCCTTGCCCTTGCCATCGACGATCGTGGTGTTGTCCTTGTCCACAATGATCCGCTTGGCGCGGCCGAGATCGTTGAGCGTGGTGTTCTCAAGCTTGAGACCCAACTCTTCCGAAATGACCTGACCGCCGGTCAGGATCGCGATGTCGCGCAGCATCTCTTTGCGGCGGTCACCGAAGCCCGGCGCCTTGACGGCGGCGACCTTCAGCGTGCCACGAAGCTTGTTGACCACGAGCGTCGCGAGCGCCTCACCCTCGACGTCCTCGCCCACGATGAGGAGCGGGCGGCCCGACTGCGCCACCTTCTCGAGCACGGGGAGAAGATCCTTCATCGTTGAAATCTTCTTGTCGTAGATCAGGATGTACGCGTCTTCCAGCGTGGCTTCCATCTTCTCGGGATCGGTGATGAAGTAAGGCGAGAGGTAACCGCGGTCGAACTGCATGCCGTCCACGGTGTCCAGCGTGGTCTCGAGGCTCTTGGCTTCCTCGACCGTGATCACGCCGTCCTTGCCGACCTTGTCCATCGCGTCGGCGATTTTCTCGCCGATTTCTTCGTCGCCGTTAGCGGAAATCGTGGCGACCTGCTTGATGTCCTTCCGGCCCGAGGTGGGAACTGAAATCTTCTTGAGCTCCGCGACCACCGTCTCGACCGCGCTCTCGATGCCACGCTTCAGCGCCATGGGATTGGCGCCTGCCGTGACCGACTTCAGGCCTTCACGGTAAATCGCCTGCGCGAGAACTGTGGCGGTCGTGGTGCCATCACCAGCAAGATCCGAGGTCTTGGTCGCCACTTCCTTCACCATCTGGGCGCCCATATTCTCGATCTCGTCTTCGAGCTCGACTTCCTTCGCGACAGTCACGCCGTCCTTGGTAACGGTCGGGCTGCCGAACTTCTTGTCGATGACGACATTCCGGCCCTTGGGACCGAGCGTCACCTTCACTGCATCGGCCAACTGATCGACGCCCCGCTTGAGCTTCGCGCGGGCCTCGGTGCTGAACTCCAAAAACTTGGCTGCCATGTCTGTACTTCCTCCCTAAGGGGCTGGGGCTTGCTTACGCGAGCTTTGCGATGACGTCGGCTTCTTTGATCAGGATGATCTCTTCGCCGTCCAACTCGACCTGCGTGCCGCTGTACTTCCCGTACACGACCCGGTCCCCGACCTTGAGCTCCATCGGGACCGCTTCACCCTTCTCCCGCCGGCCTGGTCCGACGGCGATGACTTCGCCCTGGATTGGCTTCTCTTTGGCGGTATCGGGGATGTACAGCCCACCCTTCATCGTCTCGGTCTCCTCCATCGGCCGGATCGCAACGCGGTCGGCCAGCGGATAGACCTTGAACTTCTGCGTCGTCTTCGTTGCCGTTGGCATGTTACCCTCAACCTCCGTAACTCTTTGATTTGTTTGCTTGTTAGCACTCGTGGTTGGTGAGTGCTAAATGACAACGGCGAGAATTTCACCGGCTGATGGCCGATGTGTCAAGGCCCTTCGGGACTAAGCGACTACGGTGGGCTGGGAGGCTCGATAGCTCGTACGGCAGCTACCGCCCGCGCATGGGGCGTGCTCAAGGCGGAGTCCAACTGAATCGCCGCCACCGCCACAATCGCGCCTGATCGCGTGTCGGCGAGTCGCAAATGGAACCACGTCGGCTGGTCGGGTCCAGGGTCGACAAACGTGAAGTGGACGACTGCGGCCGTTGGCCGGCTGCCTCCCTTCACCGCCCCACGGACCTTATAGCCCATCTCCTTCATGACACGCGCGAGCTCAACGCTCTGAGAATCCTGCCCAGCAACGAGAATGTCGTACCCGCGGAGGGCGGCTGGAACTCGGGACGAGCCGCATCCGACGGCTAGCAGGATCGGCACGATGGCACGAATGGCTCGAATGGCACGAGTGGCACGCAACAACGTGCCGACGTGCAGACGTGCCGACCTGCATCGTGTCATTGTACAATTCTCCGCGCCCCCACCCACCGACTCACCCACCAGGCACCATCAGGATCCTGCGCCTCGAGCCGCGAAAGCTTCACGCCATCGTTCGAGCTATGAATGAAGGTCTGATCCCCGACATAGAGGCCCACGTGGCTGACGCCGCCTCCGGGCTTGGCAGCAAAAACCAGGATGTCGCCCGGCTGTAGCGCTTCGAGGACGGGGGTTATCAGAGAGCCGGCGCCTGCCTGATCTCGACTCATCCGGGGTAACCGCATACCGTGTTGACTATAGGCCCACTGCACGAGGCCTGAGCAATCAAAGCCATTCGCCGCGGTCCCACCCCACACATACGGCGTGCCCAGCACGCCGAGAGCGGTGCGAACGACGTCGGCCGCGTTGCCCGTGATGTTACTCGGCGGCTGCGGCGGGGGCCGCGAGGCTTGGCCACCCGACGACCGCGTGCTCGCCGCGCTCCCCGAACCAATGGCGAGTGAGAAATGGAGTGACGCCGCAAAGCCGTCACGGGAACCAGGCGCGCTCCGCCAGAAGCCGCGAGGTCCGACGTCTTGCAGGTGATACACGGTTTCGAGTCCGAGCCCCACCCAGGGGGCAGGTCGCCATTCCAATCCTCCACCGAGGGTCCAGAGGGCGGCGAGCTCTTCCGTCGTCGTGTCGGTGGAGAGACCGAGCGCGACGCCGCCGATTGCGTACGGTCCAAAGGTCGCGCGATGCCGCAGGGCATGCAGCTCCCAGCCGGCGCCGTAGAACGCGCGATGACGGCCGAGACTGTCGTGGATCAGAACCTGTGCCGTTAGACCATGCGAAAAGATGCCGGAGAGCGGGACGGCAGTGCGCAACTCATAGCTCGTCGATTGATTGCCTTGATACCAGCGGCCGAATAGAAAATCGAGGTCGCGACCGGCTCTTTGCGCAGACAGCGGAGAAGTCGCGGCGACGGCAACAACGACAAGCAGAACGCGGTTAGTCCGCGGCCGCAATCGCGGTATGCTCCTCGGAGGTGCTCTCCCCTTCTCGGGCGGCCATATGGTGGGAGAGCAAATGCGGCAGGTACTTCATGAATCGAATCCAAGTCCAGAGCACTGCGAAGCCAAACAGTAACGCGCCGAACCCGGCGATTCCGAGCATCACGAAAGGATTCTCGAAGCGCAGGGCGACGAGGGCCCCGACCCACAATCCCACGTGCGAAGCGGCCCATGCCCAGACCGGCGTGAGCAGCCATCCGACAACGAGCAACGAATGCACCAACCATCTCGGCACGTTGCGCTACCCCTGCTTCCTGCGAGCGATCACGACGAGGGCGAAGACGATCAGCGTCGCTGTAAAGCCGATCCCTGCCGCAACGGGCATATACACCACACGACTGAAGCCTAGCCCGAGCGC
This sequence comes from Gemmatimonadales bacterium, assembly GCA_035259785.1. Taxonomy (GTDB): domain Bacteria; phylum Gemmatimonadota; class Gemmatimonadetes; order Gemmatimonadales; family GWC2-71-9; genus 20CM-2-65-7. The sequence continues at coordinate 14,258 of DATFVZ010000313.1, forward strand.
GGCGCCCACGCCACCTGCGAGGAGCGGAAGCGCGAGGTTGCGGATCGCGGGTTCCCCCCCCCGCGCGACGCGCCCGGCGGTCACGAGCGCGCCGAGCCACGCGAGAAAGGTGCCCAGCATCCACCAGATCGGGAGATACCACCACGTGCTGCCACCGCCCAGCGCGTCCCACGTCCAGGGATAAGCACGGAACGGGCGGAGCAGGATGACATCGACAGCCATGAAAACAACCGTGCCCCACAACCCAATCGCGGCTGCGCTCGCAATGCCCTGCGTCGTGCGCGACGCGGCGAAGGCGCCCGGCAGGAAGGTGACCGCCACCCCGGCGACAAGCACGATGATCGTTTCGAGCAGCGCGGCGACGACACCGGACGGGAGCAGGCGCGCAACAACCAAGTAGAGGATGACCGCGGCCCCGGTGGCCAACCCGATCCACGTTCCACTGAGGAGGATATGACGGAATTCCGAACGATCGACTGTAGACGGAGAGGTGGTGCCGGCCGTCATCGGATGAGAGCTCCTCGCGCGTGAGGGTTCTTTATTCCGTTCACACCCTAAAGGGTGTGCTCGGAATCTACGTACGTCACTCTACGTGGCAAACACATACAACACCGTGAGATCGGTTACTGCCCAGGCGGCCAGCGCGCGATACATCCCTCGTTGGTGCTGCTGAGGGTTCCAGCGATCGTGCCGCGATAGCCAGGGCACGAGCACCAGGAGCCACAGCACGAGCGGAAGGACAATCGCATAGCCCTTGGCACCCACACCAAGCAACACTGCGGCGGAAACGAACAACGCAAAAGCCAGTAACGTGCAGAGTGTTGCCACCACGAGGCTCAGTCGCATCCCGAGAATCAGCGCGAGTGTACGGTCGCCGCGGCTGCGGTCCTCGTCGAACTGATAGAGCTGCGTCAGTGGATAGAGTCCAGCAAAGAGTGGGCAGAAGGCAAAGAGTATCATGCCGTAGCCGACGCCCAGCGGCCGGCCCGTCGCGGCCCACGCGGCGTACGGCGTGAGCGTCCCGAAGCCCCACATGTTGATGACCCAATCCACACCGGCAACCGCCTTGAATCGAAACGGCGGGACGGAGTACAGCAGCGACATCGCGAAGCAGATCGCGTAGGCAATCTGAAAACCTGCGGGCAGCGTCAACGCGAAGAGCTGCCCACCGATCAGGAGCGCGAGGCTGAAGTGCAGGAGATAGCGCGGGAGTGGAGGCGGCGTGTTGAGGTAGCCGATATCGCCCACGTCGCGATCGAATACGCTGTTGATCGCCAATGTCCCGCCGTTCAAGAACACCACCCAGATCGCGAGTGCGCGCAGCGCTTCGCTCAGATGCTCGCCGTGCACCACGCCAGTGATACCGACCGCAAGCACATAGCCGAGCAGTGTATGGCCGGCCATGATCGGCCATTCGGCGGGTCGCATGTGGAGGACGTAGGAGAAGAGATCCCCCGGCAAAAGCCGATAGCCCCAGCGGCGCCACGCATTGCGCGTACGCGCGTCAGCGGGAGAGAGCGTCGAAGTGGGCGGGTCTACCACTTGAGGCCGATCGCTCCTGCCGCGATCCGCAATCCGACCAATGTGAGATCGGGTTGCACCGACTCGATTTCCTTGCAGAGCGGAGCGACGAGGCCCGCGAGCCCGCCGGTCGCGATCGTCATCGGCTTTCGTTTCGTGGGCCACTCGGCCGCAATACGACGGACCAGTCCGTCGACCGCGTCTGCGGTTCCCCAAAGCACGCCCGCGCGGATGCAATCTTCCGTTCGCCGTCCAATGACCTGCGGCGGGGGCGTCAGCTCCGTGGCCGGAAGCTTCGCGGTTCGACGTACAAGCTCATCCGACGCGGTTCGGAGACCCGGCATGATTACGCCACCAATGAAGCGACCATCACCGGTGATGCAATCGAACGTCGTCGCCGTGCCGAAGTCCACGACGATCGTGTCCTTCTTGAAGAGCTGAGATGCCGCAAGGGTATTGACGATACGATCGGCCCCCACCGTCATCGGTTCATCGACGTCCAGCACGATGGGAAGCTTGGATCGTCCATCCACCGACACCGGCTGCCGCGTCGTCGCCAACTCGACCCCTGCAGACAGGCTCTGGGTCACTGGTGGCGCGACCGATGCGATGATCACCGCGCCAATCTCCTGCGTGGAGTGGCCGGCGTGCGTGAGGTGGGTCGTGAAGATCGACGCCCATTCGTCGGGTGTGCGATGTGGAGTCGAGTGTAACCGCCAGTGGCCCTCGAGGCGGTCTCCCGCGAACAGCCCGACGGTCGTCTCGGTATTGCCGATGTCGATCGCGAGGAGCATGAGGGCGGCTAAGATAGCTCGACGTGGCCGTCGCGCACCATCGTGGTGCCCGCGCCGGTATCGACGAGCAGCGCGCCGTCGGGCCGAATTCCCGCGGCCCGGCCTCCAAGCGGCGCGCGGAGGTGGCGGCCCCGCAGCCAGTCCCGCCGCGCGAACGCGGCGCATTCAAATTCCGTGAGTCGTGCGTCGTGCGTCGTGAGTCGTAGCAGGGCCGGTACCAGGCGATCCAACACATCGACTCGACGCACGTCCGGACGAAACTCACTCAACGCGACGGCGTAATTGGCCAGCTCCGCCGGGATCTCGTTCGCCACGTTGATCCCGATCCCGACGCCGAGCCATTGCAACGCGTCACCTTGCCAACGGCTTTCGCACAGAATCCCCGCGACCTTGCGCTCGTCGAGCAGCACATCGTTGGGCCATTTGAGACTTGCGCGCGGACCAGATAGCGCGGTCGGTCGAATCCCGAGCACCTCTTCGACGACATCGGCGAGCACGAGACCAATGCGCAAAGACAGGACACCCGCTGGAGGGATTGGCGGTCGCAGCAGTATGCCGAGCCACGCGCCTCCTGGCGGCGAGCGCCAAGTCCGGCCGTCACGTCCGCGCCCGGCGGTCTGCTCTTCGGCAAGCACGAGCGTCCCGGAGGGCGCATCCTGCGCGCCGAGATCGTGAATGGCATCGAGAGTGGATGGCAAGGTACGGAATACGCCGCACTGCGGGACGCCCCAACGGCGGGCGAGAACGGACGAGGGGATGCCGTCGAGTCCGCTCACCCGCGGGACAGCGCGAACGCGAGGGTCAGCAACCCGATGGCCACGCAGTACGGCGCGAAGACGTAAAAACGTCCACGGCGGAGCAACATCACTAGGAAGCGGATCGCAAAGACACCTGAGACAAATGCCACCAGAGCTCCGATGAGCAGGGGCGCGGTACCGATCGGGCCGAGATCGCTCGACAGGTGGCGTGCCTCGAATAGTCCCGCACCGGCAATCAACGGAATGGCCATGAGAAAACTGAAGTCTGCGGCCGCGACCGCGCCGAGGCCAACCCACAGTCCGGAAGCTATGGTCATCCCGGAACGGGAGATCCCTGGCAACGGAGCGAGAGCCTGGGCGAGCCCGATGATCAATGCACCACCAGCGGTAGGACGGGAGGCAGTGTCAGGCGTCGTTCCGCGATGCCGTGTCGACCACAGCGCCACGGCGGTGATCAGAAATCCCACGCCTGCTGCCCATAATGAGTCAAACGCGCGACCGATGAAATCCTCAAACAGCAGACCGACGATCCCGGCGGGGAGCATGCCGATGAACAACAGACCGGCGTAACGAAGGTCATCGGGTTGCAGCCGCAACACGCCGAGCGCGAGGCGCCAGAATCTCCCGCCGTACACCACCAGAATGGATCCGAGCGTCGCGACGTGAAGCGCGACTTCGACGAATACACCCGGCGTGCTCACATGGACCAGTTGTCCAACGACGGCGAGATGGCCGTCGCTCGAGACGGGAAGGAATTCGGTCAGACCTTGTACCAGGCCGAGCAGCACACCTTGCCAGAGATTCATGCGACCTTTCCCGCAACCAGCGCGGCGAGTCCAATGATCATGGCGCCCTTCAGGAGCGCGCTCACACCCGGCACTCGGCCGAGCAACATCCAGGTTGCGGCAATGAGGACCGCCATCTGCGCCAGCAATGCGATCAGGTAGTACGCGCCCCCATACCCTGCTTGCCGCGGCAAGAGCAGGCTGGCGGGGACAAACAGTATGCCCGCCCCCGCTGCTATCACGAGTGCGCGCCGGTCCCCCACGACGATCGGCAACGTGCGGCGTCCAATCGTGCGATCACCAGCCTGGTCTTCGACATCCTTCACGACTTCGCGCACGAAATGCAGCCACGCAGCGAGGACCCATGGTACCACGCCGGCTGCCGGCACGCCAACCGCAAGTGCTCCGTAAAACGGCGGTGAGCCCGCAACGACCGCGACGACGACGTTCCCCACCAACGGGAGCGGCTTGAGCAGCGGCGAATAGGCGAACATGGCGACCAGCGCGACAAGAGTTGCAAGAACCTGAGCTCCGCTGACGAGTCCGGCGAGCGTGAACGCCAGCAACGTGCTCGTGAAGACGATCAACTCAGCCGTTCCGCGCGCAATGTGTCCCGCGGCGAGCGGCCTCGAGTCGGGACGATTGACGCGATCGGCTGCGATGTCACGAATGTCGTTCCAGGTATTCCCCACCGCCCCGATCGCTACGCCCGAGATCGCGGCGAAGAGCAGCTCCTTCGGGAAGGCGATCGCTCGCAGTGCGATCCAGCCACCCGCGTACACGCCTGCCGCTGCGATGAGCAAATTGGGCCCGCGCACGAGCCGCAGCACTGGAGCCCTCACCTCGCGAGGACTTCCTCATAGAGCGCTTCGTAAAGGGGCACGACGCGATCGGTGGAGAATTCGAGCGCACGTGCGGTGGCATTGCGCTTCAACCGCTCATGGTCGCCGCCATCCTGCAGGACGTGGAGCGCGCGCTCGGACATCGCCGCGACGTCGCCCGGCGGAGCCAGGTAACCCGTTTCACCGTTCCGCACGACCTCGGGAATCCCTCCGGCATCGCTCGCGATCACCGGTACGGCGCACGCCATCGCTTCCAACGCTGCGAGCCCGAACGACTCCGTTGCCGATGGCAGGAGAAAGAGGTCGGCGCCTCGCAGGACGTCGCCGACGTTCTCCACCTTTCCCAGAAAGCGCACATCCTTGCGCAGGCCCAGGCTGTCGACTTCGTGCTCGGCGAGATCGCGGTCGGGACCATCGCCCACCAGCACGAGTGTCGCGGGCAGTTGTTTTCGTACACCCGCGAAGATTTTGACGACGTCGCCGATGCGCTTGACCGGCCTGAAGTTCGAGACGTGGACGAGCACACGACGTCCTTTCGGCGCGAGTCGCTTGCGGCAAGAGTCGTCGCTGGGCGGAAAGTAGTCTGTCGCGGAGACGAAGTTGGGGATTACGCGCACTTCGCAGTCGCCGCAACCAAACGCGCGATAGGTTTCATCGCGCAGATACGCCGATACCGCCGTCACGGCATCCGACTGCTCGATCGAGAACTTCGTGAGCGTGTAATACGAAGGATCCTGCCCGACGAGCGTGATGTCGGTGCCGTGAAGCGTGGTAACGATCTTGAGACCCAGCCCCTCGTGCTCGAGCATCTGCTTTGCGAGCCACGCGGTCGCTGCATGGGGTATCGCGTAGTGCGCATGCATCAAGTCAAGCTGCTCGCGCTTGGCAACCTCGTGCTGCTTCACCGCAAGGGCTAGTGCGTACGGGGATGACTGCTCGAACAGCGGATATTCGAGCTGGGTGACTTCGTGAAACGTCACGCGCTCGGCAAAGCCCCGCAGGCGAAACGGACTGGCGTAGGAGATGAAGTGAATGTCGTGCCCGCGCCGCGCGAGCTCGAGGCCGAGCTCCGTGGCTACGGCCCCTGAGCCACCGTAGGTGGGATAGCAGGTGATGCCGATTCTCATTCTATTGGGCGTCAGCCATCAGCCATCTGGGTCCAACGAGCCATGATCTGGTCGGCGATGGCTGTGGGTGACGGTGTCGCATCAAGCATCCAGACCTCCTGCTGATGGCTGATGGCCGACGGCTGACGGCGTAGTTGATGTCTAAACCACGTCTCCTGCCGCTTCGCGTACCGTCGGGTCGAAGTAAGAATCGCATCCCGCAACTCATGCTCTGGCAGTCGGCCTTGCAGCATGCTCACGATCTCCCGATAGCCGACGCCATCCAGTCCGGGTGCGTCGGCCGCGACTCCTGTCGCGAGGACCCGCCGAACCTCTTGCCCAAAACCGGCGCCCAACATCGCATCGACCCGGTGCGCGAGCCGCCGGTGCAGCATTTCACGCGGCAACGTGAGGTGAATGTACCAGGGCCGCAGCGCTCCACTCGCGCGGGCCTCACGCTGCCACCACGAAAGCGCGTGTCCGGTCAACAGCGCCACCTCGATCGCGCGCGCGGCCCGTTGGCGGCCACCCCCCGGAAAAGCGGGATCGAGCCTTCCTGCCCAGCGCGCGAGTGCTGGCCCCTCCAGGGACTCCGACCAGGACCGGAGCCGCTGGCGACGCTCGGGGTCGAACGGGGGCTCATGAAATAGCCCATCTGCCAGCGCCCGGATATATAGGCCGGTTCCTCCGACCACCACGGGGTCGCCGCCTCCCGCGCGGATCTCGGCGAGCCACCCCGCAGCCTCCCGCGCAAACCGCCCTGCGCTGTAACGCTCGCCCGGATCAATCAGATCCAGCCCCCGGTGCGGCACTCGGGCGAGTGTTTCGGGATCGGGTTTTGCCGTGCCAATATCCAGACCGCGATAGACCTGCCGCGCGTCAGCCGAGATGACCGTGATGGGCGTGAGGGCGGCGAGGGCGACAGCGACGGCCGTCTTTCCGACGCCGGTGGGACCTACGATTACAGGTGTCGGGTGTCGGGAGTCAGGTGCGGCCGAACCGGCGCTCAAGCTCTTCCTTCGGCAGCTGAACCATCGATGGCCGTCCATGCACGTCGTGCGCTGGCAGCGTGGCGCCGAGGAGCCGAACGATCAGCTGACGCATCTCATCGGCCTCGAGCGACTGACCAGCCTTGATCGCCGCGCGACACGCATACGTCGCCGCAAAGCGCTCGAGCCGGTTTTGCCATCCGCCAAAACGGCCCCCAGCGAGGTCGGCGACGAGCTCCTGCAGGCAACGGGCAGCCTCGAAACGGGGATGGGGGTTGGGGGCGGTGTGAACGACGATGCTGCGTCCCGAGAACGGCTCGATCTCGTAACCGACGCGCACGAGCAGCTCGCGATGCGCCTCGATAGCGTCGAGCTCCGCCGGCGCGAAATCGAGCGTGAGTGGCAGGAGCAGCCGCTGCGCCGGCGCGCCGTCACCGGAGAGCTGTCGCATCACGTCTTCGTACAGCACGCGCTCGTGCGCGGAGTGTTGATCCACGATGCTGACGGCCTGGCCGGCTTGGAAGACGATGTAGGTGTCGAAGAGCTGGAGGACTGGAGCCGTCTGCGGTCTGCCGTCAGCCGTCAGCGGCTGCTCGGCGAAGAGCTCCAGCGGCATACCGACTCCGCTGAAGGCAGAGGGCTGATGGCTGACAGCACCCATCGGTGCCGCCGAATCCAACGGTGCAAGCGCCGCTCTCACCGCCTCCTCAACCACCTTCTCCACAAAGAACTTGTCGCGAAACCGCGCCTCGAGCTTCGCCGGATGCACGTTCACGTCGACGGCATCGCCGGGAAGATCGAGGAACAAGAGGAGCGACGGACGATCGCCGGGCGCGATCGTGGAGCGGTAGCCGGCCTCCGCGGCTCGCAGAATGAAGGGATCGCGAATCGGCCGGCCCCGCACAAAGACGTAGCCTTTGCGCCCCGCCGCCCGCGCCTGCGCCGGTCGTTGCGCGAGGCCGGTCACTTCGAGCGGGCCGGCTCGATGCGACACTTCGAGCAGCGTGTCGGCGAGCTCCCTGCCCCACAGTGCCCCCACACGGTCGATGAGGCGTTCCGCCGGCGCGCAGTCGAGCAACACGCGCTCGTCGCTCGTGACCGAAAAGGCGACATCGGGACGCGTCAGCGCGAGCACCGTGACGGCTTCGAGCGCGGCGCGGGTCTCGGTGGCCGTGGCGCGCAGGAATTTTCGCCGTGCCGGAGTATTGTAGAAGAGCCCGCGGACGGTGACCGTCGTGCCGCGCTGCCGCGCCGTCTCTTCTGCCCCCTCGAGCTTGCCTCCGTTCACGCGCAACCGCGTGGCCCCTGCGCCGTCCCCGTCCGTAGTTTCGAGCTCGAGGCGCGATACCGACGCGATCGCCGGGAGGGCTTCTCCGCGGAACCCGAACGTACCCACCCCGATGAGATCCGTGGCTGTGCGGATCTTGCTCGTCGCATGGCGCTGCAGCGCGAGGCGCGCGTCGTCCCGATCCATGCCCGAGCCGTCGTCGCTCACACGAATCAACACCTTGCCCCCGTCCTCGAGCTCGACCCGCACCGCGCGAGCGCCGGCATCGAGCGCATTCTCGACCAGCTCCTTGACGACGGACGCCGGCCGCTCGACCACTTCGCCCGCGGCAATCTGATCGGCGACTCGATCGGTCAGGACCTGGATTCGCGCGCGTTCCAGTACGCTCAAAGTGGGGCGATCTCCGAACTGAGGACCCAGCCGTGCAGCCCGTCCCCGCGCCGCACCTCACGCCAGGAGCCGTAGCTGCGTTGCACGAGCAGCGCCGCACCAGGCGGCACCGTCGTCGCGGCGCTAGCACCACCGTACGGCGCCGTCCGAATGGGCACGGCCTCCCCGACAGCGACGGCGGTAGGCAGATCCCGCCGGCGCTGCTCGATGCCGCCGAGCAACAATGCGGCGAGTGTGGCAGCGCCGAACACGACCTGGATCGGACGCCGGCGCTGCGCGCCGATCGCCACGGTCATCCACAGGGCGATCCACGCGACTCCACCAATGATGCTCCATTCTGCGGGCGTTGCCCACCCTACATGTAGCAGCTTGTCGGTCATGAGGTCGGGTGGTGGCAGGAGCTCGCGCGCGCGTCCGATCGCGGCATCGCGCGGAGCGAGCCGGGCCGCGAGGGTCCACGCGACGGTCGCTTTGCCGTCCGCGCCGGCCCGGTACAAGGTCGCGCCAAGATTGAACCAATGGGCCGGATCCCGCGGCTCCTGGGCCGCGCGTGCTGCAAACGAATCAGCGGCGGCGCGTAGCGCACCGGCCTCGTACAGCGCCTCAGCGCTAGCTGACGGTGATTGTGGAGGCGCCGCATGCTGCGCCCCTACACCTGCTGCGCCCAGTAACACAATGACCGCGATGACGACGTGCGGGCGCCTTGATCCTTTGGGCCCATCGGCCCCAAGGACGCGCAGAACCTGCTCGATTTCCGCTGCCAGCTCGGCCGAGTCTCCCAAGCCCCGCGGTCCGTAGCGCGCGGCCCGCAGCCGGTCACGCAGTCGCTTCACATGGTCGGCGACTGCGCTGTCCACGCCGGCGGCGCGCAGTGCCTGCGCCAAACCGTCCCCATCACGCGCGAACGGATCGGACACGTGGCTCGCGAGCACGGCGAGAAACTCCCGTTCCAGCCGACCAAGCGGAGTTAGCTCATGTGCCGCGCGTCCTGGCGACGGGTCACGGGGCCGGGTTGCACGCCGCCGTCTGCGATGCGCCACCCATGCAAAGATGGGTGGCATCAGCAACACGCCGAGCCATCCCGGCCACGACAGTCGGCGGCTAAGCCGCTGAGCTGGTTGCTCACCCCGACGCGGCAGAAGTGTGGGCAAGACCCGGGCGGCCCGCGGCTCCGCACCCGTCCCTACCGACAATCGCTGGGGTGCCGAGCTGGCGACCTCGAAACGACCCGTGAGGGCGTCGAAGTAGGCATACCGCACCTCCGGGAGCATGAACGTTCCCGCAGAATCGGGCACGGCGAGGAATCGGAAGACTTTGCTACCCGCGATGCGGCCAGCCTGCGGCACCACCCGAATTTCGGTCTGGGCCGGATAGACGCGGAATCCCGACGGCCAACGAACCGAAGGCTCCGGCCAGAGCGCCACATTGCCAATGCCGCTGACCGTTACGGCCGCTTCCACCGGCTCGCCTGAGCGCGTACTCGCTGGGTCGAGACGCACATCGAGTGTGAGCCCTTGTCCCACAACCGTCGTGCCGGGACTGCCGGCGGGTTGAGGGAGTGGAAGGACAGCGATCGAGATCGAGTCGCTGCGGAGAGTGTAGCGCTCTTCGCGACTGAAAAACGAGAACGTTACCGGCAACGCGTACTCGACGGACGCAGGTGGCACGATGAGCCCGCCGGGCGCCAGCGGAAACACCACCTGTTGAGTGACGAAGAGATCCATCCACCGTCCGGCGACTTGACGCGACAACGCGACCCCCGGTGATGCGGCTGCCGGATACGCCCACACGCCTTCGGGCGTAACCAGTGTCAGCAACGGGGGACGACGCATTCGCTCACGGAGCTCCCGCGGAACCCAGGCTGCGGCGATGAGGTCGACCTGCTGTCCTGCGTACACGGTATCACTGGGGACGAGCATCGTCAGCGCAACGCGGTCCGTGCGATCCGACGCGGGCACTGGCGTGCTCTCGAGCAGCGATCGAGCCAACGGACTCAGCGACGTACCAACGCGATTTGCCGCACTGTCCACCGTGATGAGGATCGGATCGGTGGACACGACACTCGCGCCCTGCCGCGCGCGCACCGGGCCGATGAGCAGCGCGCCGGGCTGTTGAGCGCGCAGCTGCAACGCGCGCACCGTCGTGCGGATGGCGCCGGCGGCATCACCACCGAATGACACCTCCGTCATGTCGCGCGATCCGACGACGACGAAGCCGTTCAATTGGGGGAGCAGGATCTCGACGGCGTCGGTCGAGCGCGACCGAGCCCGCACCGTGAGCACCAATTCCTCACCCACCGTGAGGTGGGTTCGATCGACACTCGCGGTCACCTCGGCGCCCTGCATCAGGGTCAACGCGGTAACGATCGAAAGCAGCGGAGTCACCAGTCCTTGATTCCTGCCGCGGCTGCGCGGCGGGTGCGTCCTGTGCGATCGCGGCGCGTGCGCAACTCCTCCTGGCCTATGGAGCGCAACACCTGATCGGCTTGAGACTCGCTCAAACCGCCCGATCGTCCGCCAGGGGGTGGAGGCGGTGGTGATCCCCCGCCGCCGCCGCCGGGAGAAGGGGGTGGAGGCGTATTCGGTCTATTGGCCTGCCCGCCCCCGCGCCTTTGGCGATCCACGAGCTCGAGATTCCATTTGGCCCTGATGTGATCGGGCTTGAGCAACAACGCCTCCCGATACGCCCGTTCCGCATCCGCAAGATGCGTCTCGCGATTCGCGCTGTCCGCACGCGCCTCAAGCAACGCCAGCAAGCCAAGATTGTAAAGCGCGCGGAATCGAAGCTCGGGGTCGAGCGACGCGGCAGCGCGGGAAAGACTGGCACGCGCCAACGTGGGGTCACCCGCCGCGATGCCCGCCGTGCCGGTGTTATACCACGCCGTATCGTCGTCCTGATGTGCCTTCAATTCTGCAAGGTATGCTTCTGCCGCACCGCGGACATTTCCCTGGTCCCACGCCTTTTCCGCCGCGGACCGACGTTGCGCCCTGAGATTCGGGGGAGGCACGCAGAACAAGGCGAGCACAATGAGCGCAGCTGTGCGCCGGGTCAACGTCTGGGCCGTCAGCACCATCGCCGCGAAGAGCAAGGGAATCCACGCGCGCGGGCGGCCGCGCTGCGTGCGGCTCTCAGTCGCCGTCGCGCGCTTATACGATGCGACAAGGTCACGCACGGCACCCGCCTGGTCCGGGAGCTCCGCCGCGACAATCGTCCCCTGCGCAGCATCGGCAATCGCCCCGAGCACGTCGTCGCGTCGACTGGTCTCGATGGCGTTGCCCGTTTCATCTTGCTGCCATCCGACGAGACTGCCACGGTCGTCGCGCACGGGAATCTTCATGGGTTGGCGTCCGCCCTCGGCCACGAGAATCAAGTGGATGCCGAGGTCGTTCAGGCGCCGGGCTTCCGCCAATGACCGCTCCAGCGAGTCGTGCGCCTCACCATCGGTGAACAATACCAGCACGCGGTCGGCGATTTCGGGACTCGCCTGCAGCAGATCGATGCCCTGTGATAGACCTGGCGCGAGCGACGTTCCACCTTCCGACGCAACGTCCGGGTCGAGCGCATCGAGATAGAGCGTCAGGGCGGATCCATCCACCGAGAGCGGCGAGAGGATATAGCTCGTCCCCGCGAAGACACTGAGGCCCAGACGGTCGCCGTCGAGATCCTGGACCAGTCGCCTGGCCTCCCGCAGCGCCCGTGCGATGCGGCTCGGTTTCACGTCCTCGGCAAGCATTGAGCGCGAGATGTCGATTGAAAGGACGAGATTGAGACCGCGTGTCTCAGTGACGATCCGCTCTTCACCCCACCGAGGGCCGGAGAGCGCGACAGCCGCCAAGGCAGCGGCCAGCCCAACCGTTGCCGGTCCGAACCGTCCCGACGCGCGTGCCAGACGCGCGGTTGCCTCGGACCACGCCGCCGCGCGCCGAACGCGCGAGCGCCGCGCCCAGGCCGCCGCAGCCCAAACCGCGCCACCGAGTACCGGCGCGAGCACCCCGACGATCGGCGCGTCGAACGTGATCACGGAACACGCACCGCGAATGTGCCCGCAACCACGAGCTCGAGCGCGAGCGCGAGCAAACCGAGGCTCAACGGCCAACGATAGGCCTCTTCAAAACGCCGATAGACGAGGTGCTGCACCGGCGTCTTTTCGAGTCGATTGATCTCGCCAAAGACGTTCGAAAGGGATGCGGCGTCGGTCGCGCGGAAGTAGCGGCCACCCGTCGAACGGGCAACCTCACCGAGCAGCTGCTCGTCGATCTTCACCGGCATCGTTTCGTACCGAAGGCCAAGCGGTCCCTGCCCTGTCGGGACCGGCGCTTCACCCTGCGTCCCCACACCAATCGTGTAGATCTTGATTCCAAAAGCCGCCGCTGCTTGCGCGGCCGTGCGAGGATCGACCGTGCCTTTGTTGTTCTCGCCGTCGGTAAGCAGCAGCAGAACTTTGCTCTTTCCCGGCGCGCGGCGCAGCCGGTTCGCGCTCGTCGCGATGGCCGTACCGATGGCGGTGCCGTCCTCGAGAACACCGACGCGCAGCTGGCGAATCGCTTCTTCCAGCACCTGATAGTCGGTGGTGATCGGCACTTGCGTCAGCGCCTGCCCGGCGAAGGCGACGAGCCCGATCCGATCCGACGTCCGCGCCCGCACGAACTCAGTGGCGGTGCGCCGCGCGACATCGAGCCGGTTGGCAGGTGAAAAGTCCTCCGCGAGCATGCTGCTCGAGATGTCTATAGTGAGGACGATCGAGATGCCTTCGCTGCGAAGCTCGGCACGCGCCGACCCGACACGGGGCCCCGCGGCAGCGATGATCCACGCGGCGAGACACACGGAGCGCAGCGACACGGGCAGACGAGCGATCCAGAGTCGTTCGACCGGGCCCATGGCCGGCCGGACATCGCTCATCGATGCGCCCGACAGGCGGCCCAGCCGTCGCGCGCGCCACCACCACCAGAGCGGCAGCGCCGCCAACAGCAGCAGGAGCCACGGGCGTGCGAACGTCATCGCGAGCTCCCACCGCCATTCGATCCACCGCCCAGCTCTTTTGCCAACGCGCGCGCGCGCGCGGCGAGCGGCGCGACATCGACGCCGTGAGCCGCCGCGAACGCGACCTGGTCGAGGGCCGTGAGCAGCTCGCGCAGGTCACGCAATGGTGCCTGAGGCCATGCGTGCTCCACGGCAGCCAGACACTCCGCTGTACTCAGCGCCTCATGCGCCTCCGGAATCGAGCGCGCCAGAGCCTGGCGCAAGCGATGGGACGCGCGCGCCGCCACCGCCTTTGGTTCGCCGGCTGACAGCCAGCGCGCGTCGGCGACTTCGCCAAGGGCGGCGAGGGCCGGGGCGTGCGACAAGCTTCGCGGCGACCGGCGCCGCCAGGCGACGAGGAGGAACAGCGCACCGGCTGCAAACACCGCCGCAGCGATCACGGGCAGGGCACTCAATCCGTCGCGCCGCAGGGGGCCCAGCGCCGGCTGTGGTGCCGGCGTTCTGACGCTGTCTGGAATCACGCTCGCGACCCTGAATGTGGCGCTACCCCCCGCCAGCGAATCCTCACCGCCATCCGGGCCAAGTCGCCAAATGGGCGGCATCTCGAGCGTCACCATGCCGGGGGTCCACGCGACGACGATGTGGCGCACGATCCATTCACCAGGCGTCGCGGTCGGGAGCACGATGGCATCTCCCAGCGGCTCGGCATCCGAGGTCGCGGCCAGCTTGCCGGCGCGCAGACGCCAACCCGGCGGCGTCGAGACCGATCGCTCCAGCCGAATGGTGTCGCCGACGGTCGGCTGCTGAGCGGGGACCGCCGCGACCCAGCCACCGACCTGCACGAGCAGGAGCAACGTGATCATCGACTCAGCCGTCGGGCCCGTTCGGCAAAGGCACGCCGCAGCGGCACGCCATAGGGAACGGTCGTCAGCAATGACACGCGATCAACCCCCGCCTGCACCAGCTTGCGGCTGCGCTCCTGCTGCATGCGCTCGGCGGCAACGCGAATGCGCGTGCGGGTGGGGGTGTGACTGGTGTCCACGAGGATCCGCTGCCCGGTTTCGGCGTCCTCCAGCTCGACCCACCCCGCATCGGGCAGGTCGTACTCGCGCGGGTCGTCGATCGTAATCGCCACGACCTCGTGCCGGGCGGCTAGTTGGCCGAGTGGCTCCTCCCAGGCTTCGGCGCGAAAATCGGAGAGCACGACCACAATGGCCCGGTGACGCAGCAGTTTGGTGGCATAGCGTAACGCGCCGGCGAGATTCGTCCCACGCCCCTTGGGCGTGAACGCGACGAGATCGCGAATGACTCGCAATGCATGCGCGCGGCCTTTCGCGGGCCGCACGACCAACTCCGGACGATCGGCGAAGAGCAGCGCTCCCACCCGGTCGTTGTGGCGAGCGGCAGCGAGCGCCAGGACTGCGGCAACCTCGACTGCAAGTCCTGCTTTTGTATAGGGACGGCCGAAATGCAGCGAGCCGGATTGGTCAACCAGCAGTAGCAGCGTGATCTCCCGCTCTTCCATGTACGTTTTTACGAATGGATGTCCCATCCGGGCCGACACGTTCCAGTCGATCGAGCGGAAATCGTCACCCTGCTGATAGGCACGCACTTCCGCGAACTCGATGCCTTGCCCGCGAAAGACGGAGCGATATTCGCCCGTGAACAACGTGTTGACGAGGCTGCGAGTGCGGAGCTCGATCCCCTTCACCTGCCGGAGGACGTCCCGGGTGATCACGGCACTCCCACGGCCTCCAGAATCCGCCCGATCACCTGATCCGAATCTACGTCCTCGGCTTCGGCCTCGAACGTCAAGAGCACGCGATGGCGAAGCACGTCGTAGGCCATCGCCTTGACATCTTCGGGCACCACGAACGCCCGCCCGCGTAGATAGGCATGGGCGCGCGCGGCCTGGGCCAGATAGATGGACGCCCTGGGTGAGGCGCCGAAGGCGATCAGGGGCTTGAGCTCGGGGAGGCCGACCGATTGCGGCTCGCGCGTCGCGCGGACCGCATCGACGATATAATCGACGACCTTCTGGTCCATGAACAGTTCAGCGATGGCCGAGCGCGCCGCGAGGATGTCTTCGGCCTCGGCGATGCGGCTGACTTCGATCGGCCGTCCGCCGGCCATCCGCCCCACGATCTCCTTTTCCGCATCCCGTGACGGATACCCGACCCGTACCTTCAGCATGAACCGGTCGAGCTGCGCCTCTGGTAGCGGATATGTGCCCTCGTGCTCGATGGGGTTTTGTGTGGCCAGCACCAGGAATGGCTCCCCCAAGAAGAAGGTCTCGCCACCGATCGTCACCTGCTTTTCCTGCATCGCTTCGAGCAGCGCTGACTGCACCTTCGCCGGCGCCCGGTTGATTTCGTCGGCCAGGATGAGATTCGCGAACAGCGGCCCCTTCTTTGGATAGAACTCTTGAGACCGCTGATCGAAGACCATCGTGCCGATCACGTCGGCCGGCAGCAGATCCGGCGTAAACTGAATTCGCGAAAAGGTGATGCGCAGACATTCGGCCACGGTGCGCACGGCCAGCGTTTTGGCGAGCCCGGGCACGCCCTCGAGCAGGATGTGACCGCCGGTGAGCAGGCCGATCAACAGGCGCTCGACCATCACCTCCTGTCCGACCACGCGCTTCGCGACTTCGCGCGTGATGGTCTGCGTCAGCACAGCGTCGCCGCTGCTTTTTACCGCGCGTGTCGTCATTGCAGCGATGCCTCAGCTGCCCGTCTGACCGTCGGCTCTTTATCCCGCGCGTAGAGTTCGAGCAATGCCTTAGCCTCCATTCTGTCCAGTCGCGCCAACCCTTCGATCGCTGCCGCACGCACGAAAGGTGTGCGCCGCGGCTTGCCCCCCGGCTCCGCGAAGCGCGCGAGCACATCGAGCGCTTCCGTTGCTCCCAGCTGGCCGATCGCCTTCAACAAGGCAGCCAGTACCCCCTCATCTTTCTCCTGCTCCAATCGGCGCACCAGCACCGTCGTCGCGGTTGGATCCCCAGCCGCCGCAATCGTGCGAGCCGCCGCGGTACGCACGAGCACCGAGTCATCTTTGAGCAGCGGCATGGCCGGCCGGGCAACTTCGCGGCCGCCGAGCTCCGCCAGGCCGAGCAGCGCAGCTTCTCGGACGCGCTCGTCATTATGATGCGTAAGTTCTAACAGCTGCGGCGCCACATCCGGGCTCCCTGAGAGGCCGAGAAACTCGGCAGCCGCAGCCACGACCGCTGGCACCCTACTCTTCACCTGATCCTGTAAAACGTCTGTGATGCGCTCCCCAGCGGCCCGCATCGCCGCGCGATACGCCTCTCGTAGCTCCGGCGCTGCCTGCAGATAGGCCTCGACCACCAGCCCCGCCGAAACCGCCCCCAGGGCGCCGACGGCGTGGACGAGATGCGCGCGCTCAGCCGGGGGCACACGCGGTTCCCCGAGGCGCCCGACCATCCGCTGCACAATAGTCTCATCCGCAAGCGCTCCCGCCACATCCCCAATCTGCTCTTGAATCTCAGGATCCTGACTCTTTCCCAGGCAACGATCCAACCCCGCGACCACTTCGGCGAGAGCGCCGACGTCCCGGAGGCTACGGAGATCAGGTATGATTCGGCGCAGCTGGTCGATCAAGGTCCGCTGCTCCTCGCGGTCCTGTGCGGTTTGCAACGCGGCCACAGCGCGACGGGCTTCGACATCGGCCGGTAGCACATTGGGACGAAAGACAGGTGTCGCCCGCGCCGGCGTGATCGTTTCTGCCGGCAACATCACGTGCGGCGTCTTAAACACTACTGTCGGAGTCGGCGCCGGCTCCGGGGACTCACCGAGCACGCGTGCGGCCGACAGGCGCTGACTCGCACGGCGACCGAGCAACACCGTAATGCGACCGAGGGCGGCATCGTCCGGCTGCACGTTCCCCACCGCGACGCCGAACAATGCGAGCCAATGCTCAGGGGTGACGCCGGGATTGACCATCATGGCGCGAACTCCGCGGGCGAACAACAATCCGGCGAGCTCGGCGACTTGTGTATTCCGCGGCAGCAGGTGCTGGCCGTGCCAATGGAGACCCGTCGCGCCGACCTTCCAATCGACGGTGCCGAGCGAGGCGAGACCGGCGAGCGAACCCGTGATCTGGCGCATCGACTCGACTACGGCCGGATGCGACGGCGGATAAAGGCGCGTAAGTCGGAAGGTCGTTCCGATCGCTCCCAAAGCGCGATCCACCGCTCCCGTATCGACCGTCATGCTCAGCGCTTGATGCGCGCTCCCTTTTCTTCCACGGTAAAAACCCAGGTCGCGAAGCGCGCTGGTTCGATCGGATCATCCGGTTCGATCGCGTTCCAGTCGAGATCGCTCCCTGAGCTCTGCGGTCCGCCTGCACGCGCCCTGGCATCACGCACCATGACGATGGCGCGACTCACCCACACGCCGAACTGCTCGGGCCGGAGATCCACCCAGCCGCGTGGCGCCACGCTAAGCGGATCGCCGTTGGGTCCCGGAGGAACGACGACCGTACTGCCGCGATACACGTTTTTGCCGTCCGGCGCCACGATCGGCAGCCCCACGGAGATAATGTGCTGGCGTAACGCGGCGTCATCCTGCAGGAGACGATACGCGGCGGCCGCCAATGCGGAGGCCTTGCTCTCGGCGAGCGCTTGGACGGACGCGCACACACAGCGGCAGAGATAGGCTTCGTAGAGCATTTTCGTGAGTCGCGGCGGCCCGAGCATTTCGTACGCGATGCCGCGCTTCCCTTCCTGCTCCTCCAGACCCTTGAGGCGACCCACGGCGTTGCGGCGCAGGACACCAGCCCGATAGGTGGGCCCCGCGGTCACCGCATCGAGCGCAGCGATGACGTCTTTCCCGGTGGGCCGGCCCTGCAGCTCCATGATCACGTAATCCGCGACCTCTTCGGGGGTTATGAATTCCATCTGGCCGAGTGCGGTTACCGTTTCGAATTCGTCGCGCGCGAACAGGCCGTTTTCGCCGACATCGATGTAAACGCCGTCGAGCGGGCGTCCCAGTTCACGCCACGGCCGGGCGCTTTCCTTGAAGGCGTCCTTGAGCGGCACCGGTTTCTCGCAATCCACGAGCGGAATGGGTTTCCCTTTGCGGCGCACCGGCCCGTATGCCACTTCGCGCCAGGCGATGGTCGCGGTCGGCTTGATTTCGACCGTCACCGGCGAGTCGGGGGTGCGACCCAGCAGAAACAGTAACATCGAGTGCGCACCCGCAACGGCCGACTTGGTGAGCAACGTGCGGCTCGGTTTTTCTTCGGAATGCGTGTACGGGATGTTGAATCCCATTCCTCCCGTGCCGCTCGTGCCGATCTTGATATAGGACTTCGTGCGCGCGCGATTGAGTCCTTCGGT
>DATFVZ010000314.1:0-9855 GCA_035259785.1 Gemmatimonadales bacterium
GAGGATGCGGCCGCCGGCCCGCGCCAGCAGGATGGCGGTGAGCAGATCGTCCGCCATGCTCATTGCCGCACGGGCTAGGACGTTCGCCGTCGCCGGTGCGATGATCACCAGGTCGGTCTCTTTCGCGAGACCGATGTGCGCGAGCGCGCGGCCCGGCTCCCAGAGCGAAGTCAGGACGGGGCGACCGGTGAGGGCTTCGAAGGTCAGCGGCCGCACGAACTCCGCGGCCGCGACGGTGAGCACCACGTCGACCGTGATGCCCGCTTCCGTGAGTCGTCGTGCCAGTGTGCAGCTCTTGTAGCAGGCGATTCCGCCCGACACGCCGAGCACGACGTACGGCATCAGGCTTCCTGCTGGCGCTTCCGCCGCACCAGACGGTATTTGAGCCCGCCGCGCACGAGCTCGTCGAACGCGCGCGTGGTGAGCTTCTCCTCCCAGTCGACCGAGCGATCGCGCGGGAAGTCGTTCACGAAGCGCGCGAATTTCGCGGCCACGAGCACGCCGAGGTATTTGTTCTGTGTCTGTCCTGCGACTTCTGCCGGTGTCACAATTCGCATAGTTCAGCCTTTCGGTTAGGGCAATTCATCATACAGCCGCTGCGCCGCTGCTTGGAGGCCGCGACCGTAGCTCGTAATCCACTCGAAGTCCTTCTTGTCCCGACTGCGCCCGCTGGTGTCATTCGCGATCGCGACGACCTCCCCCACAGCGGTGTCGAGGTCGTCGTTGCGGACCCAACGATCAAACAGCGTCGACTGCTGCAGCTCGTCCTCTGCCCGATTGATTCGCCACCGAATCTGCTCGATCGATTCGCTTTTGCGCGAATACAGCCGATCGAGCAACACTTGCGGATCGCTCGGCAGGATGAAGATCGATACCGAGGCGGGCGGCGGATACTGCTGCCGCACCTGGCGCGCGCCCTCGACCTCGATGTCGAGCAGCACGTGTCTTCCCGACTCCTGCACCTTTCCGACTTCCTGCTTCAGCGTGCCATACAGCTCGCCGCCGTACTCGGCGTACTCGAGAAACTCCTTTGCGCCGACCGCCTCGAGAAAGCGACTGCGCGGGAGGAAGTGGTAATCGACGCCCTCCCGCTCTCCCGCTCTCGGCTTCCGTGTCGTTGCCGACACCGAAAACCCGAACCGATCGGGATTGCGCTCGCGCACGGCTCGCGCGATCGTCGTCTTGCCGCCGCCCGATGGCGCCGACAGAACCACGATCCGCGGCTTCGCAGTCACTCCAGGTTCTCCAGCTGCTCCCGAAGCTTCTCGAGCTCGCCCTTCATCGCGATCACCGTTTGCGTGATGCGCGCGTCGTTCGCCTTGGAGCCCATGGTGTTCACTTCCCGCAGCAGCTCCTGCGCCAAAAACCCGAGCTGCTTCCCCACCGGCTGTTTCGACCCGAGCGCCGCCCGCGCCGCGGCGGTGTGTGACCGGAAGCGCACCAGCTCTTCGGTGATGTCGACCCGGTCGGCGAGCAGCGCGACCTCAAGCGCCAGCCGCTGATCGTCCACGTCGGACCCTTCCGTCAGCTCGGCCACCGCCTTCTTCAGCCGCTCATGCTCGGCCTTCAGCCGGAGCGGAGCCTGCTCCTCGACCACGCGCGCGCCTGCGTCGAGCGCATCGAGCCGGGTCGTGAGCTCGGCCGCCAGCGCCGCGCCTTCGCGCTCGCGCATGGCGACGACATCTAACGCCGCCCGCTCGACGATCGCTTTGACGTCATCCCACTTGACGGGTTTTTCAACGCCTCGGCCGTTCGCAAGCGTCAGCACGTCGGGTTGCCGAGCGACGAACGCCAGATCGACCGTCCCCTTGAGCTTCAGCTTCTTCTTGAGCTGCTGCGCCGCGGCCACCACTTGCTTTGCCCGCGCTAGGTCGACGGTCACCCCCGTCTCTGCTGATGGGGTTTCCATCCAACGCGCCGTGACCGCCACATGGCCGCGTTCGAGCAGCTCGCGCAGCCGCTCGCGCATCTCGATCTCGATGCCGGCCAGATCGGCCGGCAACTTGAGTTGCGGGTTGAAAAACCGGTGATTGACGGTGCGGATTTCAATCCGCAACCGTCCGCTCGACACCCGATCTTCGGCGGCACCGAAGCCTGTCATACTGCGCGGCACAGGGGCTTAAATGTAGCCAGAGGCCCTAGTTAGTGAAGAACCAGCGGGCCCCCCACTGCTGCGCACTCTTGGGAAACCCCAGGCCCTCCAGGTAGCTCGAGCGCATCCGGTTGATGTTGTGCACGGTCCAGAAGAGGGTCACGCCCGCGAGCTGCATCTCGATGTTCGTATCGACAAAGCTGGCCCCGTTCATCGCGCGCTCCACGTTGGCCGTGCTGTCGCGCCGGATCCCTCCGAGCTGCGAGCGACTCCACGACTCGACCGCCGCTTCCGCTCGCAACGCGAAAATCCCGCTCGGGAAAACGCGCCAGAATTTCGAATAGAACGTCGCCGAAATCCGAGAATGGTGAGGTGGCTCGAAGTCGCCGCCGCCGGTCACGGGATTGTAGTACCAGCCCGACACCCACAGTCCGGGGAGGAGCTGCAACGTGCCGTGTGCGGCGAGGAAGTCGGTCGGTGGCGTCGGGCGCAGCGAGTCGATGGGGCGAATTCCGCCTGCGAATCCAAGGGGCATGAACGGATCGCGGCGACCGCGGCCCACCTCGAGGGTCAGCAGCCGATGATCGAACCGCAGCCAGGCGGCGACGTTGGTCGCCTCCTGCACGGAGTCCGCACTGTCGAGCGGTGCCTGGAGATCGCGCTGCCAGGCGGCTTCGGCGCGGGTCGAAAACCCGAGCGGCAGGGCAAGCCCGGCGGAGACGAAGCCCCGAAGACCGTCGCGTCCACCGTCATAGACCGACCGCCGGATCTCCCCCGCGACGGTAAGAGCGGAGAACGGCATCACGCCGATTCGCGCCTCGAGCTGTTGCGGCACGCGCGCCGCCCCGACACGCGCGATGCCTACGATGTTCGCGCGCCGCCAAGTCTGACTCGCCTCCACGCTTGCCATGGACACGATCCGCTGGCTCATGGCCGAATCCCGATGACTGAGTACGGTATCGCGGCTGATCGTGGTGGTCGCAAGCGTCGTGGTGATCCGGTACCCCAGGCCATCATTGCGCTGCGCGATGAAGAACCGAAGCTGCCGTTCGCGACGATCCTGTCGCCAATCGTCGATCAGACCGTCACCAGAGGCGTCCCGGTGGTAGCCGGAGGTCAGGATCTGGAAGGATGCGCCGACGCGCCCTTCCGGGGGCACGTAGTCGAACTTCAGCCAAATATCGCTGGCGCTGAACGGCGTGGTCGTGTTTGCCGCTATACCGGCGCCGATGCTACTCCAGTTGGCGATGATGGACGCGCCGAACCCGGAGCGTGTGCGTGTCGCATAGCCGCCGCGGTATTCCGCGATGTCCTGATTGCCCGTCATGATTCCGACGAGCGTGCTCGTCGCGGTCGAACGCGGCCGGGCCGTGACCAGGTACACCTGCAGAGTGGCGGGGAGGAGCAACACGTCGATGCGCTCCAGCGGCGCGAGCGGAATGCGCGCGGGATCGAGGTAAACCGAGTCGCGGCCGAGCGGCAGGTACGGCACCCCGTCCCAGTAGACCTCCAGCGATGCCGGCCCACGCCCGGCGTATAACACGATCTCCGCCTGGCCGAACCCCCCGCCGCGCACGACGTACACGCCGGGTATGTGGCTCAGCAGGTCGCTGAGTGTGCGCGCGCTGGTGAAGAGGAGTGAATCGGTGGTGAAGGTGTAGCGCGTACCGCGCGGCAACGGCCCGGGGGCGATGCTGGGTGCGAAGACGGGCAGGAGCCGCGGCAGCGTATCCTTCCCGGTCGTGTCGCGGACGGCCGCCGTGTCGGTGACTGTCGTCGTGTCTCGCCGGGTGGTATCGGCCTGGGCAGCTAATACACCCGCCCCCCCCACGGATAGGCCGACGGTGAGCAGGCCTGCTCGAATCAAGCGCCCGCGCGTTTGAGCAGGAACTCCGTGAAGAGGCGCACGCCGATCGCGGTAGGCCCCTTCGCGTGGCTCGCGCCTTCGCCCTCGAGATACGCCGTGCCCGCGATATCGAGGTGCACCCACGGGAAGCCATCGACGAATTCTCGCAGAAACCAGGCACCGGCGATCGTGCCGGCGGCCCGGCCGCCGGAGTTCTTGACGTCGGCGACATCCGATTTCAGCAGGTCGCGGTATTCGTCCCACAGCGGCAAGGGCCAGCAACGCTCCCCGGCGCGCTCCCCGGCGTCGCGCACTTCCGCGAGGAGCGTCTCGTCGTTGCCGAGCATCCCGATCGCGTGATGGCCCAGGGCAATGACGACTGCGCCGGTGAGCGTGGCGGCGTCGATTGCGGCGGCCGGCTTATAGCGGCGCGCATACGACAGCGCGTCACAGAGGATCAGCCGGCCCTCGGCGTCCGTATTGATGATCTCGATCGTCTTGCCCATATGACTCTTTACCACATCGCCCGGCTTGATCGCGGTGCCGGAGGGGAGATTCTCGGTCGCGGGAATCAGGCCCACGACGTTGATCTTCGGTTTCAGCCGCCCCAGCACCTCGAATGCGCCGAGGACCGCCGTCGCTCCCGACTTGTCGAACTTCATGTCTTCCATATTCTGGGCCGGCTTGATCGAGATACCGCCCGAATCGAACGTGACGCCCTTGCCCACCAGCACCACCGGCGCACCGGTACCTCCACGGTACTCCAGCGCGATAAACCGGGGTTCCTCCGCACTGCCCTGCGCCACGGCGAGCAGCGCGCCCATCCCTTCCTTCATTATCTGGGCCTTATCGAGGATCGTGACGTCGAACCCATGGGTTGTTGCCAGCTTCCGGGCCTGGTCGGCGAGATAGGTGGGCGTGCACACGTTGCCCGGTTGCATCTGGAGATTGCGAGTGAAGAGGTATCCCGCCGCAATCGCGTCCCCGATGCGACGTCCCGCTTCCGCTGCACTCTTGTCGCGCTGGTCGACGAGGATCTCGACTGATTCGAGATCAGGCTTGGGATCCTCGGGCTGCTTCTTCAGCTCGGTGAATTGCCAGCCTCCCTGGGCCGCGCCTTCGATGGCGACCTGGGCCAGCTCGGCGGCACCGAGGCCGCCGCGAGCGTCCGGCGTAACGACCAACGAGAACGTCTTGGTGCCCAGTGCTCGGGCGCGTCTTGCCGCGACCGCGGTGGCGCGACGGAGCGAGCTGCGGGTGATCTCGCCCGGCTTCCCTACCCCCACCAGCAGGATGCGCTCGGGTCCTCGCTCCGTCCCGTACACGAGCAGCGTCTCGTCCTTCTTTCCTTTGTAGTCACCGGACGCCACGGCGCGTTCCAGAGTCGCGTCCTGCAATGGCGCGAATCCCTGTGTTACGACGACGGCGAGCAGTGGTGTGGTGGCGCTGAGAGGGGCCTTGGTCGAGATGGCCGACTTCATGACAAGTGCTCGATGATCGCCTCGGCGAACGCGGACGTGGAGACTTCGGTGGCTCCGGGCAGCTGACGCGCGAGATCGTACGTCACACGCTGTGCCGCGATGGCGCCTTCGAGCCCGCGTACGATCGCGCGCGCCACGTCGTCCCAGCCGATCTCTTCAAACATCATGACGCCCGAGAGGATCACGCTGCTCGGATTGACTTTGTCCTGGCCGGCGTATTTGGGCGCGGTGCCGTGCGTGGCCTCGTATACGGCGTAGCCATCGCCCACGTTCCCGCCGGGAGCCAGCCCGAGGCCGCCGACCTGCGCCGCGGCCGCATCAGAGAGATAATCGCCGTTCAAGTTGGGAGCGGCGATGACGGAGTATTCGTCGGGGCGCAGCACGAGCTGCTGGAACATAGCATCGGCAATGCGGTCCTTGATCAGCAGCTTCCCCGCGTCCTCTCTGCGCTTCCCGCCATCGGCCTCCGTGACGATCTGCTCGCTGAAGCGCTCTTTGGCGACTTCATAGCCCCAGTCGCGGAAACCACCCTCGGTGAACTTCATGATGTTGCCTTTGTGCACCAGCGTCACCGACGGCTTCTTGCGCTTGAGCGCGTACTGAATCGCTTTCACCACCAGCCGCTG
Source organism: Gemmatimonadales bacterium (assembly GCA_035259785.1). Lineage (GTDB taxonomy): Bacteria > Gemmatimonadota > Gemmatimonadetes > Gemmatimonadales > GWC2-71-9 > 20CM-2-65-7. The sequence continues at coordinate 6,046 of DATFVZ010000314.1, forward strand.
CGAGCCGAACTTGGACATCGGCTTGATGCCGATCGCGCTGCCGGGCCGGATCTTCGCGCCGAAGCGACGCGTGAGAAATTCGATCACCGCGTCGGCTTCAGGACTCTCCGCCTTGTATTCGATACCGGCGTACACGTCTTCGATGTTCTCACGGAAGATCACGACGTCGAGCTTGCGTGGCTCTTTGACGGGCGCGGGCACGCCGGTGAAGTACCGTACGGGGCGGATGCACGCGTACAGGTCGAGGATTTGCCGCAGCGCGACGTTGAGCGAGCGGATCCCGCCGCCCACGGGAGTCGTCAGCGGGCCCTTGATCGCGACCCGATGCTCGCGGATGACGTCCAGCGTTTCCTCCGGCAGCCAACTGCCGCTCGCCTTGAACGATTTCTCCCCGGCCAGGACCTCGCGCCACACGACGCTGCGCCTGGCGCCCGATGTCTTAGTGACGGCGGCATCAAAGACCCGTGCAGCGGCGTGCCAGATGTCGGGTCCGGTGCCGTCGCCTTCGATGAATGGGATGATGGGGTGGTCGGGGACGATCCAATGGCCGTCGCGGAAATCAATTTTGGCGCCGACGGCTCCGCCACGGCGACCTTCGACTTGGGTTGGCATGGACCCATTCTACATCAAAAAGGCTCGCCTTTGCAGGCGAGCCTTTTCGCTGCTCCCTGCTCCGTGCGCACTACAGTCGATAACCCGCCAGCGTTCCTGCCGTCGTTCTCAGGAAAAGCATGCCCGCCAAATCATCAACCGCGTATACCGGCTCACGCTCCTTACCGAGATCGACACGCGCGCGCGGCTGGCCGCTGTCCTTGTCGATCTGGAGCAGCACATTGCCGTTCCCTTCGGGAGCGCGCGTCAGCATGAACACCGAAGTGGGCGCCGTCAGTGAAGCCTTGAAGCGCTTGCTCGCGAGCGCGGATGCCTGGCTGGAATAGCCCTGGAGCTGTGCCCCGCCCTGCGAGTACGCCGTAGACAACTGACTGTAGACGACCTTGGCGGTCGTGTCGGTCGCCGTGCGCGCCGCCTGCGCGAACGCGTCGCCGTACGCCGATGCAGCGGCCCCATACAGTCCTGCACGCACGGATTGAATGCGGTACAGCGCCCGTAGCAGGCCCGGGAGCTGCGGAGCCGGGTGGTAGGTCTGCTGCTTGATTTGCCCATCGCGACCGAGCACGACCAGGTTCTGCGGCGAGATCAGCACGATACCGGCGGGCCGCAGCTCCATGCCCGTCGGATCCTCATTGCCCTCTAGCTTGATCTCGGCGCTCAGCGCCCGAAAACTGCCGTCCTGGCGATTGACGGCGTACAGGCGGCGGTCGCGGTTGGCGAAAACGTAGAGCGTCGACCCTTCAACGGCCCGATGCAACCGGTAGCGGTCGGTCTTGTAGTCGGTCGAGCTCAGCGGTTTGCCACTCTCGATTGCGTCTTTGAACTTTGGTTGTCCGCTCGCCAAATCGATGACGTTCACTTCCGCGTTGGTCGTGGCGTCGGGTCGCGAGATGTACAGCAGACCGGCCGGCGTCAGCTCGGCGTAATCGAGCAGTCCCTTGATCTTTACGTCTTTCTGAAGCCGCAACGTGGCGGTGGCGACGTTTAGGACGTTCACATACGTCTTCGAGTCGGCATCGACGGCGAGCACGACTGCATCGCCGGAGATCATCGCGTCGACCACGTCGCCGCGCATCTTCAGTGGTTTCGGCGCGATGGTCGAGCCGTCTTCGTAGCGCGCGACGTTCAGTCCGGTTTGGACCACGCCGTTCACGATGCGGACGTTGCCGGTCGCCTGTTCCTTCGGCGGGCCTTCTGTCAGCATGATGATGCCGGCGGGATGTTGGACGATGTCGCGAATCCAACCGTCCACCGTCGCCGGCTTGGCCCACAGCGGCTGTCCATCGGCGAGACGATAGGCCATCAGCCGCTCGTCGTAGCTGACGTAGATGCGGTCGGATTTCGCGACCGACTGATAGAGCAGCACCTTGTGCGGGAACGTGCCGGATCGTGCCATTTGCAGGCTTGCGGTCCAGCGAATGGCGCCGGTCTTTGCATCGAGCGCGCGCAGTCCCACGAGCGTGTAGACCACGATGATGTCGGGACCTGCCTGCAGGACTTCGAGGTTGGTCGCGCCGGCCGCCGCACGCACGAGGCCCTGCATCAAGCCGCCCAACCCGCCCTTCTTCGGCCCGCTCTGCTGAAAGAGCGACTCGCTCACCCAGCGCTGTGTGCCGCTGCTGAGATCGTAGAGTGCGACAAGCGGCGGCCCGGACGCGCGCTGGCCGTGAACGAGCAGCGTCCCGCTCTGCGGCAGGACGCGACGCGTTACGACTTTCGTCAACGTCAGTTTGCGCGAGTCGAACAGCACGGTGCCGGTGACGGGATCGAAGATCATCGAGAGGCCGGGCTTTGCGGCTTCCATCAGCAGCGAGCCCTCGATCATGCGCACGCTATCGACGGGCAGCCCACCGAGCTCCGGCTTTTGCCACGCGATCTGACCGCGTTCGATGTCGACGCCGGCCAAGCCCGCGTCGGTCGAAACGAGCAGCGCGCCGGCGGGCGTGATCTGTTGCCAGCGCAGGTCGCCGTTGAAGTGCAGCGTCCATGAGGGCACGGAACCGACGGTTGGGTGCACCGCCGGACGTGTGGCGGACGCTACTGGTGCGGGGGGGGGCGATTGAGCTTGAAGCAGCAGAAGCAGCAATGGCAGAGCCATAGGAGGGCCTCCTGAGAGGCCCCCAATTCGGGGAATGGCCTGCTCCGGCGCAAGGGTCTATCTCACTCTCGTGCCGCATGGTGCTTGAATCGAGACGCTTACGGTGGAAGGATTCTCTATGCTCATTGCGGTCACGCGCGCCGTCAGTCCCACGCTCGCAGAATGCGAGCTGACCCATCGTCCGCGCGACCCGATCGACGTCGCGAACGCCGTAGCCGAGCACGCGTACTACGAGCAGACACTGCGGTCGCTCGGCGCGACGATTGTCCGCGCGCCGCCCGAACCGTCGCTGCCCGACGCAGTCTTCGTCGAGGACACCGCGATCGTGCTCGATGAAGCCGCGGTCATTACGCGCCCTGGCGCTTCCACGCGACGAGGTGAAACCGAATCGATGGCTCGGGTCTTGGGTGCGTACAAGCCGCTGTTGCGCATCCAACCACCCGGCACGCTCGATGGTGGCGATGTGCTGCGCGTGGGACGAAGACTCTACGTGGGTCTCTCCTCACGCACGAACCGCGAGGCCATTGGGCAACTCGAGGCGCTGCTCGAGAAGTGGGATTACGAGGTGATTCCCGTTCCGGTCACCGGGTGCCTTCACCTTAAGAGCGCCGTTACGCAGGTCGGGGAGCAACTGCTGCTGATCAACGACCGCTGGGTGGGCCGAGACTGTTTTGGCGCGATGGACATGGTGCAAGTGGCACCGCCCGAACAGGACGGCGCCAACGCGCTGAGGGTCAGTGAGGCGGTCATTTACCCAACTCACTATCCTCAAACCGCCGAACGTCTGGACCGCGCGGGAGTGCGCGTCGTCCCGGTCCCCGGCACTGAGGTCGCCAAAGCCGAAGGCGGAGTGACGTGCTGCAGTGTGTTGTTTGAGGCCGCGCTCCAAAAGTCATAACACCAAATCGCGTCGGGCAATCCTAGCCCCTCCCCCGCTGCCGGCTTAGCGCAAGCAGGCAGACACACCCGATCGCGGCGAGGACCCAGACGTTGACCAGATACACGTTGCGCACGTGATCCGTCGAGAGCGCTGGTAGTCCGGCAAACAGCACGTTCTCGGCCGTGTTGAATGCCAGGTGGGTCAGGATCGCCAACAGAAT
>DATFVZ010000315.1:0-14997 GCA_035259785.1 Gemmatimonadales bacterium
GACCAATACCACAACGACCGCTCTGCCGCCGGGCGCCTCTCAATAATCGCGGGCGACAGCATGAAGCTTCCCGCCACAATCTTTCGCCAATACGACATTCGCGGCATCGTCGGTGAGCAGCTCACGCCCGCCACCGCACGCGCCGTCGGGCAGGCGTATACGACATTTGCGTGGGATCGGCTGCGCAACGGTAAGCCGCCTCGCGTGGCCGTTGGGCGAGACAACCGGCCGTCGGGCAGCGAGCTCTCGCAAGGTGTCCGCGCGGGCATCGTGGCGGCGGGTGGTGTCGCGATCGACGTCGGCGAGGTCCCGACGCCCGCGCTCTACTTCGCGACCAAGACTCTGCAAGTGGACGGCGGGATTCAAATCACGGGCTCTCATAATCCGCCGGAATTCAACGGCTTCAAGATGGTGCTCGCGCACGACGCGGTGTTTGGCGACGACATCCAGGTGCTCTACCATCTGATCGACGATGACAAGCTCGTAACGAAGCCGGGGGGCAGCAGCACCGCGCACAGCGCGCTGCTCACCGCGTACAAGGACGCCGTCGTCAAACGCAACACGCCGCTCGCGCGACGTCCGCGTGTCGTCGTCGACTGCGGCAACGGCGTGACCAGCCTCATCGCCGTGCAGACGCTGCGCGATCTGGGTGCCGACGTCATCGCGCTCTTCGACGAATCGGATGGGACGTTCCCGCACCATCATCCCGATCCGACGGTGCTCGAAAACCTCCATGATCTCCAGGAGACCGTAAAGCGCGAGCGGGCCGAGTTGGGAATCGCATTCGACGGCGACGGCGATCGCATCGGGGCGGTCGATGAAACTGGCGAACCGGTAATGGGCGATCAGCTGCTCGTGCTGTTCGGGCGGGATCTGGTGAAGCGGTTCGGTGGCGGCAAACCGGTCATCTTCGACGTGAAGTGCTCCGAGGTCCTCCCCCAGATGCTGAAGCGCGCCGGCTTGCAACCGGTCATGTGGAAGACGGGACACTCGTTTATCAAGATGAAGATGAAAGAATTGGGCGCTCCACTCGCCGGGGAGATGAGTGGCCACATGTTCTTCGGCGGCGACTGGTATGGCTTCGATGATGCGCTGTTCGCCGCCGCCCGGCTGCTGTCGTACGTAGCACGCGAGGGCGGACCGCTGTCCCGGTTGCTGGCTGATCTTCCCAAAACGTTCGCGACGCCCGAGATCCGCGTCGATTGCCCGGACGATAAGAAGTTCGCGGTGGTGGAAGAGGCCGCCGGCTACTTCAAGAAGAAATACCCGGTGGCTACGCTCGACGGTGTCCGCATCACTTTTCCCGACGGGTGGGGGCTCCTGCGGGCATCCAACACCCAACCGGTGCTGGTCATGCGCTTCGAAGCGACAAGCCCGCGGTCCCTTGAAGCCTATCGCGCAGAAGTCGAGGGCTGGCTGACCGAGCACGGCATGCAGGCGTGACCCGGTCCGGTCGTCGCCGGCTGTACGTAACCGGCGCCATCCTGCTGGTCGTCGCCTTGGTCGGCGGCCGATGGTTAGCCGTGGAGACGGCGGAGCGGGCCTGGGATCGGACATTTACCGGCGGGTCGGCATTGATCGAGGCCCGCAACCTCGCGTTGATGTTGCAGGCCTTCGTGCTGGTCTTCGCCGTTACGTGGGCGACCGGCAATCTCCTCATCGTCTATCGCGCGATCGGTTCGGTGCAGATGCCCCGCCGTCTCGGCGATCTCGAAATCGTGGAGGCGGTGTCCCACCGCGTCCTGTTCGGCGGTACCCTCCTGCTCGGTCTCATCCTCGGTTTCCTGTTCTCGCTCGGCGCCAGCGATTGGTGGCGCCATGCCGCGATCGCCTCGGCGCCACCGCACTTCGGCGTCGCCGACGAGCGGCTCCGGCTGGACGCCGGCTACTACATCGGCGTACTTCCCTGGCTTTCGACGATCCAGAACCGGGCGCTGGTGTTGGCGCTCGGCACACTCGCGATCGTTGTGCTGCTGTATGGTGTGATCGGTTCGGTGCGCCTGCGCCGCGGCCGGATCCGGGCCAGTGATCACGCGCGCGCGCACTGCGGCGCGCTCCTGGCGGTGCTCGCTCTCATCGTGACTTGGGGCGCTGTCCTCGATCCCGCAGAAGTGATCGCCGGGGTGCAGGGACCCGTCGATCAGGCTGCCATCACCGCGCGTATCCCGGGGGCTTCTGTGGTGGCGGCCGTATCGATCGTGACGGCGGTCATCTCGCTCGTATGGGCCTGGCGCGATCGGCCGAATCTCATCGTGGCGGGGTGGGGTGCCTTGGTCTTGTCGATCGGCCTCGGCTACTTCATGGTGCCCGGGATCGTCCGCGCGTCGGAGGGGGGCGAGCCCGAGAGTGCGGCCATCGTCCGCCAGCGCGCCGCGTTCGAACCGGTGGCATTTGGTCTCACGACGATCGAGGAACGATCTCCGCCGCCGTTCTCCTCCGGCGAAGCGGCCATTCGCGGGCTGCCGGTCTGGGACCCAGTCCATGTGGCTGCGGCGCTGAACACCCCGATCACCGGCGTCGCCTTGCGACCGACACGATCCGGCGAGGCCGCGACCTGGCTGGTCGCTCCGACGAACTCGCGCGCGCCGGTACGCCTGGCTCTGGAGACCGACACGGGACTGGCAGTCACAACGCTTCCCACCGCGGATGGGACTCCCGCGCCGCTGTTTGGCCCCGGAGTCACCGGACCATTTATCGCATCGCCCGACACGGCGGCCGGCGCGCGGGCTCGCGGCATTCCGATCACCGGGGCGTGGCGACGCTTCGCGATCGCGTGGACGATTCAGGACTGGGGAGTGCTCCGCGCCGAAGTGAAGGATCATGCGCTCCTCTGGCGCCGCGATGTCACCGAACGCCTGGAGCACCTGGCCCCCTTCGCAACATTCGGCACGCCCATGCCCGTGCTGCGCGGCGGGAGCGTGTGGTGGGTCAGCTGGGGCTATGTGGTTCACGGCGCGTTTCCACACACGCGCCCGCTCAGGTGGGCCGATGACGATGTTCGGTACCTGCGTGCCGGGCTCGTCGGGGCGGTGAGCGTGGGCACGGGCGAGACGCATGTGTGGCTCGCGCCGGGCCACGATTCGCTCACGGCTGCATGGGCGCGCCGCTTCGATCCGTTGATCGAACGCGCTGAAAACCTGCCGCCGGATCTGCGGGCCCAGCTCGCCTATCCGATCGAAGCCTTCAATGTCATAGCCGCCCAGCTCGAGCGCACGCGAAGCGACTCCGCGAGCAGCATCTGGTCCAGACGGCCGCGCGCGCCGTTTCAGGTTGTGGCTCCGAGCGGTGAAGTCTGGACCGCGTTGGCATTCGAGCAGGGGGCGCTTGCGCCGCGATACTTCGTCGGTATGTCCGCCGCCGCGGTAACGGCACGAGGTCTGGAGCTGCATTTCTGGCGCCCGGGGCGGGGGGGGACCGATCTCGAGCGCTTGCCGGGCGAGCTCGTGGGCTCGACACGTCTTAGGCCCGGGCAACTCAGTATCTGGCCAGCTGGCAACACGCTCGCGACGGTACAGGCGCAATTCGTCGACCCACTCGGCGTGCGGCCGGCACCGCAGCCGACCATTGCCGAGGTCTATGTCTCGCTCGGCAGCCGCAGCGGTCGTGGATCGACGGCGAGGGCTGCCTTGCGCGGCGGAGAAGTGATCGCGACCGACACGAGTGTCGCGGGACGCTGGGACCGCGCGCGGCGGCTCGCGGTGCGTGCCGACTCCGCGCTCACCGCCGGCGATCTCGAGCTGTTCGGCAAACTGTGGCGGGCATTGATGGGCGAGCTTGCTCCGGCTCCGCGCCGCCGCTAGGTTGCGCCGCCGTGTCAGCCCCAGGGACGATCGTCGTCGCGCTCGGAGGCAACGCCGTCGCCCCACCCGGTGAGCGGCCGACGATCAGCAATCAATTCCGGCACACGCGCGCCAGTCTCGTCCCGATTGTCGATCTCGCGTCGGCAGGATGGAATATCGTCCTGGTCCACGGCAATGGCCCGCAGGTCGGAGACGAGCTCGCGCGCAACGAGTTGGCCGCTGATCAGATCGAGCCGCTCCCGCTCGGTGTCCTGGTCGCCGGCACGGCGGGGTGGATGGGATACATGATTCAGCAATCACTGCAGAACGCGCTCGAGCGCGCGGGCGTACAACGCTCCGTCGTCACCATGATCACGCAAACCCTCTGCCATGCCGACGATCCCGACTTGCGTGCGCCGTCCAAGCCGGTCGGACACAAGCTCGACAAGACGCGCGAGGCACGGCTGGTGGCGCGCGGCATTCCCGTGCGGGAGGGACGCCGGCTGGCACCCAGCCCGAAACCGATCGGCATCGTAGAGCGCGACATGGTGCGCGATCTCGCGCGCGCGGGTTATATCGTGATCGCGGGCGGCGGCGGGGGACCACCAGTTTATCGGGACCGGAAACTGGGCCTAGAGGGCATCGATGCCGTCGCCGACAAGGATCGCGTTGCGGCAATCCTCGGGCGGGAAATCGGCGCGCAGGTTCTATTGATCCTCACGAATGTGAACGCGGTGTATCGGGCCTTTGGAACACCACACCAGGAAGCGATTCGCCGTCTTTCGCTCGCACAGGCGGACCATCTGCTCGCGGGGAAAGAGCTGGGCACCGGCAGCATGCGGCCGAAGGTTGAAGCAGCAGCCGATTTCGTACGAACAGGTGGGGAGCGCGCGATCATCGCCGACCTGTCCGACGGAACGGCCGCCCTGCGGAGCGAAGCCGGAACCACGATTACGAGGGAGCACGCGTGAACCTGCATGAATACCAGGCGCGAGATATTCTCCGCCGGCAGGGCATTCCCGTCCCGCCCGGCGACGTGGCCACGACGCCGGCGGAGGCCCGCGCAATCGCCGAACCCTTCGGAGGCAAGGTGGTGATCAAGGCCCAGGTCCACGCGGGTGGCCGCGGCAAGGCGGGCGGTGTGAAACTCGCGAAGACGACCGCCGAAGCCGAAGCGCACGCGAAGGCGATTATCGGCATGACCATCAAAGGCCTCACCGTGCAGAAGGTATTGGTCGCCCCGGCCGCGGAGATCGCGTCGGAGAGCTACGTCGGGATCATTCTGGATCGCAGCTCGCAGCGTCCCGTCCTGATGGTGAGCCCGGCGGGCGGCATCGATATCGAAGAGGTCGCCGCGAAAACACCCGAGAAGATTCATCGCCTCGCAGTAGATCCCCGCTACGGCTTGCTCGCACATCAGGCGCTGGCCCTCGGCTTTGCGCTCTACAAGGATGTGAAACAAGCGCGTGCCGCCGCCGACATCATGCAGAAGCTCTATGCCGCCGTGTATGCGGTCGGCGCATCGCTGGCCGAGATCAATCCGCTCGTGACAACAGCGGATGGCGCCGTGCAGGCGCTCGACGCCAAGATCGCTATCGACGACAACGAGCTCGAGCGCCACCCTGACATCGCCGGGTTGCGCGACTTGACGGCGGAAGCACCCGAGGAGGTGGCAGCGCGCGAGGCGGGCCTCACGTTCATCAAACTGGACGGGTCGGTCGGTTGTTGTGTGAACGGCGCGGGGCTCGCGATGGCAACAATGGATCTCGTGAAGTACTACGGCGGCGATCCCGCCAATTTTCTCGACATCGGTGGCAGTTCCAATCCCCAGAAAGTCGTGGCTGCCCTGCGGATCATCACCTCCGACCCCCGCGTGAAGGTCATCCTCTTCAACATCTTCGGCGGGATTACGCGCTGCGACGACGTCGCCAACGGCATCGTCCAGGCGACGCGCGAGTTCACGCTGAAGGTCCCCATCGTCATCCGTCTCACCGGGACGAACGACGCGCTCGGCGTCGAGATTCTCCGCAAGGCCGGTTTCTCGGCACTCACCGACATGGACGAGGCCGTCAAACAGGCCGTGGGGAAGCTATGAGCGCCTTCATCGACAAGTCGACGCGCCTCGTCGTTCAGGGCATCACCGGGCGGGATGGATCTTTCCACGCCAAACAGATGATCGAGTACGGCACCCAGGTCGTCGCGGGTGTGACGCCAGGGAAGGGCGGGCAGCGTTTCGAGAACGCGGTGCCCATCTTCAACACGGTCGCGGAAGCCGTTGCCGCAACCCAGGCCAACACGTCCGTCATCTACGTTCCAGCGGCGGTAGCGGCGTCCGCAATCTTCGAAGCGGCCGACGCCGGCATTCGCCTGATCGTTTGTATCACCGAGGGTATCCCCGTGCTGGACATGACGCGCGTGCTTCCCTTCGTACGCGAGCGGGGCGTTCGTCTGATCGGGCCGAACTGTCCCGGCCTCATTTCCCCCGACCAGAGCAAGGTCGGCATCATTCCGGGCAACATCTGCAAGGCGGGCAAGATCGGCGTCGTCTCACGCAGCGGCACGCTGACCTACGAGATCATCCACCAGCTGTCGACACACGGCATGGGCCAATCGACATGCGTCGGCATCGGGGGTGACCCGCTGATCGGCACGAACTTCATCGACTGCCTGTCAGCGTTCCAGACCGATGCCGCCACCACCGCCATCGTGATGATCGGCGAGATCGGCGGCACCGATGAACAACAGGCCGCGGAATTCGCCAAGCGGGAGGTCAAGAAGCCGATCGTGGGGTTCATCGCCGGTCAGACGGCCCCACCGGGGCGCCGCATGGGCCACGCAGGGGCCATTATCTCAGGCTCGTCCGGGACGGCCGCGGAGAAGATGGCGGCCTTCGAAAAAGCGGGCATCAGTGTCATGAAGCGGCCTGCGGATGTCGTTCCGCTCCTCAAGGAACGTCTGTGAAGTTGCAGGACGTCGTCGAACTCCAGCACGTGGTCGTCCCGCTGACCGCGCAAACGGTACGCGACGCGACCGAGCGCCTGGCCGAACGTCTGATCGCCAGCGGCGTGGTGCCGGAGGCCAACCGGCTCCTTGCGGTGATACGGAACGCCTGGCCGGAAGACATGGTCACCGTTGGCGAGCATGCGTTTCTCCCACATTTTCGCACCGAGGCCGCGCGGAAGCTCGCCACGGCGGTCGGCGTGTCGCTCACCCCGGTGCGCTGGGACAAGGCTCCGGATCGGTCGGCGCGTATCGTGATTCTGATCATCGCGCCACCGCGTGAGACCCCGACGTACCTTCAGGTGGTCGGCGCTTTCGCGCGACTGTTGTCCGACCCGGGCACGGTGCTGTCCATGCTGGCAGCCAAGACGCCGGAGCAGCTGGTGCAGGTCGGCGCCCTGCAGAATGTCGAGCTGCCATCGCACCTGGCGGTGCGGGATCTGATGACGCCGCATGTGGTGGCGGTCCGCCCCGACCAGCGTTTGGGCGAGGTGGCGCGTTTGATGATGGATCGCGACGTACGCGCGCTTCCGGTCGTGGACGACAATGGGTCGCTCGTGGGAATGGTGACGCACCGTGAGCTGCTGAAGTACCTAATTCCCGATTATCTACTGAAGACCAAGAGCGGGAAGTTCCGCGCCGTGCCGGCATCACTCGCCGCCGGTGGGCACTCGAGTGCCGATCCCCGCGCTCTGGCGGTCAAGGATGTCATGTCTCGCGCCGTGCTGTGCGTGTCGGAGGACCAGACCCTGTCCGATGTCGCCAACCTGATGAACAACAAGGACGTCGATCGTTTCCCCGTGGTGCGGGAGGGTGTGGTGGTGGGATTTCTGACGAGGGCGGATCTGATTCGAAGGTTGGTTGCGAATTCTTAACAGACCGCACGTCGCCACGACGGCACGTCGGCACGACACGACTGTACGAACTGCACGTGCCGACGTGCCGACATGCCGACGTGCATCTATCAAAGGGCACCAATGCTAACATTAGCAATCATAAAGCCGGACGCCGTAGCCGCCGGCCACATCGGCAAGATCATCGCTCATCTCGAGGCGGAAGGCTTCCGGATTCGTGCGGCTGAAATGGTGAATCTCACCGAGCAGCGCGCGGAATCGTTCTATGAGGTCCACCGCGAGCGCCCATTCTTTCGCCCTCTGGTTTCTTTCATGACGTCAGGAGCCGCCTTGGCGCTGGCGCTCGAGCGCGACAACGCGGTGACGCACCTGCGCGAGGTCATCGGCGCGACCGATCCTGCCCAGGCCAAGCCCGGGACGATCCGCCGTCTCTATGCCCAATCGAAGGAACGAAACGCGATTCACGCCTCCGACTCGCCGGAGAATGCGGCACGAGAAATCGGCTTTTTCTTTCCAATGTACGGCCCGCCCTGACGCTGTTGACGCAAGTACCACAAGGATTTAGGTTCGCTCACCATGTTGCGAGTCGATTTGCGTGAGTTGGCCCGGGTTGGGGCCGTCGAGACCCGTGGCGAACTCAAGCAAGACGACCCGGCGTTAGAGGGAATCGACATCACGCTGCGCGAGCCGGTACAGGTCAGTGGACGGCTGCAGCGCCTCGACGAAGGTCGGTTCTATTGGCACGGCACAGTCAAGGCCGTGGCTTTGGGAGAATGCCGGCGCTGTCTGACGAGCGTTACAACGCCCCTCAAGCTCGATATTGGGGCGCTGTTTGCCCAGGATCCTGAGGCTTTGGAGGATCCCGACGCGTACCCTGTAGCGCCCGAGGCCCAGGAGCTCGATGTCACGCCCGCGGTCCGTGAGGAGTTGATGCTGGCTGCCCCGCGCTACGCCGTGTGCCGAGATGACTGTAAGGGACTGTGCCCGCAATGTGGCAAAGATCTGAACGCTGGACCGTGTGGATGTGCGCCTGCAACCGATGCCCGCTGGCAGCCGCTCAAGGCTCTGAAAGACAAGCTCCGCTCTTAACACAAGGACACAGGTAATGGCCGTCCCCAAGCGCAGAACCTCGAAGCGCAAGAAGCGCGCGCGCCGCACACACTACAAAGCGGTTCGCCCCACGCTGCAGGCGTGTCCACGCTGCGGCGACATGAAGCAGCCCCATCGTGTCTGCCCGACGTGCGGCTATTACAACGGCGAGCAGCGGGTGACCGTCGAGGACTAAATGATCCGCATCGCGTTAGACGCGATGGGTGGTGACTACGCCCCGGAAGTCGAGGTCGAAGGCACGGCGCAGGCGCTCCAAGAGCTGCCGCCAGACTTTCTGGTTCAGCTTGTGGGCCGCAAGGCGGAGATCGAAGCCGCGCTGAAGAAACATCCCATCGAGGGGGCGGGGGAGCGCGTCGAGATCGTGGACGCACCGGAAGTCGTCGGCATGGGCGACAAGCCGCTGGCAGCCATCAGAGGCAAGCCGCGTTCCTCGATCGCCGTGGGGCTGGGACTCCAGGCGAAGGGAAAGTCCGACGCATTCATCTCGGCGGGGAATACCGGGGCGGTCATGGCCGGGGCCACCCTGCTGTTGCGCCTGCACCCCGGCGTCCAGCGTGCCGCCATCGCCGCGCTCTTTCCAAGCGCCGGCCAGCCCGTCCTGGTGCTGGATGGCGGCGCCAACATCGACTGCGACGCTCGGGAGTTGGTCGGCTTCGCCCATCTCGGAACGGTGTACGCGCGCGATGTCTTGGGACGTGAGAATGTCACCGTCGGGCTGCTGAACATCGGCGAGGAAGACGAGAAAGGCAACGCCGTCGTCAAAGAAGCACATCAGCTCCTGAAAAAAGCGCCGGGCATCAACTACATCGGCAACGTGGAAGGTCGCGACATCCCGGTGGGCGAAGCCCGCGGGAAGCGCCTCGATGTCGTGACCTGCGACGGCTTCGTCGGCAATGTCGTGCTGAAGTTCTATGAATCTGCGGGCCGCGTATTCGTGTCGCTCATCAAGCGCGAAGCGCCCGACGTGCTCCAGCGCCCCGAGATGGGCAACGTCCTCAGGGTGCTCGACTATGCCACCTACGGGGGAGCCCCGCTGCTCGGAGTCCAGGGCGTGGTGATCATCTGCCACGGCGCTTCGCCGGCCAAGGCCATCAAGAACGCGATTCGCGTGGCGGTGCAGGCCGTCCGCAGCCATCTGTCCGACGACATCGCCGCCGAGTTCGCCGAAGGTAAGGTCCCGGCGTGAAGCGTCCTTTTGCCGAGCTGTGGGGAACGGGCAGCTACGCGCCGCCCCGCGTGATGACGAACGACGAGTTCTCCAAGTTCCTCGATACGTCGGACCAGTGGATCCAAGAGCGCACCGGTATTCGCGAGCGCCGTGTCTCGACCAAGGAAGAGACGAACGCCTGCATGGGGAAGGCGGCAGCCCTACAGGTGTTGGAGGAGACGGGCCTCACGCCGCTCGATATCGACGCGATCGTCTACGCTACCGCCTCGCCTGATCGCCTGCTGCCGTCGCAAGCGTGCGACCTCCAGGCGATGCTTGGCGCCAAGAATGCAGCGGCATTCGACGTCGGGGCAGCCTGCTCGGGCTTCGTCTACGCGCTCACGACGGCCGAAGGCATCATTGCCGCCGATCAGGCGAAGCACGTGCTCGTGATCGCCGCCGAAAAGCTCACGAGCATCATGGACTGGAGCGACCGCACCACCGCCGTACTGTTCGGTGACGGCGCCGGCGCGACCATAGTGCGCAACAGCACCAACGGCCGCGGCATTCTGTCCACGTATCTGAAATCCGACGGCACGCTCGCGGAGCTGCTGTATCGCCCGGGGGGCGGCGCGACACACCCGCCCAGCGACGAGTTACTCAAGGACCACAGCTACTTCATCAAGATGGCCGGCCGCGAGGTCTTCAAGGCTGCGGTGCTTTCCATGGCGGACGCGTGCGACCACGCGCTGGAGCGTGCGGGGCTGAAGTCGGGCGACATCGATCTACTTATTCCCCACCAGGCCAACATCCGTATCATCGAAGCCACCGCGAAGCACGCCGGGATTCCGATGGAGAAGGTGTTCGTGAACGTCGATCGTTTCGGAAACACCTCCGCCGCATCCATCGCGATCGCGCTCGACGAGGCCGTGAAATGCGGCCGGCTGCAATCGGGTATGAAGGTGATGTTCTGCGCGTTCGGCGCCGGCTTCACGTGGGGTAGCATGGTCGTGCGGTGGTAAGCACGATCTGGCTCTGCCCCGGTCAGGGCGCGCAAAAAGTCGGGATGGGCAAGGATCTCGCCGAACGATTTCCGGCGGCGCGCGCAGTGTTCGACGCGATCGATGCCGCGCTCGAAGCTCCCTTGTCCCGCATCATGTTCGAAGGCCCTGAGGATGAGCTCACCGCGACGCAGAATGCCCAACCCGCGATCCTCGCACACACGACGGCGGTCTTCGCGATCGTCGGAGAAAAGGTCGCCGGAACGGTGACCGCCGCCGCCGGACACTCGCTCGGCGAGTATTCCGCGTACGTCACCGCGAACGCGCTCGACGCACCAGACGCGGCGAAGCTCGTGCGCCGGCGTGGCGAGCTGATGAAGAAAGCGGGTGAGGAGCGGCCGGGCACCATGGCTGCCGTCTTGGGCCTCCCCACGAAGGACGTCGAAGCGGCGTGTCAGGAAGCATCACAGCAGGCCAGTCTCGCTGTGGCGGCGAATATCAATGCACCCGATCAGACGGTGATTTCCGGCGACCCCGACGCGGTCACGCGGGCCGGTCAAGCCTGCAAGGACCGCGGCGCGAAGCGCGTCATCGCACTCAATGTGAGCGGTGCGTTCCACTCACCGCTGATGGGACCCGCGCAAAATCATTTGCAGCTCGCGCTGGAGCGCGCGCCGTTTCGTGATCCCGCGTTCCCCGTCGTCGCCAACGCGACGGCCGAGGCCGTCAAGGAAGCGGGAAGGGCGCGCCGGCTGCTCTCCGATCAGCTGACGGCTCCGGTTCGCTGGGTGGCATGCATGGAGCACATCGCGCGCATCGGTGGAGAAAGTCCCCGATTCGTCGAGATTGGGCCCGGTGCGGTGCTCGCGGGCCTCTTGAAGCGCATCGTGCCGGGAGCGAACGTGGTCAGTCTTGGCACGGTGGACGACGTCACCAAGTTCATGAACGCGGCATGAAGATCGAGCTACCCGGTAAGATCGCGCTCGTCACGGGAGGCACACGGGGCATCGGCCTCGAGATCTGCAAGGCGTTCGCGGAGGCCGGGGCAAAGGTGGCGCTGTGCGCGCGCGACGCGGCGAAAGCAGAGCAGACCGCCGCGGAGCTCGGCAACGGCGCGCGTGGTTACGGCTGCGACGTGTCCGTCGCTACCCAGGTCGAGGCGTTCGCGAAGGCGGTCGAGAAAGACTTCAGCCAGATCGACGTCCTGGTCAACAACGCGGGCTTCACCAAGGACAATCTGCTGTTCCGATTGACCGAGGCCGACTGGGACACGGTCAACGACGCGAACCTCAAGGGCACCTTCCTGATGACCAAGTTCGCGGCCCGCGGCATGATCAAACGGCGCTGGGGCCGGGTCATCAATATCACGAGCGTCGTCGGTTTGAACGGCAACGCAGGCCAGTCGAATTACTCCGCGTCCAAGGCCGGCATAATCGGGTTCACCAAATCCGTGGCCAAGGAACTGGCTTCGCGCAATGTGTTGGTAAACGCGGTCGCGCCTGGCTTCGTCGAGACCGAACTGACCGATCGCATTTCACCCGAAGCCCGGAAGTACTTTTTGGACAACATTCCCCTGGGACGGCTCGGAAAAGGGCCCGACATCGCGGCCGCCGTCCTCTTTCTCGCCTCCGACATGGCCAGCTACATTACGGGGCAGGTCCTGGTCGTCGATGGCGGAATGGTGATGTGAGTCACCCTACCTTCCTTGAGGGTTACCCATGGCAATGGACATGAAGCAGCTCGAAGAGAAGGTCAAAGACATTATCGTCGAGGAGCTGGGAGTCGAACGCGATAAGCTCACCAACGACGCGAGCTTCATGGAGGACCTGGGAGCCGACAGTCTCGACACCGTCGAGCTCGTCATGGCGTTCGAGAAGGAGTTCGATATCGACATCCCGGACGAAGAGGCGGAGAAGCTCCGCACCGTCGGCGCGGCGATGAATTACCTGCACGACAAGATGGGGAAAGGAAAGTAGTGACACGCCGAGTGGCGGTCACGGGGATGGGACTCGTGACGCCGTTGGGAAACGACGTCGCCAGGACGTGGACCGCCCTCGTGGCAGGACAATCGGGCGCGGGTCCGATCACCCGCTTCGATTCCGAGAAGCTGCCGGTGCACTTCGCGTGCGAAGTGAAGGGCTACGATCCCCTCCAGTATATGGACAAGAAGGAAGCCCGCCGCTACGACCTGTTTTCCCAGTTCGCGATGGGGGCGGCCGTCCAGGCCGTGCGCGACGCCTGCCTCGAAAAGAGCCCGCTGGACCCGAAGCGGGTCGGCGTCATCATCGGCACGGGCACCGGCGGGATCGCGACGTTCGAAGAGAACATGCGGACGTTCCTCGAGAAGGGACCCGGCCGGGTGTCCCCCTTCTTCGTGCCGATGTTCATGGCCAACGTCGCGTCCGCGATCGTGTCGATGCGGTATGGATTCCAGGGACCGAACTACGGGACCGTCTCCGCCTGCGCGTCCTCCGCCAACGCGCTGGGGGATGCCTTCGATCTGATTCGGGAGAACAAGGCCGACGTCATGGTCGCGGGAGGGTCGGAAGCGGCCATCACGCCCCTCGCGCTCGCGAGCTTCGCCAACATGAAGGCGTTGTCCGAGCGCAACGACGACCCGAACACCGCCAGCCGGCCGTTCGACAAGGATCGGGACGGCTTCGTGATGGGGGACGGCGCGGCGGTCGTGATCCTCGAGGAATGGCAGCGGGCGAAGAGTCGCGGGGCCAAGATTGTCGCGGAGCTCGTCGGGTATGGCGCGACGGCGGATGCGTACCACATCACGGCGCCGGCTCCGGACGGCTCCGGCGCGCAGGAGGCGATGCGGCTCGCGATGGCGTCGGGCAACATCCAACCCACCGACATCGGGTACATCAACGCGCACGGCACCTCGACGCCGCACGGCGATGCCGCCGAGACCGCGGCCGTGAAAGCGGTGTTCGGCGAGCACGCGCGCAAGCTGATCTTCGCGTCCACAAAGTCGATGACGGGACACTTGCTGGGGGCTGCGGGCGCATTCGAGTTCGCGATCTGCGCGCTCGCGCTGCAACACGGCGTGATTCCCCCGACGATCAATCAGTTCAACGCGGATCCGGCGTGCGATCTCGACTCGGCGCCGAACAAGGCGGTGCAGCGGCAGGTCGATGTGGCATTGTCGAATTCGTTCGGCTTCGGTGGCCACAACGTCACACTGGCGGTAAGAAGGGTCGCATGATGTATTCACAGGCTAAAGCCTGTGCTCGGCACTGCTCAACCCTAAAGGGTGTTCGACTACCCTTCAGGGTAGTGTTGGCCGAGCACACCCTTTAGGGTGTGAAATAGGCACAATGGATCCGACGCTCCTCCCTATTGCATCGAAGGTCGAACGCGGCGAGCGGTTAACGCGCGAGGACGGCCTCGCGCTTTTTGCTTCTCATGACCTTCTCACGATTGGCCGGCTTGCGAACCTCGCCAACGAGCGCAAGAACGGCAGGCGCGTCTACTTCGCGGCCAATCAGCACATCAATCCGACCAACGTTTGCATCCTGCGCAACACGTGCGTGTTCTGCTCGTTCGCCCGGATGCCGAAAGAGGATGGGGCCTACACCCGTAGTCTCGAAGAGGTGTTCGCAGAGGCGGATGCCGCGCGCGACAACCCGACGCGTGAGTTCCACATCGTCGGCGGCCTCCACCCCAAGCTGAAACTGTCGTACTACACGGACATGTTTCGCGGCCTGAAGCAGCGTCACCCCGAGGTGATGATAAAAGCACTGACGGCCGTCGAGGTGGCGCATCTCGCGCGAATCGAGGGGATGAGCACGC
The DNA here is from genome assembly GCA_035259785.1 of Gemmatimonadales bacterium. Lineage (GTDB taxonomy): Bacteria > Gemmatimonadota > Gemmatimonadetes > Gemmatimonadales > GWC2-71-9 > 20CM-2-65-7. The sequence goes on from DATFVZ010000315.1 coordinate 14,693, forward strand.
GCGACGTGCTGCTGGCGATGAAGGAATCCGGCGTAAACACGCTGCCCGGCGGCGGCGCCGAGGTCTTCTCCCCGGCCGCGCGCGCGACGATCGCCGACCGCAAGCTGAGTGGTGAGGAATGGCTGGCGGTGCACCGCGAGGCCCACCAGCTCGGCATTCCCTCGAACTGCACGATGCTGTACGGCCACGTCGAGACGCTCGAAGATCGTGTCGATCACCTGCTCGCGCTCCGCGCGCTCCAGGACGAGACGGGCGGGTTCCTGACCTACATTCCGCTCGCCTACCATCCGGACCATAACGAGCTC
>DATFVZ010000316.1:0-2279 GCA_035259785.1 Gemmatimonadales bacterium
CGTTCCAGGACATCACCGGCGATCAGATCGCGCTGATCAAGACCGCGTACCAGCGCGAAGGCATCGAACGCAACAACGCGTACTACGGCTACGTGCCCAAGCCGGAGCAGCCGCAGATCCATGCGGCAAATCTGACGCCGCTGGTCTAGGCGCACGACCCTCCGCTCACCGCTCGCGTCCGTTGCCTGAGGGGACGCGAGCGGGGCAGCGCCTCCGAGAGGCGGCAGCAACTGGAGAGCCGGCTACCTCTTGGCGTAACGCAATTCGTATTCCTTGCCGTCCACCGCGCTGGTTCGCAGTAGATAGAGCGCTTCCACCCATGTTCGGCCTTCATTCTTGCTTTCTTCCTCCACGCGGATGAGTCCGGCTTCCGGGCGGCCGCCATCCGGCGCAAGCGTAATCGTGTTCCCACGCAGCGAATAAGCTCCAGCGCCGGTGTACCCTTGCGTCGTGCGCAAGATCTCCGTGCTGGAGATCCGGTCGTATTGCTGAGCTGCGGCCGCACCACCGTATCGGCCATTTGGAGCGAAGGTGAACTGATCGCCCGCGGTGGCGGTGGCAGCTGTCCAGACACCGATGATCTTGTTCCGCAGCGCGGCGCCCTGATCGGTTGCAGTCCAATTCTTGAACCCCAGGCTATGGAAAAACTTCGGCCAGGCGTTGTGCCCGAGCTCGCCCATGCACGTGCTTACCAGCGGATCTCTCGAGACCCCCGAGATCACGGCCAGGCGATTGTTCAGTTTGGCGGCGAAAACGAAACCCAGCCGGCTCTCAGGGGATCCGGGAGGAGCAATGCCTCTTCGCACGATCACATACTCCCATCCTTGCCCCGAGGTGCCGCGCACGAGCGACGACGGCATGGGCGTGCCGCGAACGGTCATGCTGCGCAGCTCGTACGTTTTGTAGACGTCGCGAAAGATCATCTCGGCGTCGTTGAGCAGGTTGGCGCCAGCGGGTCGCATGGGCCAGAGGGTCATCACGCATCGCTCGTTGGTCGCCGAGATGGGCGACATGAGCACGAGTCCGTCGGGATACTGGGTGGCGGTCCATCCTGGTGGCGCGCTGAAGACGTAGTCGGCCAGCGAAGCCAGTGGCGGAACGCCCTGAGCTGAAGCAAAGAGCGGAACGAAGACCACCAGCAAGATCAGCAAGCCGGGCATGCGACGCCACTTGTCCCGCGTCATCGGAGACCGCCTCACAACAAGGCAAATCAGAAGCCAGGTGGCGCGGGCAGCCTGCCGAGAATCTTTTCGAGCGTGAGCGCGATCCCGAGCAGCCGCCGGTCGCTGTTCGCGGGACCGTCGATTTCGATCCCGACGGGTAACCCCTTTTTCGTCAGCGCCATCGGTAGCGTCACGCCCGGCACCCCCGCGACCGCGTTCGCATCGGTGTTCCGGATGTAGGTCTGGAAGGTCGGTACGCGGACGCCGTTCAACTCGACCGTCTCGTCGGATCCGACGACCGGCGACGCCGGCAGCGGCGTGGTCGGGAAGATGAGCGCGTCGAGGCGATTGTTCTTGAACGTATCGGCGTAGAGCTGCTGCATCTGCGGGCGGATCACACCGACCGCATGGTTGTAGACCGACTCGGGTATCGCTTGCGGCGCACCCGGGACGACGAACGTGTCGAACACGCCCTTGACGTCGGGGCTGGCGATCTGGGCCGCGAGCTCCGTGAGCGTCAGGCCCGTCCCGTAACTCAGCAGGTAAGCGCTGATGTCCCGGTTCGCCTCGAAGAGCGCGATCGGGAACGCGGCCTGGTTGTTGAGATCCGTCAGACCGGGCATCTGGACCGTCACGATCTCCACACCTGCGCGTCGCAGCCGGTCGAGGGCGCGTTCGGTGAGCTCGAGCGTCTCGACGTCGATGTTCTGAAACATCTCCGGCACCATCCCGAGACGGATTCGATGGCGGTCCACCGGCGACACCTTCCGCCAGTCGCGGGTAATCACGCTGTCGAGCAGGATCAGGTCCGAGACGGTGCGAGCCATCGGCCCCGGCGTGTCGCGAGTGGACGAGATCGGCGTGACGCCCACCTGCGAATAGCGATGGATCGTCGGCCGGAACCCGGCGACGCCGTTCAACGCGGCGGGGATCCTCACCGACCCACCGGTGTCGGTCCCAAGCCCTCCGGGCGCGAGCCGCGCGGCGACCGCGCTGCCGGTGCCGCCGCTCGAGCCGCCAGCGAATCGCGTCTTGTCGTAGGGCGTCCTGACCGCGCCGAACGCGGCGTTGTTGCTGGTGATGCCGAACGCGAGCTCGTGCATGTTGGCCTTGCCG
>DATFVZ010000317.1:0-7512 GCA_035259785.1 Gemmatimonadales bacterium
GGTTAAGATTAGATTCCTTGGTTAGCGAACTCACTATGCAGACCGAAACGCGATGACCGCTCCGCTCACCGACCGCGAACGCCGCGTCCTCGAAGCCGTGATCGAGACGTACGTGCAGACCGCCGAGCCGGCGGGCAGCCGCACGATCGCCAAGCGGCATTTGCTCGGATTGTCGCCGGCGACGATTCGCAACACGATGAGCGATCTCGAAGAGAAGGGCTACCTCTATCATCCTCACACCTCGGCCGGTCGGATTCCGACCGACCTCGCCTATCGGGTCTACGTCGACTATCTGATGCGGCCGCCTGTCGTCGCCCCGGCAGAGGCGCGGCACATTCGCGGCGAGCTGGAAGGGCAGCGCGCCGCGATCGAAACGATCTTGTCGCGCGCGGCCCAGGTGTTGGGTGTGCTCACTAACGAACTTGGCGTTGCCGTCAGCCCTACAATAGAGGAAGCAGTCCTCGACCGGATCGACTTGTTGCAGGTCTCAACGGAGCGGCTGCTGCTCGTGCTGGGGCTGCGCAGCGGGGCGGTGCGGACGATTTTCGTCGAAGTCCCCGCCGAGCTGGCTGCCGAGGCGGTGCAGAAGGTGGCGGTCGTCCTCAATGAGCGGCTCGCTGGGCTCACCCTGAAAGCGATCCGCTCCTCGCTGGCCGACCGGCTGCGCGATGCGGGAACGTCCGAGCCGGGCTCGTCGGAGCTCCTGAACATCTTTATTCAGGAAGCGGACGAGCTGTTCGACGTCGCGGTCACGCCGCCCCACGCGCCCGTCGGCGGCGCCGGCGTGCATCTCGGCACGACACAGGGTCTCGCGGGCCAGCCCGAGTTCGCGACACGCGAGCAGCTGCAGGGCCTACTCGAGGTAACGGAGCGTCGAGATCTCCTGCGCGACGCCATTGCGGCACGCAATCGTGACGGTTTGACAATCACGATCGGCCAGGAGCACGCCGACGCCCGCCTGTCGTCGTTCACGCTCGTCACGTCCACCTATCGCTTCGGCCCGCTCACCGGCGTGATCGGCGTGATGGGGCCCACCCGGATGGCATACGACAAGATCGCCGCGTTGGTCAATCACACGTCGCGGCTCGTCGGGGAGTTGCTGGAATAAAATGAAGCAGGACTTCTATGTGGTCCTTGGCGTTCAGCGCGACTGCTCTGAAACCGACATCAAAAAAGCGTACCGCAAGCTCGCCATGGAATGCCACCCCGACCGCAATAACGGCGACAAAGCGTCCGAAGAGAAATTCAAGCTCGTCACCGAAGCGTACGAAGTGCTGCGCGATCCGGAGAAACGCGCGGCATACGATCGGTATGGCATGGCCGGTGTTCGGGGCCAGGGTGCGGGGTTCAGCGGGATGCACTTCGACCTGTCCGAAGCGCTGATGGTGTTCATGCGCGACTTTGGATTGGGCGGAGCCGGATTTGCCGGATTTGAAAACCTGTTCGGGGGTGGCGGCGGGGGCGGTGGCAGGCAGCGTCGCGATCGCCGTCGCGGGCACGACATCAAAGTCGGATTGAAGCTCACGCTCGCCGAAGTGGCGAGCGGCACGACGAAAACGGTGCGCATCAAGAGTCTCGAGCCATGTCCCCAATGCGCCGGCACGGGTGCGCGCGCGGGATCAGAGCCGGCCGCGTGCGGCACCTGCGGTGGCAGCGGTGAGGTGCGCCGGCAAGCGCAGTCGCTCTTTGGACAGTTTCTCACCGTGTCGCCCTGTCCGACGTGCGGCGGTGAGGGCACGGTGGTGCACAGCCCCTGCGAACGCTGCGGCGGCGACGGCCGGGTGAAGGGGGAAAAGACGATCCAGATCGACGTGCCGGCGGGCGTCGCGGATCACCACTACCTCACGCTGCGCGGGCAGGGAGTCCCCGGTCCACGCAACGGTCCGCGCGGCGACTTGATCGCGGTGCTCGACATCAAGGAAGACCCGCGGTTCGAGCGACATGGCGATGATCTCGTTTTTGACCTCGGGATCACCTTCACCCAGGCTGCCCTCGGCGCCGAAGTCGAGGTCCCCACGCCATACGGACAGACCAAGCTGCGCCTCGAGCCCGGAACGCAGACCGGGATGGCGTATCGGCTGCGTCACAAGGGACTTCCCCGGCTCGGCGAAGCGGGGCACGGCGATCTGCACGTGCGGGTCCATGTCTGGACGCCGTCCAAGCTGACTCCGGAGCAGCGCAAGCTGCTGGAGCAGCTGAGTGAGGTTGAGGACGCGGTGCCCGAAGAACACGGTAGCGGGTTCTGGGATACGATCCGGCGAGCGTTAGGGCTCGAAGAGGGCGAGCGTCCCAGACGGCGCAGGGGGAGTGGGGCGGAGGAGTGAGCGAAAACAGCTGCATTTTCTGCAAAATTGTGGCTGGCGAGATTCCGGCGGCGGTAGTCAAGCGCGCCGATGGCATGCTGGCCTTCAAGGATGTCGGCCCCCAGGCGCCGACCCATCTCCTGGTGATCCCAACCACCCACGTCAGCTCGCTCAACGACGCGAAGGATTCGGGTGCTCTTGGCAAGCTGCTCGCGTTTGCGCGCGACGTGGCGCAGGAGGCAGGGATCAGCACCAAGGGCTATCGGGTCGTTGTGAATACGAATCCGGACGGTGGGCAGACCGTCTTTCATCTGCACCTGCACGTGCTCGGCGGCCGCCCCATGCGCTGGCCACCAGGATAGGCTTGCCCCGGTACTAACCCGAAGCTAATTTCGTGTGTCTCTAACCACTTAGACCAAAGGGAGTTTATGCCGGAAGTCATCATTCACGATGACGAGAGCTTTGAGCGTGCGCTCAAACGATTTAAAAAGAAATGTGAAAAGGCGGGGATCCTCGCCGACCTGCGCAAGCACCGTCACTACGAAAAGCCCAGCGAACGCAAGAAGCGCAAGATGAATGCGGCGCGGCGGAAGAATCGCAGGCCGCGCTACGCGTAAATGGTGGATTCTCCGGGATTAGCTGAACGGTTGCGCGCCGCGATGAACGAAGCGAGAAAACAACGCGATCAGGCGCGCACCCTCCTCCTCTCAACCATCCTCTCTGAAGTAAAAAACCGGGAAATCGAGCTCAACCGACCTCCAACCGATGACGAAACGGTGGAGGTCTTGCGGCGTGGCATCAAGAAGCGCCGGGAGTCGGTTGAGGCGTATGAAAAGGCGGGCCGCACCGAGCGCGCCAATACCGAAAAAGCTGAAATCACCGCACTCCAGGAATTCATGCCTGCTGCCGTTCCACCCGAGGAGATTCGTGCCGCCGTGCGCGCAGTGATCGCCGCGGGCGCGAACGATCTGGGCAAGGTCATGGGGGCGATCATGCCGCGCTTCAAGGGACGCGCGGACGGAAAAGTCATCAATCAGATCGTGCGCGAGGAATTATCGACCAAGTCTTAGAAACACTCGAGTTTCCCCAGGCCCTGGCGCGTGTGTCGCAACATGCCGCGGGGCCCCTGGGAGTGGCACGCGTCGCCGGTCGTCGTCCCAGCACGGACGCCGGGCCCATTCGGGAAAGTCTCGCGCAGGTCGCCGAGCTGGCGGCACTGCTCATCACCGATGACTCGATTCGCGCCGAGCCGGTTCCGGATATTTCGCAGACACTCGAGTTGTTGAATGTGCCCGGTAGCGCGCTCGACGCGTTAGCGCTCGCCGAGATGACCGTTGCGCTCGCCGCGATGCGGGTGGTGGCAAGCGATCTCAAGCGGCTCGACACGTCGCACGCCGCACGCCGCACGGCCTCTCTCCGTGTCGATCCACCCGCCAGAGAGCTCGAAAGCACGCTCGCGAAATCGATATCGCCAGACGGGCAGGTGCTCGACAGCGCGTCGAAAGATTTGGCGCGCGCCCGAGCGCACGTCCGCGAAGCCCGCAAGCACGTCATGGACCGACTCGGCGCCATCCTCGGTGCCCTCGATGCGTCCGAGCGCGCCCCGGACGCTGCCGTGACGGTACGCGGCGGCCGGTATGTGATTCCAATTCGCAGCACGGCACGCGCGCGTGTGGGCGGCATCGTCCACGACGAATCCGCGACGCGCGCGACGGTCTTTGTCGAGCCGCCTGAGATCATCGAGCTGGGCAACGAGCTGCGCGCGGCGGAAGCTGCCGAGCAGCGCGAAGTGTTGCGCGTGCTCCGGGAGCTGACCGATTTGCTCCGTCCGCATCGCGACGTGATCGCCGCGGGATGGGAGATGTGCATCGCGTTCGACGACTTGTGCGCGCGGGCGCGTTATGCCGTCGAGGTGAATGGATTTGTGCCCGAGATTGGCGGACATCTCAAGATTCGGGGCGGCCGTCATCCACTGCTCCTGCAGGACATTTCAATAAGTGTTGAAATGACCAGGCCGGTGATCCCCTTTGAGCTTGAGCTGTTCCCCGACGAATTCACGGTGCTCATCTCCGGTCCAAACACGGGGGGCAAGACCGTTCTCATCAAAGCGGTCGGTCTCCTCGTTCTGATGGTGCAAAGCGGCATTATTCCGCCCATCGGACCGCACTCGGCGCTGCCCGTGTTCACCCACGTTTTTGCCGACATCGGCGATCGCCAGTCGATCGCCGCGAGCCTGTCGACCTTTTCGGCCCACGTCGCCGCGCTGCGCGAAATCCTCGATGGCGCGGGAGCCGGCTCGCTGGTGTTGCTGGACGAGATCGGCAGCGGCACCGATCCGGCCGAGGGCGGTGCGCTCGCGTCGGCGACGCTGAAGACGTTGACGCGCCGACGCGCGATTACCATGGCCACAACGCATCTCGGCGCGCTCAAGCAGCTCGCCGCGGAGACCGTGGGGATCGTGAATGCGTCGCTCCAGTTCGATGCTGAGACGCTGACGCCGACCTATCGGCTCCTCAAAGGCGTGCCTGGGCGGTCGTATGGACTCGCCATTGCCAAGCGGTTGGGCATTGCGGCCGACGTCTTGAGCGAAGCCGAGCGCGCGGTGCCGGACGCCGAGCGAACGCTGGATCGGTTGCTGGCGTCGGTCGAAGCGCGGGGCAGGGACATGGACACGCGTGCCAAAGAACTTGAAACTCGCGCGGCGCAGCTCGATTTGCATCAGCAAGAGCTGCAAGGCCTCGAGAAGCTGGAAGAGGAGTTGCGGGCTCGCGAAAAGGCGCTGGACAAGGATGCCCGTGAGCGGGCGAGAGCGTACTTGCTCGAAGCTCGCAAAACGGTGGAGGCTGCCTTGGCGCAGGCGCGCGCGGCGGTGAGTGAGGCCACGGCCAAGGAGGCGCGTCGCATCGTCGAAGAAGCGATCGAGAAAACGGACGAGGCGGAAGAGAAAAAGTCGGGCTGGGTGAATCTCGAGGAGTTACGGCGGCGGAAACAGACCCCATCGATTCCACGCACCACGCACGACGCCCCACGCACCTCCGTCGACGTCGCCAGCGAGGTCTCCCTTCGTGGCCTGACTGTCGAAGAAGCCGAGCCGCTGCTCCAACGAGCTATCGACGACGCCGTTCTTGCCGACCTGCCGTACCTCCGGATCATCCACGGCAAAGGCACCGGCGCGCTGAGAGACTTTGTGCAAGTGGCCTTGAAGCGCGATCCCCGGATCAAGCGCTTCGCCCTCGCGCCCGCCAACCAGGGTGGCCACGGCGTCACCGTGGCGGAGTTTGCGTGATCCCCGAAGACGTGATCGAGCAGGTCCGCGAGGCGGCCGACCTGGTCGGAATCATCGGCGAGCACGTCGAGCTGAAACGCACCGGATCGGATTTCCGCGGACCGTGCCCCTTTCATGGCGGGACCCATCGCAACTTCGCCGTCATCCCCAAGAAGGGGATGTTCTACTGCTTCGTCTGCCACGAGGCGGGCGATGTCTACACGTTCTTCATGAAGAGGCTCGGCATGGACTACCCGACCGCGGTGCGTGAAGTCGCGCGGCGCGCTGGGATCACCATTCCCGAGCGCACCGGTCCGAGCGGCCCCGATCCCCGCGAGCCGCTGTTCGCGGCCGTCGCCACGGCAGCCGACTGGTTTGCACGCCAGCTCCGCGAGAGCCCGGAAGCTGAGCCGGCGCGCAAATACCTCGAATCGCGGCACGTCACGATGGAGCAAGCCCAGGTCCACGCCCTCGGGTTCGCGCCCCGTGGCACCGCGTTTCTGGATGCGATGAAAGGATTGGGGCTGCGGGAAGAGGTGTTGCTGGAGGCGGGATTGATCGTTAAACGAGATGATGGCTCTAAGGTTCCGCGCTTTCGGGGGCGTTTGCTGTTTCCGATTCATGATCTCAGGTCGAGAGTGGTTGCATTTAGTGGGAGAATACTCGGTGAAGGCGAGCCGAAATACTTGAACTCGCCGGAGACGCCGATTTTCCATAAGGGGCAACTGCTGTACAACCTGCACGTCGCGCGGCACGCGACCCGCAAGGCGGAGCGCGCGATCCTCGTGGAGGGACAATTCGACGTGCTGCGGCTGTCGCTCGCCGGCTTCGAGGAGGTCGTCGCGCCCCTCGGCACCGGTCTCACCGACGATCAGGCGGCCCTGCTGCAGCGCCACACCCCACATGTCGTGCTGCTCTACGATTCGGACGAGCCAGGCCTCCGCGCGACGTTCCGCGCCGGAGATGTACTACTGCGCCACAAGCTCCGCGTCAGCGTCGCGTCGCTCCCTGACGGAGAAGACCCCGACACGCTGGTCCAGCACAAGGGAGCGGGTGCGCTGGAGCAGGCGCTCAAAGACTCGGTCGATGTGCTCGAGCGTAAGATTCAAATCCTTGAACGCAAAGGCTTCTTCGGGAGCCTGCCTGGCAGAAGGCGAGCGCTTGACCGCCTATTGCCTACGATGAGAGCCGCGGCCGATCCAATCACGCGCGATCTGTATATCTCTCGAGTTGCCGAAGTGGCGGGGATACGGAAGGATGTGTTGCAGCGGGAAGTCGATCCCAAAGAAACGTCTACCGCCCCCTACCGTCCGCTACCGTCCCCTGCGGCTACCGCCCTGCCTTCCAATGCTGAGAAATCGCTCCTCATGCTCATGATCTCGGGCGCGCCGTGGCTTTCCAGGGTCACCGAAGCCGTGGACGCCGAAGACTTCGAGTACCCGATCTATCGAGCACTCTTTGAGGCACTGGCTGACGACGCTCCGGACCTGCTCGATGAAACGGCGGCACGCGCGTATGAGGCGTTGCAGGCAGAGGGGCTGGGAAACGAGCAACCCGATCTCATGTTCGACCGCTCCGTGAATTGGCTTGAGGCGCGCAGGCTTGATCGGGAAATCGTTCGCAAACAGCAGGAAATCGATCTCGCGCCCGAATCGGACAAGGCGCGATTGACTCTCGAAAAGAAAGCATTGGCGAATGAGCGAAATGCTAAACGTCCCACATGGAAGATTATCGAGCACGCAAGGAGGAAGGGTGCACCCGGACCTTGAAGCGTTGTTGGCGCTGCAGGACAAGGACATTGCAATCCTCAACTGCGACGCCCGCCTGAAAGCGTTGGAACCCGAAGTCCGGACGCTGGATGAGCAGATCGCGACAGCGGAGCGGGTGGTCGCGCAGGCGCGCGCCGGCATCCGGACGGCGCTCGAGCGGCGGGACGGACTGGAA
>DATFVZ010000318.1:0-2063 GCA_035259785.1 Gemmatimonadales bacterium
TGACGCCGCGACCACATCTTGGGATCAGATTCAGCGGTACTCCGCGCGAACCGCGTGCGCACTCGCCGTCGCATCGATCGTCGCAGCATCCGTGTTTGGCGTCCGGGCCGCCGGCGGCGCCGACGCGTTCGGCTACGTTTCGGAAGCACAGTTGTGGGCAGAGCGCCGCCTCGTCGCACCGGATCCATTGGCACCGCTGGCGAATGAGATTGGCGGGGCGGTGGCGCCGCTCGGCTATGCGATAGCGGCGACGCGCGACGCTCTCGTGCCGATCTATCCGCCAGGTCTGCCGCTATTTATGGCGGCCGCGCAGCGGATCGCGGGGCGCGAGGCGGTATACCTGGTCGTGCCCCTCCTCGGTGGGCTCACGATTTGGACGACGTATCTGATTGGCCTGCGTGTAGCCGACGCTCGCACCGGCTTGATCGCCGCGCTGCTCGTGGCCTTCAGCCCGTTGTTCGTGTTCCACACGTTGGAGCCGATGAGCGACATTCCGGCCGCTGCGTGGTGGACGACTGCCTGGGCGATGGCTCTCGTGCCCGGCCCGTGGAGTGCCTTCGGAGCGGGCGCCTGCGTCGCAGCAGCCGTTCTGACCCGTCCCAATCTCGCTCCCGTCGCCGTCGTGCTGTTGCCAGTGATCGCTTCGTCCGCGCCGCGGGGCAATCGCGTGCTGTTGTTTGTGGCCGCCCTCGCCGCCGGCTGCATGACGATGAGCGCCGTCAACGCCTCTCTCTACGGATCGCCGTTCGCGTCGGGATATGGACCGCTCGAGCAATTTTTCGGCCGTGATCACTGGCGACCCAATTTGAGTCGGTACACGCGGTGGATGCTGGATTTACATTCGCCGGTACTGTTGCTGGCCGCGTTCGCGCCATTGGCAAAGCCCGTGCGCGTCGTCGTCTTGATGTCAATCTTTTGCGTCGCGGTTGTACTGTCATACGCCTTCTATCTCGTGTTCGACGGTTGGCCATTTGCGCGATTCCTTCTGCCGGCGCTGCCGCTTCTATTCATTCTGGTCAGTATCGTGTTGCTGCGCGCGATCGCGACGATGCCGACAGCGTGGCGCGGCGTCTCGCTGCTTGCCGTCTGCACGGTTCTGGTCGCATGGGATGTGAACGTTGGAGCTCGGCTGGACATCCTCGGGATTCAGCGCGCCGAACAACGATACCGAACGATCGGCGTGCGCCTCGGGACCGCACTCCCGCCTCGCGCCGTGGTGCTGTCGATGATTCAGAGCGGCAGTTTGCGGTGGCATGGCAACGTGCTGACTGCCCGTTGGGACTTAATAGCTGACGATCGCCTCGACGCAACCGTCACGCTCCTGGAGTCGAAGGGTTACCTCCCCTATATCCTGCTCGAGGAGTGGGAAGCACCACTGTTTCGGCAGCACTTCGCGCAGGCCAATGGGCTGGGTCGGGTCGACTGGCCCCCTGCATTCGAATACCACGGGGCGGAGCGCGTGCGGATCTATTGCGTCCGAGATCGCGGTCGCTTTTTGTCCGGCGAGACCGTGGTGACGCTGCCAATCGAGGCCCCGTAGACCGTGTGCATCGACTTGGCGAATGTGCATTCCTTCCCCTACCCGACAGGTGAATCAGGAACGTTTCAGCTCCCGGCTCGTCCATAGAACGTCGACCGCCGGCGCTTCTCGTGAGCCTGTTGTTGAAGAAAAACGGCTATAGATGGCGGAGGCCTCCACCGTATCATGGCTGTTGCCAACTTCTTTGTGAGGTCCGTCGATGGACGAGATTTTTCCGCTCGTCTATGACGAGCTGCGGCGGATCGCCGCCCGGAAGCTCCGGGAGGAGCGTACCAGCCACACGCTCAGCGCAACCGCCCTCGTGCACGAGGCCTGGCTCGAGTTGCGTAAGTTGAATCGGATAAAGTGGCAGAATCGCTCACACTACCTCGCCGTCGCCGCCCAGGCGATGCGCCGGATCCTGATCGATTACGCGGTCGGCCGGAACCGCCAGAAGCGCGGCGGCGGTCAGACGCCATTGCACCTCAACGGCGACGTGTGGGCCGTCGCCGAATCGCGTGGAGAGGACCTCCTCGCGCTGGAC
>DATFVZ010000319.1:0-28387 GCA_035259785.1 Gemmatimonadales bacterium
GGCCGCCGCTCCAGCCGCTGCCCCGGCCGCTCAGAAGGTATGGCAGCAAGAAGATCCGGCCGCGACTCAGAATGATCAGCAGGACGACAACGATGATGATGAATCCGATCGGGATCGGGCGTTGAGGCGTGGTGGGCGGCGGGCGCACGTATTCCGGAGTGGTGAGCGTCACGCCGAACTCCTGGCCGAACGCCTGGGCGATGAGATCGACGGCCAGCGACAACCCGGCGCCGTACTGTTCCTGCGCCAGGAATGGCAGCATCGCGTCGCGAATGCGTCCCACGCTCGCGTCGGTGAGAAAGCCTTCGGCTCCTCGCCCCGTCGCGATGAAAATGTCGCCCGTGCCCGGCTGGTGATCTTTGCGCGGCACCAGGAGCACGACGACACCCAGGTTCTTGGCGCGATCGCCCGCCTCCGCGGCCGCCCCGACCCCCCACTGGCGGCCGATCCGCACCGCTACTTCGCTCGCCGGACGGCCGCCGACATCGGCTAGGGTGACAACGGCGATTTCGCCCCGCGTGGTGTTGCGTACCTCCGCGATGACCGCGTCCATGCGCGCGATCGATGCGGAGTCGAGTACGCCGGCGAAATCGTTGACGTAGCCGCGCGGCGGCGGAATCGCCACCTGGGCGAGAACGACGATCAGGGCAAGCAAGCCGCCTCAGCTGGACGAGCGAGGACTGCTAGCCTGGCGGTTCAGGAGCTCTTCGAACGCCTGCGCGTCGAACGGTTTGATAACGTATTCGTCGAAGCCGGCATCGCGGGCGCGTTTCCGCGGCACTTCGCCGCTGTAGCCGCTGACTGCGACAAGGAGCATGTCGGTGTGACCAGCGGCGCGCAGCCGCTCCGCGACCACGAAGCCGTTCATGCCGGGCATCCCCAGGTCGACCAACGCAACCTCGGGACGTAGTCGATTCGCAATCTCCATGCCTTGTACACCCGAATGGGCCACGCTCACGGTATGCTTGTCGTGTCGCAGCAATGCGGCGAGCGCATTCGCGGCATCCACGTTGTCGTCGATAATGAGAATGTTTTTGGGACCACTGTCGCCCCGCTTCACGAGCTGTCGGGGAGCAATCGCGGGCACCTCGACCAGCGGTAACCGCACGGTGAACTCACTGCCCAACCCGGTTCCATCACTCGTTGCCTCGACCTTGCCGCCGTGCAATTCCACAAGCCCGCGCACCAAGGTAAGACCGATTCCCAATCCTCCCTGCGCTCGGTCCAGCGACGCGTTGCCTTGCATAAAGAGATCGAACACGCGCGGCAACGCTTCGGGCGACATGCCGTCACCGTCATCCCGAACAGTGATGATGACTTCCTTGCCCCCGCCCCCGTCCCCGCTCACGGCCCCGTCCGTCGTCGCGCGCACCGCGATATGCCCGCCCTGCGCCGTGAACTTGAGCGCGTTGTGCACCAGGTTCCCAATCACCTGTTCGATCCGCACCGGATCGGCAAACAGGACGACGGGCGACGTGGGAAGCTCGACGGTAACCTGTTTTTGGCCTGCCTCGATCGTGGGCCGGACTGTATCGATGACGCGGCTAATGAGCTCGTTGAGATCCACACGCTCGCGCTGGAGCTGAACCTTCCCATGGCTGACACGGGAAACGTCCAGTAAGTCGTTCACCATGCGACCCACATTGCGGAGCTGCCGGTCCAGCACCTGATGGGCCCAATCGAGCGTCCCCGTATCGAGATTGGCCGACCTGAGCATCTGGACCACGTTCGTGATCGGCGCGAGCGGGTTTCGCAGCTCATGCGCCAGCATCGCGATGAATTCGTCCTTGCGCTGATCCGCGGTACGGAGGCCTTCCTCGGCCTCCTTGAGGGTGGAGATGTCGAAGGTGGCCCCCGTATATCCCGAGAGTTTTCCAGCCGCGCCGAACTGCGGCAGGGCCACCGCCATCATCCAACGGTATTCCCCGTCGGCGCGGCGGAGCCGGTACTGCTGCTCGAACGGCTGCAAGGCGGTCCGCGCCCGATCGTAGGCCGCGAGGTAGTCCTCGCGGTCGTCCGGATGCACGAAGTAGGTCCACGCATTGCCCAGGACCTCCTGCGATTCGACGCCGACGAATTCGAGGTAGGCCTGGTTCACGTACTCCATGCCTTCGAGGCCGCTGACCCAAATGAGCACCGGCGCGCTGTTCATCAGGGCCCGGAAGCGCGCTTCCCGCCGGCGCAGCGTCGTCTCGGTTTCCTTGCGCTCGCTGATGTCCTCGGCGATACCGACGGTGAATGACGGTTGCCCCTCCGCATCGGCGATCGTGAAGCGGTGCAGCTCGACCCATACGGTCTGTCCGTCCTCGCGCACGTAGCGCTTTTCCCCACGCACCGAGGGAACCACGCGCGTGCGAATCCGGTCGAAGGCCTCGACCTCAGCCGCAAGGTCATCCGGATGCGTGATGTCCTGGGAACGCAGCGACAGCAGCGAGTCGCGCGAGCGGCCGGTCAGCTCACAGAAACGGTCGTTCATACGCAAGAAACGCCCGTCCAGATCGGTCTCGAAGATGCCGACCGGGGCCCGGTCGTACGTGATGCGCAGCCGCTCTTCACTGGCTCGCAGCGAGTTCTCAGTGCGCTTCAACGAATCGATGTCGACGAGGACGACCACCGCCCCGTCGATACGGTTGTCGAGCGTGCGGTACGGGCGCACCCGCAGCGAGTGCCAGCGCCCGTTCTTGTCCTGCACCTCGCGCTGGTACGGCTGCACCGTCTCGAGGACTTCCACGAGGATCTGCTCGAGATCGGGGACGTCGACATTGAGTTTGATGTCGGTGATCGGCCGTCCGACGTCCGTCGCGATGAGGTTCAGCATCTTCTCCGCCATCGGCGTGAAGCGTCGGATCCGTAGATCGGCGCCGAGCATCACGATCGCCATCTGCACGCTCGCGAGGAGATTCATCAGGTCGTTGTTGCTCTGCCCCAGCTCGGCATTGCGCGTCTGGAGCTCTTCGTTGACCGTCGCCAGCTCCTCGTTGCTCGACTGGATCTCTTCCTTGGACGTCTCGATCTCTTCGTTGATGCTCTGCAGCTCTTCGTTGGCCGACTGCACCTCTTCATTGGCGGACTGCAGCTCCTCGTTGGCTGCCTCTTGCTGCTCGATCACCGATTGCAGGTATTCCTTGGTGGCGAGCAGCTCCTGCTTGATCTGTTTCGTCTCTTGTTCCACCTCGCCGTCGCTGGGCGGCTCTTTTGGCAGTCGCTCGGGCGAAACCTGCGGCTCATGGAACAAGACCAGGTAACAGTCACGGCCCGTCCGCGTCATCTTGACCGGCACCACCTCGACGTCTACGAGTCGCCAGCCGCCGTTCGATTTGACGCGGACCCCGTCTTTCCGGATCGCACTCGCTTCCCGTTTGGCGCGTGTGATTGCGGTGCGCACCGGCAGGAGCAGACCTTCCCGCGTCATTTTCAGCAAGTTGAGCGACGCGCGCCCGGACACGGGGGCAAGGTAGGGCCCCGTATCACCACGGAATTGGAGGATCTCGAGGTCGTCGGTCACCAGGACGCCCGGGGGCGTATAGCGCGCCAGCAGGATGCGATCCGCCTCGCGCTGCACGTCCTCGCCGCGCCGTCCCTGAACCGCCGGCATCTCCGCCGGTGTGCGCCGCTCGCCGGGCCCGCGGGTCAGGATCAGCGGCACGGGCATCCGGGTGGTGTTCGCCTTCCTGACGTAGAACCGATGCTTGGAGTCCTCCGTCTCGAACAGCTCGCGGAACGGTCCGGTGGTTTCCGACGCGCCGAGCCACAGGAAGCCGCTGGGCTTCAGGGCGTAGTGGAGGATCGGCATCAGGTGCTGTTGCAGGACCGGCTCGAGATAGATGAGCAGGTTGCGGCAGCTGATGAGGTCCATGCGCGAAAATGGTGGATCGGCGGCGATGTTGTGCTTGGCAAAGACGCACATGTCGCGAATGGACTTCGCCACCCGATACTTGCCGTCCACCTCGTAGAAATAGCGCCGCAGCCGCTCCGGTGAGACGCGCTCCGAGATGCTCTTGGGATAGAGTCCGCCCCGCGCGCGTTCGACGCCGGCGCCGTTCAAGTCGGTGGCGAAGATTTGCACCGGCCAGACTCGCCCTTCGCGCTCCATGTACTCGGAAAACATGATCGCGAGCGAATACGCTTCCTCGCCGGTCGAGCAGCCCACCACCCACATGCGGAGCGCGTCGCCGGCAGCATGTTCCGCGGTGATGCGCGGAAACAGCTTGGTCTTCAGGAGATCGAACGACTCCGCGTCGCGGAAGAACGACGTCACGTTGATCAGAATATCCTGAAACAGCGCTTCGATCTCAGGAGGCCGGGACCGCAGAAACTCGGCGTACTCGGCGAGCGCGTCGAGCCTGTGCAATGCCATCCGCCGAGCGATGCGGCGATTGAGGGTGGTGAACTTGTAGTGGCTGAAATCCACACCCATCGTTTGGTGCAGTAGATTGAGGATCTTCGTGAAGTGCGGCGTCTCGGCCGGCGGCGGCTGCGCCAGCGGGGGGCCTTGCGGCGCGACGTACGCATGGCGCGCGATCTCCGACAACTCATGCGCAATGCCGGCGGGCGGCAGGACGAAATCGACCGATCCCCCCATCGTGGCGCTCCGCGGCATCCCTTCGTAGGCCGCGGATTGGTCCTGCGCAAAGGTGATGCCCCCCGCGGCTTTGATCTCGTCGAGGCCGATCGTTCCATCACTGCCCGTCCCCGACAAGATCACCGCGATCGATTTGTTCTGTTGGTCCTCGGCGAGGGACTCGAGGAAGAGATCGATCGGATGGTGCTGCCCCCGGACTTCGCGCCGCGGCAGCAGCTTGAGCACCCCGCCCGAGATGACCATGCTGCGATCCGGGGGGATGACATAGACGCGATTGGGCTGGACCTTGGGTTCGTCTTTGACTTCGTTTACGGGCATGCGCGTCGCCCGCGATAGAATCTCCGCGAGGTGACTGGCGTGGGACGGCGAAAGGTGGGAGACGAGCACGAACGCCATGCCGGTGTTCGTCGGCATTGCCTCGAGTAGTTGCGTGAATGCTTCGAGCCCACCCGCCGATGCACCCACGCAGACTACCGTAAACGGCAGCGATGGCTGACGAACTGCTTCGGGGGCGACGTCCTCGAGGCGTTGACTCTCGAGGCGTTGACTGGAGACCGGGGCAACGACAAGCGAGGCGATCGACTCAGGCGGGGCCGGCGTCGACGACTTCCGGCCGTCGCCCTTTCCACTTCCCTTCGCGTCTCCCTTCCTGCGCGACGGTGCCATGATCCGAATCTACCCGCGAGACCTGCTCGGTGTAATAACCGCTAATCTACCTGACGCACTCCCGGTTGAGAGGGCGTTCGCAGCGAGGGAGGGGTGGTCGGCACGCCCGATCCGACGGGCCGCCAGGCGTCAGCTTGCGCATCCCACTCGAGCTGCAGATTCCCTTGTAGCGTACTGCTGCCCTCGTTCGCAGTGGCGACAAACCACCACCCGCGAACGCCATCTTGAATCTCGCCAAACGTGAAGCGACGGCCATCCACAAGGATCAGTGGCTCGCCGACTTGAGGCAACCGAGGCAGTTCCTCTTGAGACTCAGGCAATGGACGTTCAGCCCCTTTTTGGGGGGGGGGGGCGAGAATATGACAAAATTCACGAGTTTGCTAGATCGAATCGCAACGGCAGCGAATCTCGTCTTGGAGTCTGCGTGGATACTCTCGCGTTAATCCTGCTCATTGGTCTCTGCGTGATCGGTTTGTGTCTGATCCCGCTCGGACTGCCCGGGCTGTGGGTGATGGTCGTAGGCATTCTTGCCTACGGCTGGCTGACGGACTTTCGCACGGTGAGCGCGCTCGTCATCGGCATCGTGCTTGCCATCGCAGTGCTCGGTGAGGTCATCGAGAGCTGGCTCGGGTTTCGCTTCGCGAAGCGATACGGTGGATCGAGCCGGTCAGGGTGGGGAGCGCTGATCGGCGGCCTGATCGGTGCGGTCATCGGCGTTCCGATCGCCATTGTCGGGAGTGTCATTGGAGCATTCATCGGCTCGTTCATCGGCGCCGCGCTGTTCGAGTACAGCGCTTCCCGCCAGGCGGGCGTGGCGACCCGTGCCGGATGGGGCGCCGTCGTCGGGCGCGCCGCCGCTGCGGCCATGAAGATCGCCCTAGGCCTCGTCATTGCAGCAATTGGCGCGTTTGCCGCGCTATCCTGAAAGGCCTTGAGCGCCGCGGAGGTTCGGGTTGCTCACGAAGTGTATTCGTGAACCGCTCCGTGTTGGATCGCCCGCCCGCTGGAGTGGACTAAGTCAGGGTTTAAGTCTCTGCGGAAAAACCACGAGCCCGGCAGTGACTTCGGCCAGTCGGTCGACAAGCGCCGTCAGCTCAGCGGCTTTCTTTCGCGTTATGCGCCGATAGACGTACCGAGCGGTCCCGTACGTGATGCCCAGCCAGATAGGAACGATCGCAAGCGCAGCCGCGTGGAGCTCAAGAGCACCCGCGAAGATTCCCATTATCGGGCCCAGGCCGCCGCCTCCCATTCCTCCGCCGATTCCGCCGTAAACGCCCCCGATCACCTGGGCAAGATTCTCGTGCACCGTGATCCGGGTGCGGCCGCCACGGATGGAAACCGTAATTTCCAGATTGCGCCGCACGCCGGTGTTCGCCCCACCGCGGACCGTTGTCCAGGTGAACGAACGGCCGAACTGACTGACTTGGCCGGCGTCCTGCATCATCTGCCGGATCTCATCGACCAGCGTCTCGTACTCCGACTCGGGCAGCTCTCCATCCACGATCCGCTCCAACACGAGCCGTGTCGGACCTGAAATCCACGGATTGACCTTGTTGGCGGGTGGCGTCGGCGTGGTCGTAGTCGGCCGGCGCAACGATTCCGCGGCCGCACGAACGAGCTCGGGCGCGACACCAACCTCTTCGCCCAAAGCCTGCACGCCGCCGATGGTCATCGCCCCAGGGGCGGTCTTGTTGGTCGCTTCCAGCTCGGTGGCGCGTTTGACGATCTCCTGGACTTCGTTCTCGTCGTACCGGCGGCGCGGGGCGGAGACGCCACGGATGAGCTCATCCATCAGCGCGCCGGGCGTCGGCGTGCGTTGATCGTTCCGTATCGCCAATCCGCGTACCAGCGCCGCTTCGATTCTCGACCCCACCGAGGTGAGCCGCGTGCGATGCCGGGGAGTCGCTTCCAGGAACCTGCCGGCGCGCACTGCATCTTCGGTCGGCCAGCGTCCGGGGACTTCGCCGACCAGCATCTCGTAGATGACGACCGCAAGGCTGTAGACATCCGTGCGCTCGTCCAGCTCCATCAGGCCCGCCGCCTGCTCTGGGCTCATGTACCCCGGCGTGCCGATCGGAAAGCCTGTGCGCGTCAAGTTGGCCCCTCCGGCGGTGCTGACGGCCTTGGCAATGCCGAAGTCACCGACGATCGGGTGGCCCTGCGAGAAGAGAATGTTCTCCGGCTTGATGTCCCGATGCAGGACACCCATGCGATGCGCGTAGGAGAGTGCATCGGCAACCGGCTCGGCAATCGCGAAGACGTCGTGTTGGGAAAGGCGCCGCTCTTCCCTCGCCTCGAGTTGCTGGCGCAGCGAAGCGCCCTCGATGTAGGGCATGACGTAATAAAGGAAGCCACCCGCTTCGCCGGAGTCGTGCAGCGCGAGAATGTGCGGGTGGGTCAGCCGCGCGGCGATCTGGATTTCTTTGAGAAACCGCTCGACACCGAGGTACGCTGCCAGCCCGGGAAGCAGGACCTTCAGCGCAACCTCGCGATGGTGCTTCTTGTCGTCGGCGAGGTATACCGTCGCCATGCCGCCGCGGCCGAGCACGCGGCGCAACGTGTAGCGGTCCGCGAGCGCGGCCTGCAGATCGGACGGGATTTCGACCAGGGCCTGATCCACGCGGTGAATATACGAGTGGCGGAGTTTTTGGTTTGCTACGCGGCGACTGCCGGTCGTTGCTGTACGTATGCCTGGGCCTTGCGGTCGTCGAACTCGCCCTCCCAGCGACCCATCACGACCGTCGCGAGGCAATTCCCGACCAGGTTGACCGTCGTGCGCGCCATGTCCATCAGCTCGTCCACGCCCAGGATCACTGCGATTGCTTCGAGCGGAAGGTGGAACGTCGCCAACGTCCCCGCGAGAATGACGAGCGACGCCCGCGGCACGGCGGCTACGCCTTTGGTTGTCACCATCAGGGTCAGCATCATCAGGAGCTGCTGGCCGAGCGACAGGTGCACGCCGGCGGCCTGAGCCGCGAAGATGGACGCGACCGCGAGATAGAGTGTGCTGCCGTCGAGGTTGAACGAGTAGCCGGTCGGCATCACAAACGCCACGATCCGTCGCGGCACGCCGATGGCTTCCATGCGTTCCATCGCCTTGGGGAGCGCTGCCTCGGAGGACGTCGTCGAAAACGCGATCAGCGCCGGTTCCTTC
Source organism: Gemmatimonadales bacterium (assembly GCA_035259785.1). Taxonomy (GTDB): domain Bacteria; phylum Gemmatimonadota; class Gemmatimonadetes; order Gemmatimonadales; family GWC2-71-9; genus 20CM-2-65-7. The sequence continues at coordinate 8,403 of DATFVZ010000319.1, forward strand.
ACGGCGCTGAGGAACGGCCGGAGTGGAACGCGAGCCAGGCGGGCAACGGGCAGCAGCACGACGAGACCAAAGACAACCAGCGCGGCATAGAGGGTCAGGACCAGCAGGCCGAGGTTCTTGAGAACGTGCAGGCCGCCGTGGCCCACCGTGAACGCGATCGCCGCTCCGATTCCGATCGGCGCGAACTTCATCACGATTGCGGTGAACTTGAACATCGTCTCGGCGAGACCCTCGCAGAACCCGAGCATCGCTTCTTTGGGTCTGCCCCGCACCTGCGACAAGCCAACCGCGAAGAGCACCGAGAAAAACACGATCTGCAGCACCTGATTCGTGACCGCGGCCTCAAAGAAGCTCTGCGGGACGATGTGCTCGAGCACGCTGGCGAACGTCGGTTGCCCTCCGCCGGGTACGGGCGATCCTTCCGCAGGAGGTGGCAACGGGACGCCCACACCCGGTTTGACGAGGTTCACGGCGAACAACCCGATGAACAATGCCAGGGTGGTGACGACTTCGAAGTAGACGAGCGACTTGAAGGCCAGCCGGCCGACGCGCTTCATGTCGTCGCCGTGGCCCGCGATGCCGATGACCAGCGTCCCGAAAATGATCGGGACGATGATCGACTTGATCATCCGCAGGAACGTGGTCGAGAGGGGACGGAGCGACATGCCGAAGTCCGGCCACGCCCAACCGACGAACGTGCCCACGATCATGCCGATGATAATCCACTGCGTCAGGCTGATACGGCGGAGAAAGGTCCACATAGGGCGGCGTAACGATAACCGCCCCTAAACAACACCCGCTAGCGCTTGCGGCGACGAATCCGGCGGATCAGAAGGGACAATCGGCGAGGCCTCCGGTCACGATGGCGGGCCGGGAGCAGGCGTTGATCGGCGTCCAGGCTGCAAGCCGTTAGACAACCAACCCGACATCACCGCCTGATAAAAGTCCCGCGACGCAGCTCGTCGTAGGCCTGTTGCAGCTCCTCTGGCGTGTTCATGACGATCGGTCCCTGCCAGGCGACCGGCTCCTCGAGCGGTTGGCCCGACACGAGTAGGAAGCGCATTCCCTGTTCGCCGGCTTGCACGGTGATCTCGTCGCCCGAATCGAACAGCACCAGCGACCGATTCCCCGTTTCCGTCGCGGTCTCGCTTCCCGCGTCGCGGCCGCCCGCGGACACGCGATCGGTCTGCACACCCTGCGGCGTCGACGCATCGCGGAAAGTGCCGCCGCCATCGAAGATGTAAGCGAACGCGTGGCGCGATGCTTCAACCGGAATCGTCTTGCGCACGCGCGGCGGAATCCAGATGTCGAGATAGCGCGGATCGGCGGCAACGCCCTCGACCGGCCCCCTCTTCCCCCAGAACTCGCCGGCGACCACACGGACGCGCGTGCCGTCGTCATCGACGACTTCGGGAATCTCCTTGGCGTGAATGTCCTGATACCGGGGCTCCGTCATCTTGAGCGTCCTGGGCAGATTGGCCCACAACTGGAAGCCATGCATCCGGCCGCGCTCGTCGCCTTTGGGCATTTCTTGATGCAGGATGCCGCTTCCCGCGGTCATCCACTGCACGTCACCAGCACCCATGGTGCCGCGATTGCCGAGGCTATCGCCGTGCTGGACGCTGCCTGCCAGGACGTAGGTAATCGTCTCGATGCCCCGATGCGGATGCCAGGGGAATCCGGGGAGATAGTCTTCGGGATGCTCGTTGCGGAAATCGTCCAGGAGGAGGAACGGATCGAAGTCGTTGGTGCGCCCAAACCCAAACGCGCGGCGGAGACGCACGCCCGCGCCTTCGAGTGTGAGCTGGGATTGCGATATGGATTTGACGGCTCGAATGGACATGGCGCGTTAACACCTCAATTGACGAAAGTGTTCCGGACGCGACGCGAACGCAGCATGTAGACCACCCAGATCACCGCAGGCAGGACCCACGCCCAGTTTGGTGTCCCCTTTTCATCAACCGGCAGGACCCGAATGATCAGGGCGTCGATTAGTTGGACGAGCAGATGAAGAAGGATGACCCAGCCAAAGACGATGGGAAACTGTCGTTTCTTCCGGTAGAACAAATAGACGAGCAGGCATGCGGCGACGAACAGTGTGATGTTCGCGACTAACTCGATCAACAGTCCCGGAGCCCAGAGCGCATGATAGGAAGGACTGCCCGGCGTGGTCAGCTGCGACCACGTGGATGCGCCGTAGCCCGGCAAGGTCTGCACGATGTTAACAAGGATTCGCACCGGCGATAGCGTAATGCCAATCCCGACCAGGATCAGCCAACCGCCCAGTCCTTCCAGCTCCTCGTGCGGCGGAAAGATGTCTCTGCGTGCATCACTCGACTCGGCGGTGGGCACGGGGATCGCCGTCCCTGCCAGAGCGAGTTTCGAGCGTGACACGCGCACGGCCCCCATACATGCGAACACCAGCGCCAACACCGCGGCCAACAACACCGACCAGTTGAGGTGTGCCGCGCCCTTGTTGGCTTGTTGGGGGGGAGTGACCCTGAACGCCAGCAGGTCCGCCACCCGCGCCACGCCTTTGCTGTGCGCCGTTGTTGCCGCCGGCATGACGTGGTCGGCAAGCGTCTCGTACTCATACGACAGTGTCAGCACGTCATTTTCCGTACTCACACCGTATTTGAAATTCGCGGCGGGCGTCGCAACGTCCTCATGGCGACTGCGAATCACCCAGCCACCGTGGCGACGCGCATTGATCACGTAACGCATGTGGATGGGATGCGACACGGCGAGCGGCATCCTCCGCCCAGTCGCCGTGGCAGAGGGAACCCGGCTCGACAACTCGAGCGGCTCGAACTTCCCCGCGAGTCCGTCGGTCGAATCTCCCGTCCAGAAGTCCCCGATGGTGTAATGCTCCACCAACCGCACGACGTTGCCGACCTCGTCGTCCCGCACGACCGGGAGCTGATTGGACCGAATCGATGGGTACAGCTTGCCATAATACTCGACGTACCGCTGCTGCAGCTCCTCGCGTGACGAGCGTTTCAGGTACGAGCGCATCTGATTGGCAGAGCTGCCTGAATAGCTGGTCTCGACACTCATCGTCGCGGGCTCGTGCACTTCGCCGATGTCGAACGAAGCGACAATGTCGGTCGTCGGTGTGGGAGGCCGCAGGTCAGGTATCGAGGTCAACGAATCGGCCGACGGTCCCAGGATGAGTGACGAACCATAGTAGGCGGCGACGTCCGAAATGTCGCCGCGTTGATCTACGTCCGTCGGGTCGATCCAGTATGGGCGGCCGTTCAGCTCGATTTCGACGATCACGTGATCGAACAACGCAGCCGTAGGCGCGTAATCGACCACGCGCCCGCCGAATGTCGTGCTGACGAGCGCGGGACGCGCATCGATGCCAAGCGCGCGCAACATTGTGATCAGGAGCAACGCCTTGTCCTTGCAGTCACCGTAGCGTCGCTTGATCACGACTGCCGGACTATACGGCTGATGCGAGTTGACCCCGATCTCCACCCCGGTGTAACGGATCTCGTCTTGCACCCAACGCAGGGCTTGCAGCACGCGGCGCTCATCCGATTCCGACGCCGCGCGAATCTGCTCCACCACGTGACGCAGTGCGGGCGGGAGCGTGGCGTCGGCGAACAGCGAATCTCCCCATGCGGCCACTTCGCGCCATGAGCCGAAATCGCTGACCTGGACTGTTGCGTACGGATTGAACCAGTCGGGCACATCTGTCTCGACCACCACGGCGGGCACGTTCCGCTGCAACCACTCGTATTCGCGAAACGCACCATTGGCCGAGATCGTGGGCTGCGGCGCGGCACCGGACGTGCGCAGGTTCACCGGTCGCTCGCGGCGCCACAACAGGCGCATGTACTGCTCCGCCAGAGGAGCATCGTATGCAAACTGGAAGCTGGCCATGTAATGGCCGCGGAACACCGGATTGCTGCCTGTCCGCGTAAAGCTGTACTCGATGACATCGCCAGCCCTGACGTCTTCCAGCACGATGACCACCGTCAGCGATCCGTCGAAGATCCGCTCTTCCAGATTGGTCTCGCGCTGGGCGACGCGAATCCTTGAAGACTTCAGCTGGTTGAGGGCCCGCCCGCCGCGCCATACCGTGACCGCGTGCAGGGTCAGTCGTTGGTAGATCGGATCGAATACTATTTCGATCTGAGAATTGTCATTGACGGCGGCTTGGTCGAGCACGCGATAGGCGGTGTGCCAATACCGCCCGATGCCGGCGTCATCAACCGCCTCCTGGCGGTCGACCAGCACGTATTCCCACCCCTCGCTCCGCACGGGAGCGGCTGTAAGATCGGGTTTGCGAACCTTGACCCACGCCGGGGGCTGACCGATCTGGTACGCGTTCTGGGCGGTGACATTCGAGATGCCGCTAAGGAGAAGGGCAGCCAGCAGGAAGCGGCACATGCGCCTGCTAATGATAGAACGCCGGAGCTACAGCTGGGTAGGTCTTAGAATCCCAGCCAGTAGCTGACCTTCACGAGCAGGATGTTTTCCGCGGGTCCCTGAAACAGCGCTTTGGCATCCTCATTGAAATCGATGGTCCCTCGTGGCAGATCCGGAAGCTGGCTGGTGTGCGTCCACACCAAGTAGAGCGTCGAGCCGGGTCGATACTCCCACCGTAGCACCGCGTTTCCCCGTAACGAGCGAACGGTAAAGGTAGGATCGGGGAACGTGTAACTGGGTGCGCCCCCGTTGAGCGTATCGGCGTCGACCGTGATCGAGGCCGGATCGCGGTCGGGATCGGCCGCCGGTGTGACGGTTACGGTACCGAAGTCTCGACCGTATTCCACGCGCTCCCGCGTGCGGGGCGCGGCGTACACGTTGTAGCCGGTGTAATTCCCCGACGCGATTAGGGGCTGCATAAAGAGCTCGAGGGTGAGTGCCGGCGAAAACGTCCAGTTCAATCGCGTGTCCATCGACACGCTCTGCTGCTCGAGATGCGCGAAGATGTACCGACGCCCGTAGAAGAGGACGTCCGTCGGATCGGCGTAGCTGTCGACGTACTGGAAACCGGTTTCCTGGTGCGCGATCGAGGGTCCAACGGTGAGCGCGACATTCGTCGCCGGTTGGAAACGGAGCCGAACGCTGATCGAGTGATCGCAGTCGCCTTCCCGATTACAGACGCGGTCCGCATTGAGTTCCCCGGCGATGCGCTTGCGTTGATCGCTTTGGATGCCCGCGGCCAGGTAGTCGATGCCCGGTCGTTTGACGACCGGCCCGCCGCGGGTTTGCCGGTCATCGAACACGTCCGGCCGGTGAATCCAAAACGTCGTGAGCCACCAGTAACCCAGCGTCTGCATCTGGCCGAACAGGTGCAACTGTCGATCGGTCATGTCGCCGTCGACGTTGTATTGCTGTTGCACGCCGCCGATCAAGTAGAGCTGGCGAAACCAGCTGGTCGCCCTGGTCCACTGGGGGAAAAGGTTGGCGCCCATCCACCAATAGTCGGCGCGTGAAAAGAACGTGATGTCGTTGTTGTTGAATGCGGGTGAGCGGAAGCTGGTCGACGCTTCCCACAGCCAGTGACCCGATTCCTTCGAGATCCGCGCGTACCCCCCCACTCCCGACATGCCGGTGCGAGGCGCGCGCGCGGCGGCCGTGTCGGGCCGATCGGGCCGCTGGAAGTAGTGCGCCGACCCGAAGCGAATACGCCGCAGCGCCGCCGTGTCGCCATGAATATTTGATGCGGCGAATTGCGCCATCAGCCGGTAGGTGCGTTTGCTCCACCAACTGTCGAGAGATACCCCGCCGGCTTCGGAGTGCTCGGACAGCCGGCTCGCGACGTACGGATCGTCGAGGTTGCGGTAGACCGACGTGCCCATCGCCTTGATCTGGGTCGCGCCACCTCGCAAATCCTTCGCCACACGCGCGGTGAAGTAGTTGGTCAGCGGCTCGACGGTAAACGTTCCGCGTGTGCCATCCTCCATCTGCACTGGCGCGCGTTCGTGCTTGGTGACGGCTTCGAGGACGCCCAGCGACCAGCCCGATGGCGTCCGCCCCGTCAGCTTTCCCGCGCCCATGATTGCGGCCGTTTGGGGCGGATCGGCATACTCGACGGGTGGCGTGACACCAGCACGCCAGGGCGAGATCTGTGGTGCACGACCGATGCGACGCGTGTTGAGCATGCTGAGGCTCGACACATTCGAGCAGAAGTAGCAGTTAAACCCACCCAACCCGAAGTACCCAGCGCCTTCCACGAAGAACGGTCGTTTTTCCTGCAGGAACGTCTCGTACTGCGAGAGATTCACGACTTCGGGATCGACTTCGACTTGCCCGAAATCGGGATTGATCGTCGCGTTGAGGGTGAGATTGGACGTCACGCGCAGAATCGCGTCGCCACCGACGCGGCCGTCGACCGCATTCGCGTCGTAAAACGGATCAGCGGCGTTGCCAGGGGCGCGCGCGGTCTGTCCCAGCACATACGGCATGACCTCGGCCCGTCCCGGCGCCTTGCGAATGACGAGCCCGCTGAGATGACCGAACCGGGCTGGCCCACCGCTCTCCTCGGGCGCCCAGTAGGACCACATCGACAGCTCGTTCAATCGGTTTTCTTGACGCCAAATCTGCAAGCCCCACATCTGCTCTTCGGATGTGTTCGGGTAGCGGAGCTGCGAGAACGGGATGCGCATCTCCGCGGTCCAACCCAGCGAATCGATGTTGGTCGCCACTTCCCACACGGGATCCCACGACGGATCGCCTCCGCCACCCAGACCATTCGCGTCCTGCTTCACACCGGACGGATTGACCAGGAAGAACAGACGGCCGATATGATCGTGGTAGGTGTCGAAGATGACCTGGATGTAATCGCTGCTGATGTCGGCATCGCGCCGCGCGAGGAGCGTGCGCACGCCGGCGGCGCCGGAGTCATCGTACATCCGCGCACCGACGTAGATCGCCGCGTCGTCGAACGTGAAGCGCACCTCGGTGCGCTGCGTCGCGGGCGCTCCCGCCTTTGGTTGAGCCTGCCGCATTGCCGTCGCGGCCGGCGCCAGCTGCCAGATCGGCTCGTCGAGGCGACCGTTCAGTGTGATCGATCCCTGGAGCGGCGAGGCCCGCACTTCCGGTGGCGTGTCAGGATGGATGTTTTGGGCGCACAGTGCGGCCGGCGCGAGGAGCGTGGCAAGGACGACAAGAGCGGGCGTTCTCGACATGACGGTCACTTGGCCAGGATACCAAATTTGACGCGCTCCCATACGAAAAGGTTGCGCGCTCTGACCGTAGCCTTACAAACGTCGGACCCCGTGCAAACGAGCCCGTCCTTCATTAGATATTGCACACCCGATGCGACTCTCTAACGCCGCCGGCACCCCAAGCCAGCCTGCCGCTGCTGCCGGGCCCTCCGAGCCAACTCCTGTGACTTCAGCACCACCCGTCTCCCCGCTCCCCGAGCGCATCAGCCGCCTCGCCGACCTCACCCAGAACCTCTGGTGGAGCTGGCAGCTCGATGCGCGCGAGTTGTTCCACCGCCTCGACCACCGTCTCTGGGAAGCGACACGGCATAACGCCGTCGAGTTCCTGCGGCAGGTCGACCCGGAGCGGCTCGAGCTGCGCGCGGGTGATCCCGCTTTTCTCGAGCGCTATGACGCCGTGATGCGGCGCTTTGAGCAGCTTTCGGTCAGCGATGGGACCTGGTTCGCGACCCAGTATCCCGAACTTGCCGGTCGCACCATCGCCTATTTTTCCGCGGAATTCGCGCTGCACCGCTCCCTCCCGATCTATTCCGGCGGCCTCGGCGTCCTCGCCGGAGATCACTGCAAAGAGGCGTCCGATCTCGGTGTCCCGCTCATCGGCGTCGGCCTCTACTATCACGGCGGGTACTTCGATCAGCTGATCGATCTCGACGGCTGGCAACGCGACTCCGACGATCCCATCGACCCGGCCGTGAACCCCGTCGCCCGCGTCAAGGGACCCGACGGCAATCCCTATCTGGTGTCGCTCACGATTTCCGGCCGCGAAGTGCAGATCGGCGTGTGGCGCGTCATGGTAGGCCGCGTCCCGGTGTACCTGCTCGATACCGACCTGGACGTCAACGATCGCGCGGATCGCAACCTCACCGCGCGATTGTACACCAGCGCGCCCGAGTGGCGATTGCGCCAGGAGTGGGTGCTCGGCGTCGGCGGAGTCCGCATGCTCCGCGCGCTCGGCAGCAACCCGGAGATCTGGCACGCGAATGAAGGGCACGCCGCATTCATGTACGTCGAGCGACTGCGCGAGCTGCTCGCGACCGGCATCACCCTTCACGCGGCTCAGGATCAGATCCGATCGACGAGTGTGTTTACAACCCACACACCAGTCCCTGCGGGCCACGACATTTTTTCGACGGATCAAGTCGAGCAAGTGACAGGACCGTTCTGGAACGCGATGGGTATCACCCGCGACCAGTTCATGTCGCTGGGCAACTCCGGGCCGAACGATCCACGCTACGAGATGACGGTTCTGTCGCTGCGTCTCGCGGGTCGCGTGAACGGCGTATCGGCGCGGCATCGCGAAGAATCGCGACGCATCTGGCGTTGGGTGTGGGGCAATAAGCCGGCGGCTGAGATCCCGATCGGACACGTCACCAACGGCGTGCACCTGGGGACTTGGATGGCGCGGCCGATCCGCGATCTGCTCGCAGAATCCCTAGGTCCAGATTGGGAATCACGCGCTGACTCTGCCGCGATAGTGGCAGCCGTGCAGGCGCTCGATAACGACCGACTGTGGTCCGCGCATGAAAGTCTACGCTACCTGTTGCTGCATTACATCCGCGAGGAGGCGCGTCAACGTTGGCGGGACTACTGGAAAGACCCGGCGAAGCTGGCTGGAGCCGGTGCGCTCCTCTCCCCCAACGTGTTGACGCTTGGATTTGCCCGCCGTTTTGCCACGTACAAGCGCGCCGATCTCCTGTTTCGCGATCCCGAACGGCTGCGGCGACTGCTGACCGATTGGCGCCGCCCCGTCCAGATCATCTTCGCAGGCAAAGCGCATCCCGCCGACGACCCAGGCAAGCGCGTGCTCCAACGCATCTTCAGGTCTGCCCAGGATCCCTCGTTCGAGGGGCGCGTGGCGTTCCTCGAGGATTACGAGATGCATTTCGCGCAGCGCATGGTACCCGGCGTGGACCTGTGGATCAATCTGCCGCGCGCACCGCTCGAAGCCTGTGGCACGAGCGGAATGAAGGCAGCGCTCAACGGCGTTCCGCAGCTCAGCACGCTCGATGGTTGGTGGGCCGAGGGATCCACCGGGGAGAACGGCTGGGCGATTCCCTTGCCCGCGCCCGACGCGGACGTCGAGCAGTCGGATATGGAAAACCTGTTCCGTCTCCTCGAGCAGGAAATCGTTCCGACGTTTTACGATCGGATCCCTGGAAAGGGGTCCATCGCTTGGCTACATATGATGAAGTCGGCGATGGCAGTCAGCCTCGAGCGGTTCACCACCCGGCAGATGCTGCAAGCTTACGTCACGCGGTACTACGTTCCCGCGGCTGTCGGGGAAGCGCTTCCCAGAGATCCGCCACGGTAGCACAGGGGGGGTGTTGAAGACCCGGGTTCTCCACCTCACTGCTGAACAATCCCGCAGCCCAAGGCTGGACGTAAGCCTCGCAAGCGGTCCACCGCCACAAAACGTGGCGAGAACGCGCGCCGGTAGCGACGCTTGACTACTACGCACGACCACGGTCTGGTCATCATCCACGGGCACTGCTACCAGCCGCCGCGGGAGAACCCGTGGACCGGACAGGTGGATGCGGAACCCAACGCCGCCCCCGACCACGACTGGAACGTGCGGATCACCAGGGAGACGTACCTGCCGCTCGTTTCCGTCGAGATCGACGAGGGCGGCACGAAAGTACACGTGCCCGTCTACGAATACATGAGCTTTGACTTTGGGCCGACATTGCTCGATTGGATGGAGCGGGAAGCGCGACACGTTCACAGCGCCGTGATCCGTGCCGATCGTGCGAGCATGAAGCGCCTCGGTCACGGCAACGCGCTCGCCACGCCGTACCATCACATCATCCTCCCGCTTGCAAGCCGTCGAGACAAGGCGACGGAGGTACGCTGGGGTATTCGCGACTTCCAGAAGCGTTTCGGTCGCGATCCTGTGGGGTTCTGGCTCCCGGAGACCGCAGTGGATCGTGAGACGCTCGAAGTCATTGTCGCCGAGGGAATCGCGTTCACGGTCCTCAGTCCCCATCAGGTCACGAAAGCGCCCGAGCACGGCCTGCCGGCCAAGGTCGAGCTCAGCGGTGGTCGGTCGATCGCGGTGTTCGCGTACGACGGTCAACTGTCTCACGGCGTCGCATTTGGCGGGCTGCAGACAGATCCCGACCGCTGGACTGCAGTGCTCGAGCACACGCCACCCGGAGCCATCGCGAGCATCGCGGTGGACGGCGAGACGTTCGGCCATCATCACAAGGGCGCGGACAAAGTCGTGGCAACCGTCCTCTCCCGTTCGGAGCATTCCGACAAGGTCAGGGTGAGCAACTTCGCGGCCGCGCTCGAGGCACACCCGCCGACTGAGACCGTCACGCTCGTCGAACCGACCTCGTGGAGCTGTGCACACGGCGTGGAGCGCTGGCGCTCGAATTGCGGCTGCCGGATCAACGGGAACACGCAGCAGGAGTGGCGTGCCCCGCTGCGGGCGGCCGTGGACTGGCTGGCCGGCGAGGTTCATGCCATCTATGAGCGGGAAGGCGCACAGTTGCCGGGCGGTCCGTGGCCGTTCCGCGATGCCGCCGGCGCCACCGGAGCTGTGAACGGTGACGACAAAGCGGAGCGGCTCATCGAAATGGAGCGCGGTGTGTTGCGCGCCATGACGTCGTGCGGGTGGTTTTTCGATGATTTTGCCGGACTCGAAGGGCGACAGGTCCTCCGGTATGCCGCACACGCAATCGCCCTCGCCGGTCCGGAGAGCGGGCGGCTCGAGGCCGGCTTTATCGAGAAATTGGGCGACGCCAGGAGCAATGACCCGGAGGCGGGCACAGCGGTCGACGTATTTCGCCAAACCATGCAGCCGACACCCTCTTGAAACAGACACCCCACCCGCAGTCTCCGCTGCGGTTCGTCTTTGGCCTGCACTTGCATCAGCCCGTGGGAAATTTCGATCACGTCATGGCGGATCACGTGCGCGACGTGTATCGGCCGATCATCGAGCGCGCGACGGCAGCAGGTCTCCTTCCACTCACGCTTCACGTGTCGGGGCCACTGATGGAATGGCTGGAGCAGCACGACGTCGCGTGGCTCGACATGATCGGCCAGCTGGCGGCCGACGGGAAAGTCGAGCTGCTGCTCGCCGGGTTCGACGAGCCGATTCTCGCCTCGCTCCCCAGGCTCGACCGGCTGGAGCAGATCGGCCGGATGCGCGAATACTTAAAGCGGCGTTTTGGCGTGGATGCGTCCGGACTCTGGCTCACCGAGCGCGTGTGGCACCCCGGGCTCGCAGAAGATCTCGCGGATGCCGGGGTGGAGTACGCGCTCGTCGATGACCGCCATTTCCTGGTGAGCGGATTTCGCAGCGACGAGCTGCACCGGCCGTTTCTCACCGAGTCGAACAGCCGCCGTGTAGGCCTGCTCGCGATCGATGAACGACTTCGGTATCTGATTCCCTTCCGGCCGCCGGATGAAACCGCGGCGTATTTGCGCCAGCTCAAGAGCCACGGTCACGGGCTCGCCGTGCTCGCCGACGACGGGGAGAAGTTCGGCGGCTGGCCAGGAACGAAGGATTGGGTCTACGGCTCCGGGTGGTTGGCCGACTTCCTCAAGGCGATCGAACGGCTCACCACCGCCGGTGAAGTCGTTCTTTCTACCGCCCAGGAGGCGTTCCGGCGGGTGCCATCCGGCGGACTCGCCTATCTCGGCACGGCGTCCTACCGGGAGATGGAGAAATGGTCTCTCCCCGCCGCGGCTCAGCGCGATCTCACAAAGCTCGAGGAAGAGTTGGGGCCCAAACACCTTGCGGCTTCGGCACCGTTCGTGCGGGGAGGACACTGGCACCATTTCCTCGTCAAGTACGCAGAGGCGAACCGGATGCATAAGACGATGCTTGCACTCTCGACCCTGTCCCGCAGCCGCGGCGATCCCGCGGAGGCTCGGCGGGCCATCGGACGGGCGCAATGCAACGATGCATACTGGCACGGTGTCTTCGGCGGGCTGTACCTGCCGCATTTACGCAACGCGATTTGGCGCCAGCTCGCGATCGCGGAGCGTGTGCTCCGTCAGGGCGAATCGCTCGCTTATGAAGAGCTCGACTTCGACGACGACGGCTACCGCGAGCTATGGGTGCACTCGGCGCAGTTCTCGGCCCTGATGAGTCCGCACCGGGGAGGCGCAATCGAGGTCCTGACCCATTTCAACGATCTCACGAATCTCGCGGACGTTCTCACGCGTCGTCGCGAGTCGTATCACGAGCTGCCCCCGGCTCACGGGAACGGCCACGATCACAAAGCGGGCGGATCACAAAGTATCCACGACATCGAGAAGGCATCCCGGCTGACAGCGCTTCCGCCTGTGGATGCCGAGCCTCGCGCGATCCTGGTTGACCGCGTCATCGGTGCGGATGTGACTCCTGCCCAGTACGCCAAAGGCAATTACAAACCGCTGCGATCATGGGCCGCGGCGCACCTGGATGTCACAGTGCACACCGCGCCTGCCTCGATCACCATCGTCCTCCATGACGACCGGCTCGAAAAGCGCCTCACCTTCGATGCCGGGGGATGTCTGGACGTCGCCTACAAGTGGGATTCCTCGGACTTGCCGGCGAATGCGATCTTCGCACCCGAGCTGTCGCTCGCCCGCAGCCCTTCGCTTCGGTTTCAGCCTGACGCAGAGATCTGGCGTTCCGAAATCACGACGATGGCACGCAGCGAGAAGGGATTTGAGGAAACAATCCAGGGCATCTCGGTGACACCGCTCTGGCCGGTCAAGTTGGGCGCAGGGGCGATCGAGCTCAGGGGAGGCGCTTCTCCTTGAGTGTGCAGCGCCGCGCGACCTACCGCATTCAGCTCACTGCGGATTTCGGATTCGATCGCGTCGCCGAGGTTGCGGACTAGATGATATGTTAGGAACATGCTCGCCGGAGAATCGTTCGAAGCCCTCGCCCAGCAGCTTGCCGAGATCGGGCGGCAATGCTACGCCCGCGGCTGGGTACTCGGAACCAGCGGCAATTTCAGCGCTGTAGTGAGCCGCGAGCCCTTGCGGCTCGCCATTACGGGCAGCGGCGTGGATAAAGCCCTGCTCGTCCCGCCCCAGATCGTACAGATTGACGACGCGGGTCGCCCGCTTCGTGGCGGGGGCAAGCCATCGGCCGAAGCGACCCTACATCTCGCGGTGGTTCGTGCCCGCGGCGTCGGAGCGGGAGCGGTGTTGCATACGCACTCGATCTGGAGCACGATTCTATCGGACGCCGCGGATGACGGCGGCGTGGTGATCGAAGGCTACGAGATATTGAAGGGGCTCGCGGGGATCGGCACGCACCTGCACCGCGAGTGGATCCCGATCATCGAGAACACGCAGGACTGGGTGAGCGCAGCGGGGGAGGTAGAGCAGTTGCTGCGTGCCAATCCAAAGGCGCACGGATTTCTGATTCGCCGGCACGGGCTGTACACGTGGGGCCGCGACGTCGCCGAGGCAAAACGGCAGATGGAGGTCCTGGAGTTCTTGTTTGAAGCGATGGGTCGAAAGCGAGGCATGACATGGCAACAGTGAGAATCCCCGGGGAGCGGAGAACCATTACCGAGCAGCACGAGGTGACGACCTACCTCCGGACGCTGGGAATCGATTATGAGCGCTGGGCGGGAGACCAGCGCGTCGCCGTCGATGCGCCGCCGGAGGCGGTCCTCGCGGCGTACGCTCCCGAAATCGAGCAGCTCAAGGCGCGTGGTGGCTACGTGACCGCGGATGTCATCGACGTCACGTCGGCAACACCGGGCCTCGATGCAATGCTCGCCAAGTTCAACACCGAGCACTGGCATGACGAAGACGAGGTACGTTTCATCATTCGCGGCCGCGGCTTGTTTCATATTCACCCGCGTCAAGGACCGGTCATCGCGATTGAGGTCGAAGCAGGTGATTTGCTGCGCGTTCCCCGCGGCACGCACCACTGGTTCGATCTCTGCGCCGACCGCAATATCCGCGCGATTCGCCTCTTTCAGGACAAGTCCGGCTGGACACCGCACTACACGAACAGCGGCACGGATAAGGGCTATCAGCCGGTGTGCATGGGGCCGACCTACATTCCCTTGGCAACCAAGGCATGACTGAAGGACAACGCTGAGCACCCCTACCGCCCCCCGCGCAATTCTCCTGGACATCGAGGGGACCACCACCCCCGTCGCGTTCGTCCATCAGGTGTTGTTTCCTTACGCGCGCGCGCGTGTTCGGGAATACCTCGACCAACACGCCACCGATCCCGGTGTCGTGTCGGACATTGCGGCGCTGCGCGCCGAGCACCTCGCCGAACCGGTCCGCCAGGCGGGACTGACGGCGTGGGACCACGCCAACGAGCTGGGCTCCGTCGAAGCCTACGTGTACTGGTTGATGGACCACGATCGGAAGTCGACCGGATTGAAATCGCTGCAGGGGAAGATCTGGGATGAGGGGTATCATGGCGGCGAGCTGAGAGGCAAGGCCGAAGTCTACGACGACGTGCGGCCCGCCTTTGTGCGGTGGCGTCGCGACGGTATCATCATCGCGATCTTTTCTTCGGGAAGCGTCCCGGCGCAGCGCAACCTGTTCGCCAATACCACGGCGGGCGACCTCTCCCCGTTTCTCTACGACTATTTCGACACCAAGACCGGCCCGAAGCGGGAATCGCAGAGCTATCGGCTCATCGCGAGTGCATTGCATCAAGATCCGCGCGACGTCTTGTTCGTCTCGGACGTCCCGGCCGAGCTCGATGCGGCGCGGGAAGCGGGCCTGCGCACGGTCCTGTGCATGCGCGACTCTTCCACGCGCGTCGAGGCCGCCGGGCATCCCCGCATCCGTTCTTTCGAAGAGCTAGCGTAGCAGCATGACGATCGCGCTGATCGGCGCCGTCGCCGTGTTCGCGTGGGGAGTATTCACGTTCAACCGGTTGATCCGCTTGCGGCAGCTGGGCGACAACGCGTGGTCCGACATCGATGTGCAGCTCAAGCGGCGGCACGATCTCATTCCCAACATCGTCGCTGTGGTTCAAGGTCACGCCGGCTACGAGCGCGGCACGCTCGAGGCGCTGGTTGCAGCACGCGGTCGAGCGCTGCAGGCGACCGAGCGCGGCCCCGCCACCCGCGCGCGCGAGGAGGATCCCCTCGGCGGCGCCCTGCACCGCGTCGTGGTGGTCGCCGAGTCCTACCCGGAGCTGCGCGCCGCGGCGAGCTTTGCCGGCCTGCAGCAGACGCTCACCGATGTCGAAGACCACCTGCAAAACGCGCGTCGCTACTACAACGCGGTCGTGCGCGACTTCAACACCGCGATCGCGCAATTCCCATCGAGTATCGTCGCCGGTTTCATGCGGCTGGGGCCGCGCGAGTTCTTTGGCCTCGACGACCCGGCGGAGCGCGCCGTGCCGCGCGTGCCGCTGGCCGTGCTAGCGCTCCTGCTTGTGAGCGGAGGGCTGACGGCGCAACAACGGTCTTACTCTATCGAGCGTTTTGATGCGCGGATTCGCATCAATCGCGATGCGAGCATCGATGTCACGGAAACCATCACGGCACGCTTCGTCGGATCATGGAACGGCCTGTACCGCACGATTCCGGTCGACTACCACACCCTGCAGGGCCTGAGCTGGCGACTCGGTCTTTCACTGCAGAGCGCCACGGACGACGCGGGGCGCCAGCTGCGCACCGAGGCCAGCCGGGACCGGCAGTACATCAAGTACAAGATCTGGGTTCCGGGCGCCCAGAACGCGGTCCGCACAATCGTCTTGCGCTATCGGGCCACGAATGGGCTGCGCTTCTTCGACGAGCACGATGAGTTGTACTGGAACGTCACGGGCGACGAGTGGGACGTTCCGATCCAAGCGGCTTCGGCGACGATCGAGCTACCGTCGAACACGCCCGGCCTTCGTGCGATCGCGTTCAATGGCGTCTATGGGTCGCGAGCGCGGGACGCGAGAGTAACGACAGGTGGTGACACGGTCCGCATCGTCATGCCGCAAGCGCTCGGCTTCCGCGAAGGTCTGACGGTTGTGGTCGGATGGGACAAGGGCGTCGTGACGGCGCCGAGCGCCACCGCGCGCACGCTCGAAACCGCGCGCAGCAATTGGCCCCTGCTCATCCCGATTCCGGTGTTTTTCTTCGCGTTGTGGAGATGGCGACGTTCGGGCGCTGATCCGCGACGTCGCCCCATCGCCGTGCAGTACGAGCCGCCTCGCGGCATGACGGCGGCCGAGGCCGGTACGTTGCTCGACAACAGCGCAGACATGCGGGACATCACGGCGACACTCGTAGATCTTGCGGTCAAGGGCTATCTCCGCATCGAAGAGCACCAAAACCCGAAGCTGCTCGGTCTGTTCGGCGGCGGCACGTCATACACGTTCCAACGGCTCAAGACCAGCGACGGACTGGCGCCGCACGAGCGGACTGTATTTGACGGCATCTTCACGGGCCACGGCGACAGTGTGCCCCTCGATGAGCTCAAAGACGAGTTCTACAAGGAACTCTCTCCAATTCGCGACGCTGTGTTCGATCAGCTGACGCTGAGCGGCTACTACAAGAACCGGCCGGACAAGGTGAAGCAAAAGTGGATTGCGTTGGGCGTCGGGATCGGGCTGTTCGTGGGAGTCGGCGGGATCTATCTCTCCAAGGCGCTGCTTTTCACGCCGGTGCCCTTCGTTGCCGCCGGTATCCTCAGTGCTCTCATAGTCCTTTCCTTCGCTCAAATCATGCCGGCGCGCACCGAACCGGGGGCACGTGCCCTCGAACACGTACTCGGCTTCGAAGAGTTCCTCCGACGCGTCGAAACCGAGAACCTGAAACGCGTGATCATCGGGCATCCGGAGTTGTTCGATAAGTTCCTGCCGTACGCGATGGCCTTCGGCGTGGAGAAACAGTTCGCGCGCGCGTTCGAGGGGATCTACACCGAACCGCCGCGGTGGTATGTGGGGCCCAGCGTCACGCACTTCAACGTGGGCAGCTTCTCGAGCAGCATGTCGCACCTGACGAGCGTGGCGGGAACGACGATGTCGTCCTCGCCGCGTAGCTCAGGAGGATCCGGGTTTGGAGGTGGTGGCAGTTCTGGCGGGGGCGGCGGGGGCGGTGGCGGCGGCGCCTTTTAGAGGTACTTGAGCCACCAATCCTGACGTCGGGCCTTGAGGTTGGCGAACCAGCGGCTCGGGAAGTAGAGCAGGATGATCGCGACTGCCCACACGAGATAGAGCAACCCAAGGCTCCACGTGTAGCCCTCGGGCGCCGGCCCGCTCCCCATGGGGTGATTGGCAAACAGCCAGGGACTCACTGCACCGAGCCGGATCTGCGATACTAGCAGCGCCAGCGCGTGGATGACGGGGATGTGCAGTACATAATAGAAGAAGGGCACGCGACCGAACACCGACAGCAATTGCGCGACGAGACCCCGCGCGCGCTCGAGCACGGGAATGAGCGCGATCGTCGGACCGAGGGTCATCAGCAAGAAGTTGAGTGATGCCGGATATTTCGTGGTGTTGACGAATGACAGCAGTGCCGGCATGTCATCCCCAGCACCCCAGGGTCGGGGATCGCCATAAAGGTTGAAACCGCGCAGCACGAGGAAGAGCGCGGTCGCACCAAGTCCAATCTGCAGGCAAAGCCGGTCGCGCCGAGCCGGCTCCAGCATGAGGACCGTCCCGAATCCATAGCCTGCCGCCATCACGCCGATCCACGGAATGATCGAGTACAGCACAATGAGGGGCGTACCGTTCAATGGCCCGTTGAAGAAACCGATGTACAACACCTTCCAGGACTCACCGAGCGGAAGCAGGCTGATCAGCGGACCCATGACCAGGTTGTGCACCACGATAATGGCGACGCCGACGATCCCGACGTTGCGGGGCCGCATGTGGACCATCGCGGCCATGATCATCATGCACCAGCCAATCACCCAGATTACACCGGCCAACAGGTAGTTCTTGAAATCGAAGTTGAACGTCCACCCGACCCGAATGACGGTAAGCTCGAGTAGGACCAGCCAGACCCCGCGCCTGAACAAGAACCGCGACAGATCTGAGTGCTTCCTGCCGTAGAAAAATGCGCTGGTGCCCGCGAGGAAGATGAACGCCGGTGCCACGAAGTGCGTGATCCAGCGGGTAAAGAAAATTCCCGCCGTGGGACCGCCGGCGGGGAGTCCGGAATACACGCGTACGTGATCGATCGCCATGAGCACCATGACAACGCCGCGAATCAGATCAATCGAAGCGACGCGCGACAGCACTGCGGGAGCTGCAGCTGTTGCAGAAACCTGCGCGCTCATGTCGCCAACTTGAGGCGTGAGACAGCAGACAGCAAGTCCGGGCTACGACAGCATTACTTGAAGCTGTTTCGGCTCTTCTCCCAGCCACTCCGGGTGTTCAGCGGTCGAGTCGAACAGTGACGACGTCTTGAATAGCTCGTATGCGCCGCTTGCCGCGGCTTCCCTAGTCTTGGCGCGCAGCGCGTTCATCTCCAATTCGCTGAGCGGCCGAAACGAGCGGACGATTTCGATCGCCTGCTTCAGAATCTTCAAGCTGTCGATCCCCGTGATCACAACCGACGTAGGCAATGAGAGCGCGTACCGGAGACACTCCTCGGCCGTCACCGTCCTGGATTTGAGAAT
This sequence comes from Gemmatimonadales bacterium, assembly GCA_035259785.1. GTDB lineage: Bacteria > Gemmatimonadota > Gemmatimonadetes > Gemmatimonadales > GWC2-71-9 > 20CM-2-65-7. Next base: position 27,137 of record DATFVZ010000319.1, read on the forward strand.
GACGCCCGACGCCAGACTTTTCATACCGAGCACGCCAATCCCGCGCCGGACCAGCTCGGGCAGAACCAGCTGCTCGAAGCTGCGATAATGCGCGTCCATGACGTTCAGGGGCATCTGCACGGTGTCCATGCGGGCCCCGTGTTCCTGGGCGATCTTCAGCATGTAGAGGTGGATGCCCGGGTCTTTGTGCCCCGTGAAGCCGATGTAGCGCAGCTTGCCCGCCTGGCGCGCCTTCTCCAGGGCGCCGTGCGCGCCCTGCTTGTGAAAGATGCGGTTGGCGTCCTCGTAACGAATGATCTCATGGTGCTGGACAAGGTCGAGGTAGTCGACGCGCAGCCGCCGGAGGGAGTCCTCGAGCTGTTTGGTCGCGGCGTCGGCAGACCGGCCGTCGATCTTGGTCATCACAAAGGCACGGTTGCGGTAGCCGTCACGGAGCGCCTTGCCCATGCGCTTCTCGCTCACACCCTTGTGGTAGTCCCAGGAGTTGTCCAGAAACGTGAGCCCCGCGTCGATCGCGGTCCGGACGATCCGGATTGCCAACTTCTCGTCAACATCCTCGTTGCCGAGGTGGTAGCCGCCGATACCCAGGCACGACACCTGTTCGCCTGTTGAGCCGAGGAGCCGGGCGGGGATGGAAGGAGTACCAGGCATGGCGTGAGTCCGGAAATGGGCACTGCCTGATACCCGTTAACGTGACCGTGGTCACAAGCGTCTCCCGAATACCGCCGGAAACCATTCGCGGTCTCCGGCGCGTTGTTAGACACGCTCATTCGATGGATCGGCTCATAACCTTGTGGTAGACTGTAGCAGGCTATCCTTAAGGGCGACGAAGCTGTCTTATTGATGGGGATAGGCTCAGCCAGTGGCGAGGGGGTATTTCTAGAAATGAACACCATCATCCGGGTCAACTTGCTCCTGGGTGCAGCACTCTTCGCTGCAGCACCTGCTACCGCGGTGGCTCAGTATTTCGGACGCAACTCTGTCCAGTACGAGACGTTCCGCTTCAGGGTTCTCAAAACACAGCATTTCGACGTTTACTTCTACGACAAAGAAGGCGAGGCCGCGTCGCAGGCGGCGCGCATGGCGGAGCGGTGGTACACGCGGCTCTCCAACGTGCTGCGCCATCAACTCACCGGCCGCCAGCCGCTGATTCTCTACTCTGACCATCCCGATTTCGAGCAGACCAATGTCCTCGGCTCGTCGCCGGGCGAGGGCACGGGAGGCGTCACCGAGAGTCTGAAACGTCGCATC
>DATFVZ010000320.1:0-2314 GCA_035259785.1 Gemmatimonadales bacterium
ATTCGGTCCATACGGCGCGGATCATCGTGCAGTGATTGTGGCGTTCCAGCGTCTTCGGCGCGCTCGTGTCCGCTTTGAAATGTGACAGTCGACTGAAGATCGCGAAGCGCGTATCCTTACGCGCCCTGGAAACGCAAGCCGGCCGCTCGAAGCCGGACGTTTCTTGCAGTTCTAAAGAGGAGCTACGCATGGCTCGCATCGAGCGAACCGAGGTGTTCGGACGTCACATCATCTGCGCAACGGCTTCAATGGCGCCGGGTGCTCATCCTCGCAAGCGCTGGAGGGTCAGCGTCTCGGCCGTAGAGCTCGGCGGGGCGGTCGACAGGCCGATGCTGGAATTTCCGACCTTGGAACAGGATGATGCGGCCACAGCCCTAGAGTCGGCCATCCAGCGAGCGCGCAAGGAGCTCGCGGCTGCGGGTCGAATCTAAGCGTACGACGGCTTCCCTCAATCCTCGTCTTGGTCGTCGCGGTCGTCGCCGCGCTTGTCGGGAAATAGCGACACCGGCAGGCGGATACGCAGAAACTCGGTGTTGTCCGAGGCAAGCTCGCGGCCACCACCACCGGGGAAATTGTTGTCGTTGACCACCAGCAGTGTCCGCGCATCGAGCACGAGCACATCTTCGATGGTGACGTAGGGGAACGTGAAAGTCTGGCTGCCGTCCCGATTGAGGTCGTACGGATCGGCGAGCTTCATCAGATCGACCAGTTCCATCTTGCGCGCGACTCCCCCGTCGGGAACCGCTTCCAGGTCGATCAAATAGACCTTCTTGAACGGCGCCGGGGTTGGGGCGGTGGCAGTGCTGCCGTTGCGTTCCAGCACGACGAAGCGGTGATCATCGACTGCGACCATGTCGCCGATGTTGGTGCCGTTGACGTCAAGGGTGTAGACGAACCGCCGGCCGGTGTACGTCTCGCTCGCAATGTCGAATTCGTCAATGCGTAGTGTCTTGTCCGGGTCGCCGGTAACGGTGCGCTCGAGCAAGGTGTACAGCTTGGTGCCGCTCCGGTTGATCGCCATGCCTTCAAAACCGCCCGAGGTCGGCAGGTTGGCCACCGCCTTGCCGGCGACCACGTCCTTGTGCTGAGGCGCGAACGCCCCCGGCATCGAGATCTCGCTGCGCAGCACGGTGCCATGCGCGTCGGTCTTGATCAGGTAGGGGCCGAACTCATCGCCGAACCAGTAGTTACCCTGGCGATCGCGCCGGAAGGACTCGATGTCGAAATCGGCGCCGGTCAGGAGGCGGCCGGCGCGGATGCTGGCGTCCACGGGAGGATTAGCCGGATTGTTGTAGTAGTTTGCAAAGTCCGCCTGGATCGGGATAGTCAGCTTGCGCCGTTCGTCGTTGAGCTGCAGGCGCGTACGAACATCGAACGCTGGGCGCTCTCTGCCGGTGTGCCAGTCCGCCGGAGCGACGGTCCCGGCGCCACCCTTGCGGGTACGCCAATTGACTTCCAGCGTGTAGGCGCGCAGCACGGCGTCCGCGGAATTGTTCTGAGCGCCGAAACCGTTGTCGACAAGGAAGTGGAAGACGTTCTTGCGTGGACCCGCGAGCACGCCCGAGAAACCTTGTACCGGTTGACTCTTCGCATAGGGCGGCACGTTGGTGCCAAAAGGGTTGGGCGCGGCGAACTGGCCTGAAGTCGGACCATCCGCAAACGTGGCGGCGGGCATCTGGGCCCAGCCCGTCAGGAACTGGGCATGGGCACTGCCGACGAGTATCAGCGAGGCGGCCAGCGGGATGACAGCGTTGGATAGGAGTGGCATGACGAGCACTGTTCCCCTTTTATCAGTTATCGCAGTGACACCGTCCGGAAACCCCAGAGGTTCCGGCAACGGATCTTTCGACTGACTCTGCCTGGATTGTGCCGATCGACCGTTGCAGGACCGTTGCAGCGGCAACGGATCGTGTCACGCAACCACCAGGAGAAGTCCTATGAGTCCACCACGCAACAGTCCGCACCCCACCATCGCACGGTCACCGCCTTCGGCCAGATCGGCGGTGGCGAGTCGTGACCGAAAGCTTACGGCGGCGATGCGGCGTGGCGTTTCACGATGCGGGTGCCCGCGAGCTGATCGACGTGGTCGTGCATGACTTCCCGCACGAACTGGATCACCGCGCGCACCGGCGCCGAAAGCCGCGCTTCGCGGCGGTAGACGACCGACGCAATGCGCGTCGCGAGCACCATCGGCGTCAGCCGGACCAGCATCGGCTCTGAATCGGCGAGATAGCAGGGAAGAATGGCGAGACCTACGCCGGCGACCGCGGCCGTGAGCATCTCCATGGTTTCGCGCATGCGCAGCGCGATCGTC
>DATFVZ010000321.1:0-4636 GCA_035259785.1 Gemmatimonadales bacterium
GGCTTGCCCGCGACGTCGACGACTTCGATGTCGGGTGTTTGCGCGAGTAGGTCGAGGCCGCTTTTCGCGACGCGGTCGGCCACGACCACGCGCCAGGGGGCGTGGGGGGCGGGCTGCGTCATTCCAATGCTTGCGCTATCAGTGGAAGCAGCTCGTTGAGTGCAGCCACGGTGTGATCCCCCATGTGGCCGATGCGGATCGTCGAGTCCCTGAGCGCGCCGTACCCCGCGCCGATCGTCCAGCCCCGCTGCTTGAGTGCCGCGACGACATCCTTCGCGTGTTTGCCCTCGGGCAGCCGCAGGCAGGATACGGTCCAGCTGTGGCGGCCTTCACGCGGCAGAAACTTGATGCGGTGCTCCGCGCCCCACTCCTCCACTCGGCGGCGCATGGCGTCATGCCGTTGCCAGCGCGCCTCGATTCCGCCTTCCTGCTCGATGCGCCCAAGCTGCACGTCGAGCGCGTAGAGCAGCGAGATCGCCGGCGTGTTCGTCGGCTGAAACTTAGTCGTCGCAGCGAGGAAACCGATGAGATCGAAATAGGCGCCACGCTCTTCGAGAGTTCGGGCGCGCGCGACCAATCGCTCCGACGCGACACCCAACGCCAGCCCGGGAGGCAGCGCCAGGGCCTTCTGCGAGCCGGTGAATACGAAATCGAGCCCCCAGCGGTCCGTTTCCACCGGCAGGCCCGCCATGGAGGTCACGGCATCGACGAGCAGCAAGACGTCGTCGAATTCCTTGACCACTTCCGCGTAGCCTGCGACGTCCTGGAGCACGCCGGTGGAAGTCTCGGAGTGCACAACGGTCACCGCATCGACCGGCGTGCGCTTGAGCGCGTCCCGGAGCATGTCGGGCTCGATCGCCGAGCCCAGCGGCACATCCAGGCGAATGCACTCTTTGCCGCAGGCGCCCACGATGGCGGCGAAGCGCTCGCTGAACGCGCCGTTGACGAGAGACAGCGCGCGCCGACGGACGCCGTTGCGCACGGCCATCTCCATGAACCCGGTCGCCGATGTGGTGCCGATGAACACGGGGCGGGCGGTCCGGGCCAGCAAACCCAGCTTCGGCGCCATCCCCTGCAACAACTTTTCCATTGTGGATGACCGGTGGGGGATCATCGGGTGGATCATCGCGGCGAGCACATCGGGATGAACGTCGGTCGGTCCAGGAAGGAAAAACTTGCCGAACGCGGGGGCCGCTTGTGGAGTCGTAACGGACGCGGTGGAGGTCATGCGCTCGCCCGCGTGAGCTCTTCCACGAGGCCGCCGACCACGACTTCGCTCGTCTTCACCAGCCGCACCCCCTCTTCGCCCCACTCCTTCAGCAGGTGTTCCGCCACATCTCGAACTATAGGCTTCATCGCATCCACAACCGCAAACAGGCGAACCTGGGGCCGGTGCTGAAGTAGGCCCTCGATGGCGTACTTGTCGCAGACGTCGAGTGCGACGCCGTACAGCACGATGTCGTGTGGATTCACGGCGTCGAGGACGGGGAGGACATTGGGATTGGAAAAGACGTCGAAACGGTGCTTGTGGAAGAGGATGTCACCGCGATGGTTGCGAACGCGCACCGCTAGCGCCGCGGGGTCCTGTCGTTCCGGCTCGATGATGAGCGGGTCGCGTAGGCCGGTTTCGGGAATCTTGCGCTGCCCCGGCGTGCCGCGCAGGCAATGGGGCGGGAAGGTGCTCTTCCAGTCCGGCGTCGCCGAGATCTCGTCGTGCTCACGGACGTGGTCGTCGGCGCTGGCGATGATGCGAATGCCGTGTCCGTGGGCGTAGTCTGTGAGCTTGCGGAGATTGGGGATGAGCTGCTCGGCATCCGGCACGTAGAGCTTGCCGTCTGCCTTCATGAAATCGTACTGGGTATCGACGTCCCAGAAGATGACGCGAGAGTTGGGCATGGGACGGGAAATCTAGACGGGCTGCAGCTAAAGCGTCAGCGCTACCGCCACCTCGTCACAAGCGTGCTGGCGGGGGCAACGGGCACAGTCTGCCCAAACTTTCAAGGGGAACTGCTCTTTTTCCACGACCCGGAAGCCAAGTCGCATGAAGAACAGCGGTTTCCGAGTCAGACCGAATACCTCCGTGAGGCCAAGCGCCCGCGCGTCGAGCACCAGCGCTTCAACGAGCGCCTTTCCCACGCCCCGGCCCTGTTGATCGTTTCGCACGGCCAGCCCTGCGATTTCGGCGAGCGAGGTACTGTACACCTTGAGGCTTCCCGTGCCGACGATCGCGCCATCCGGTGCCACGGCGACGACGTACTCTTTGATGTGGCGACACAAGTCGTAGTTGGACCGCGGCAGCAGATCACCGGTCGCGACGAATGGCGCCATGAGCTTTTCCATCTCGGCGACGTCCGCGAGTGTCGCCGGGCGGAGTGTCGTCTCCGGACGCGAAGCAGATCGTGGCTTTACCGAGACGCCGGTCACGCGAGCACCTCGTCGAGAATCGCGACGCCGCGTTCGAGCTCGTCGGTCGTCACGGTCAGCGGTGGAACGATGCGGATGACCGTCGGCCCCGCCGTCAGCACGAGCAGCCGCCGCTCCCGTGCGGCGGCAACCACCGGCGTTGCGGCTTCGTTCAGCTCGAGCCCCCAGATGAGCCCGCGACCGCGCGCTTCGCGCACCCGCGCGCGCCGCGTCGCCAGCCCACCAAGTGCGACGCCGAGCCGCGCGCCTTTGGCGCGAACCGCGGCGAGAAAATCGGGATCCGCGATCGCGCGGACAAGGTCGAGCGCTACGCTGGCGACGAACGGCCCACCACCGAACGTCGTGGCGTGATCGCCCGGCGCGAGTGCCTCGGCGATTTGGTCATTCACGAGGACTGCCCCCATCGGCAATCCGCCTCCCAGCGGCTTCGCGAGCGTGTACATGTCGGGAACCACACCCGTTTGCTCGGCGGCAAACAGCGTTCCCGTACGCCCCAGACCGCACTGCACCTCGTCGAAGATCAACGCGCATTTTCGCTCGTCGCATAACTCGCGCAGGAATGCCAGGAACCGGGCGGAGACGGGACGCACACCGCCCTCCCCCTGCACCGGCTCGATGATCACGGCCGCAGTCCGATCGGTTATCGCGTGTGCGGCAGCGTCTCGATCGTCGAGCGGAACGATCTGCACGCCCGCGAGCAGCGGCTCGAACGGCCGCCGATAGTCTGGCCGGTCGGTCGCCGCGAGCGAGGCGAACAGCCGCCCGTGGAAAGATCCGCTGAAGGCGACGATCTCGGTCTTGCCCGACCATTTGCGCGCGAACTTGAACGCGCCCTCGTTCGCTTCCGCGCCTGAATTACAGAAGAAGGCCTGCCCACCGACGGTCCGGGTGAGCTCGGCAGCGAGCCGCTCCCCGGGCTCCGTGCGATACAGGTTCGAAACGTGGACGAGACCCGAATCGAGCGCCCGAAGCACCGCATCCCGAAAGACAGGACTGTTGTAGCCGAGCGCGTTGACCGCGATCCCGGCGACAAAGTCGAGGTAGCGAGTTCCGTCCTCGGCGATCAGCTCGGAGCCCTCGCCGGCGACGAACATCGGGCCGACACGCGCGTAGACACCAAGCAGCGCCGTGGCGTCCGAAGACGCCAATGTGTGTGGAGTGGTCACGCTGGTTGAACTGCGGGAGGCGCCGCGAGCAGGCGGGTGCCGGCGGTAGCGTCCTCGAGCATGTCGAGATCGCCAATCCGTACGGCCCGGACACCCGCCTCGAGAGCCAGCCCGGCGGCGCGGAGCTTGGCAGCCATGCCATCCGTCGCTCGGCCTCCCTCAATCATCTGCTCGATTTCCGCCGCCGCAAGGGTGGGCTGTGTCACACCGTCGATCGTCACACCCGGAACATCGGAGACGAACAGCAGCTCCTGCGCGTCGAGTGCCGCCGCTATGGCGGCCGCGGCCTGGTCGGCATTGACGTTCAACGGACGAGTCGGAGCCGTTGGGGTCGGCGCCACCGGGGCGATCACCGGCGTAAAGCCCGCTAGCAGGAGGCTTTGCAGCAAAGACCCGCGAACGCTCACGATCTCGCCGACCTCACCCAGATCAGCGCGTACCCGCGCGGTCAGCAACCCCCCGTCGACCCCCGACAGACCGATGGCATCGAGACCCGCGGCACGCAAGGCGCTCACCAGCACACGGTTGATCGGCCCGCTCAGCACCATTTCAACGAGCTCCGCGATCTCGGGCGTCGTCACGCGCATGCCGTCCCGTTTTTCGACGGGCAAGCCCAGCCGCTGCGACCATTCGGTGACCGCACGACCGCCGCCGTGCACCACGACGATAGAGCCGGCCCCCTTGAGGGCACGCGCGCAATCAGCCACCCAGGTCGGGCCGTCGAGCTCGTTGCCTCCGATCTTGACGACGCGCAGGACTTGCTGCGTTAGCATGCGAGACCAGCGGTTTCGGGGAGCCCCAGCATCACGTTCATGTTTTGAATCGCCTGCCCGGCGGCACCCTTTACGAGATTGTCGATCGCGGCGATGACCGTTAGGCGCGGACGCCGCACGTCCGCCACTTCGGAGACGCCGATCGCGACGCGGTTGCGGTAGACGACGTCCTTGAGCGAGGGCAACGTGCCGTGCATCACCTGGATGCACGGTTCGTGATCGTATGTGGCCGTGTAGAGGCCCTCGGCAGTGCTCTGATCGAGCACGCGCGTC
>DATFVZ010000322.1:0-8528 GCA_035259785.1 Gemmatimonadales bacterium
TGGACCGAGGGGCGCGGGTGACCGCGCCCCTCGGTGTGTCATGTCGTTTCCGTTTCTGGCCTGATCGATGGCCGCAGACGCTGGGCCCGCATCCACCACAGGTAGGCCGGAATGCCCGTCAAGATGATCCCGATATCCACAGCGAACGCGCCGGTCTCCGAGACGAGATAATTGCCCAGCACAAAGAGGGCCCCCGCGAGAAACACGAGTGGTACCACCGGATAGCCCCACGTCTTGTAGGGTCGCTCGAGGCGCGGGCGCGTGCGCCGGAGCACAAACACACCGGCCACCGCGAGCGCGTAGAACGGCCAGATACCTATGATGAACTGATCGGCGAGCGCCGTGAACGTGCGAACGAGAATAAAGATCATGCCCATCACCGTCATCAGCACGATCGCTCCCGTGGGCGCGGCGGTGTGCGGATCGATGCGCGCGATCGCTTTTGGAAGGAGCCCGTCTTCGGCGGCAGCGAAGAAGATGCGCGGCGCGGTCATCATCGAGCCGTTCAACGTGCCGAAGGTACTCACCGCGATCGCCCCGGATACGATCATGACTCCCGCTGTCCCGACGGTCAGCCGCGCCACGTCAGCCGCCACCAGCTCGGCCTGCTTCATCTGCTGAATCGGAATCAAATGGAGGTAAACCAGGTTCGCCGCCAAGTAGAGTACAACCACGATCGACGTGCCGATCAACAGCGCGCGTGGCAGCGTTTTTTGTGGGCTCTGTACTTCGCCCCCGACGAAGGCGAGGTCGGCCCAGCCATCGTACGCCCAGAGGATCGCCACCATGGCCAGCAGGAAGGGTGACAGGCCGACCGACGCACGCTGCCCGAAAACGCTGCCCGCCGTGGCCTCACTGGGTGAGCCGAGGACGAACCCCACGAGAACGAGCAGCACCAGCGCACTGACCTTTAACACCGTACTCAGGTTCTGCAGTACCGCACCGCGGTGAATGCCGAAATAGTTCACTGTTCCGACCACCAGAATGTATACTGCGCCGAGCACCTGCTCCGCGCGAATCTCGATGGGCCCTACGACGGCGGCCACGGCCGCCGGGTCTACCCCGAGCGTGCGCAGCGTGTAGGCCGATGCCGTGATGCCGATCGCGCCGAACGCGCCGGGCCGAATGATCCACATCTCCGCCCAGGCAAAGAGGAATGCGGGCAGCGGCCCGAATGCCTCGCGAACAAACACGTACACGCCGCCCGAGCGAGGAAAGGCAGCGGCGAGCTCGGAGTACGTGAGCGCACCGCACAAGACGACGACCGCGCCCACGACCCACGCGAGCAGGAACAGCGGCACGTCGTCGATCCGTTGCGCGACGCTGGCCGGCGTGCGGAAGATCCCACTGCCGATCGTCGAGCCCACCAAGACGGCAACCGCGCTCCACAAGCCGAGCCGGCGAATTAATCGCTCGCCCCAGCGGTCGGCGGGCATTATCGGGGTCGACATGGGGATGCAATATACGTGGTGCGTGATACGTGGTGCGTGGGAACGCGTGGAAATTAGATTTCCCGCCTATGTCCCGACGTTTCAAAACACTCGCCTGGTCGGCCGCCATCTGCACTTATCTCCTGATCATCCTCGGCGGCATTGTGCGCATCACCGGATCGGGAATGGGCTGCGGCGATCACTGGCCGCTGTGCAACGGCCATTTCTTTCCGCCACTCGACGACATCGGCACCGTGATAGAGTGGAGCCACCGGTTGGTGGCGGCGCTGGTTTCGGTCTTGGTTGTAGGGTTGGCGGTGTATGGATGGTTTCTTGCTCGGCACCCCGGGCTGCCGCCCGGGGTCAGGCAGCCGCCCGGAGTTAGAAAACCGACGGCAGCATTTGTGGCTGTTGGATTGTTGGTTGTACAAGTCCTGCTGGGTGCGATCACGGTGAAGCTCGAGCTGCCCGCCTGGACTGTAATTCTGCACCTGGGCACCGCAATGCTACTGCTCGCAACGCTCCTGATTGTCGCCGCCGGTTCCCGTCCGTCCCTACATCCCGGCTCCCGACTCCTGGCTCCTCTCAGTTTCGTCACCGTCCTCTTCGGCGCGCTCACCGCGAACCTCGGCGCCGCGTCGGCCTGTGGTGGATTCCCGCTGTGCAGCGGCCAGGTATGGACCACCGCCGGCCCATTGGCCTGGATTCACTGGATCCATCGGCTGCTCGCATACACACTCGCGGTCGTCGCCATCGTGTGGGCCGTTCGGTCTCGCGCACGGGCCGCGTTCATTGTGGCGGGGCTCATCGCGCTCCAAATGAGCATCGGCGCAGCGACGGTGCTGCTCGGCTTACCGTCGGGCTTGCAGGCGGCCCATGTGGCGGTGGGCACAGCGGTCTGGGCGGCGGTGGTGGTCGCAACGTCGTGGCGCGAAGGCAGCGGAGCTCCGGGCGCGACGACTTCAGAACCGCATCGCGTCGTCGACGGCCTCGGGGCCCAATAGCACGCGCCAGTCGGGTCGCGTGCTCTCGAGGGGATCGTTCGTCCAGATGAGCGCGTAATTGCCGAAGCGGGTCAGATCGAGAAAGACGAATTTGAGCAGTCGCCCTTTCTCGTAGCGCCACACGTCATAGGGATTGGTCGACCCAGGCTGCGGCCGGTTGAGCACGGCGGCCGGCGGGCCGTACTTCAGATAGATGCGACCACGGTCTGTGCGCCACCCGGGGATTTCGGCCGCCCCACCTTCGCGGAACATGCGGTTGACCGTTCCCACGCGCTGGTAGTAGCTCGTCATCGCCTCGTTATCCGGCGTATCGGGCGTCGGGTCTCGCTTCTTCCAGAATTGCCGCAGGAAGGCCCGCTTCCCTTCCACAGTAAGGCCGCCATAGCGGCCGCGCTCATCGGCTTTCATGAGGTAGACGATGGGGCCGTACAGGCTGTCGAGCTTTGCTTCGCGGGCAGCGGCGAACGTCGTGTCATGCTGCGCAGCAAGCACGGCGGGAACCAATGCGAGTGCGAGCCAGCGGACCATCACTCGCATCAAAACACCGAGCCCCGGGGTTGGTTCCCCCCCGGGGCTCGTGACGCTGGAACCAGCGTGGCTACGGAAGACGACGAATGGTCACGTAGGTGTTCGCCGTTGTGCCGGCGTACAGCTCGATTACGAACCAATGTGCGCCGGCCCCGTACGCGTTGCCCGGACCGGTCGTCTGCGGCTTGGCGCCGGTCGCTCCAGCGCCGCCGTCCTCGAAGCAGTTCGCGTTGAACGCCGCTGCCGAGTTGACCGAATCCGCGCAAACATAGACATCGATGTCGGTCGCGGCCGTGCCATCCCAGTCCGTTGAGAAGGACACGTTGGCCGCAGCGGCCAGGTCGAACCGGAACATCATGCACGGGCCCGACGACCCGAAGGGAAGCACCGCTTCCGGGCAAACTGCGCTGTTGTTCGGGCTGACGGGAGCGACGGTCATACGCGTCGGCCCGCCACCGACCGCGGGAATGAGACTCGTGATATTCGGCGCCGTCTGCCAGCTGTTGGATGCGGCCCACAGACTTCCTGTTGTCGTGATGGGCGCGGTCGTCAACCCCACCGTCAGTCCCGGGACGTAGGTCACGTCCACGCCGTTGATCGTCCAAGCCCCGGTGCCAGCCGGTGCAAGCACCGTCAGCAAATCGACCGTCTTCGACAGGATCGTCACGGTGGTGCCCGCCGGTCCCTGAACGGTTGCGCCGGCAGTGAACTTCAAAAGGGCCGTGGACGCGATTCGAACAGTATCGCCGGCCTTCGGAGCCGCGGGCGTGATAGTGCCGCTGAACGACGTCGGCAACACGGTGACCGTCGCCGTATCGCTCACACCGCCGGACGTCGCGACCAGCTTCGTTTGTCCGGCACCGACGGCAGTCACGATGAAGCTGTAATTCGCGTTGTCAGCCGACGGAACCGACTCATCGGGTTCCACGGTGACGACGGCGGGATCGACGGACGTGACCTCGATTGGCGCGGCGACCGGGTTCAGCTGTTGATCCCGGATGGTGACCTCGAATGCCTTGGTCGTCCCCTCGTCGATGAACATCAAATCGGGGACCAGGCTTATCGAGTTCACGCCCGTGCGGAGGTTTGCCGTAGGGTCACCCTTACACCCCACCGCGGCCGCCAGGAGCACCACGCCCACCATACGAAAATCCAATCGCTTCATATTCGCTCTCCAGACAAAGTGATGGTTCTCGCTAGAACCTGGCGATATCCTGAACCGCTTCTTGACCGACCATCCGCTCCCAGCCCGGCATGCCCTTTTCCTTGCGGTCGTCGGTGTAAATCAGCTGGTAGTTTCCCAGCCTTGTCTGATCGTAGAACACGTACTTCCGAGGCCGCGGCCGCGTGTACTTCCAGGCTTCCCACGGATTGCTCGGCCCGTTGACCGGCCGCCGCATGATCTCATCGGGCTCGCCGTTCACTATGAATACGCGACCCCGATCCGTCCGCCACCCCGGAATCTCCGCGGAGCCGCCCTCGCGGAACCGCCGGTTTGCTTCGGCCAGCCGCTGATAGAACCCGTCCTGCAGCTCGTTGCCCGGCGTACCCGGCGTAGGATCGCGCTGCCGCCAGAACTCTCGGAGGAACCGGCGCTTCCCCTCGAGCGTCAGGCCGCGGTACACGGTGAGCTCACTCGACGGCGCCAGGTAGAACAATGGCGTGAACAGCGTGTCGAGCTCCGCTTCGGTCATCTGCGAGAACACATCACCGGCGACGGCCGACGTCTGCGCCTGCTGAGCCATCTGCTGCTCGACCTCGAACCCCGCCATGCGGAACGAAGCCGATCGTGTCACCGAGTCCGGGGCCCCGATCACCAGCTCCAACCGGTACGACCCGGCGGGCAATCCCGCTAAGTCCACCGAGCCTGTAATCACGCCGCCACCCACCGCGATCGGGGCCGGTGTCGCCGGCGTGCTCACGATCGCGCGTCCGTCTTCGCCACGCACGCGCAGCGCCCACGGGACTTCGCCGGCGCTGTCGCGATAGACCTCGCAGTAGTAGAACAGCGCGGCCTGCGTCGGCGACAACGCCAAGTCAGGTGCAGCGGTGATCAACAGATCACCCTTGCGCAGCTCGCCCGGCCCTGTCGACGTATCCCCCGGCGCCGCGCGGCGGATTTGCGGAGCCAGCAGCAAGTCCGACACCGGCGGCCGCGTCCTGAATGCCTGCACGGGTAGCATCGCGGCCGACTGCCGGCCCGACGCCGAATCTTTGGTGATCGCCCGGATTTCGTAGGCGCCGGAGTCGACCGTGAACGTCATCATCTCGACGCTCGCCGCCCCTCGCGGCTGGGACGCCGTCCACGGCACGCGCCGCGTCCAACTGTCAGTCGCGAGCACATTCCCGCGCGCGTCTACCACTCCGACATCGAGGCGAAACTCCGCGAACCCACCCGCTCCGATCGTCACCGGCTCGAGCAATGCATGCGGCACGCGCACGAAGCCGTTGATCAGCGTCCGATTTCCCCGATACGACCGCACCGCGCCGATCGTGACGTCTCGCGACGCCGCCGGCCGGGCGGAGGACGCTGGAGGCGGGGACGGGCTCTGCGTGGCCGCCGCGCGGGGCGCGACGGCCAGCAGGATCAGCCACAACACCCGCAGAATCTCCTCCTACAGCTTGTTCACCCGGCTCCCGTGATTTACCAGGAGACCGAGAACGACATCATGTTGGTGCCGCCCAGCAAGCCCAAGCTGCGGTACGCGTAATCGAACCCGAGCTCGATGGTGGGGCGACGATATCCGACTCCAAACCCGGCGGCGAGGCCGTCCGAATTCTCTTTACCACTCATCGTGGTCGCGAATCCGGCGCCCGATCCCGCGTCGAGATTGTTGTCCGCCTGGTACGACCAGCTGCCCCGGCCGGCGAAGAAGAACCCGCTCTTACCGATGTCGTTGAGCGCGAATTCCGCGCCGACCCCGAAGCCCGCCCGGTTATTGTTGGGCTGCGTGAACTCCGACAGCACGGTCACGCGCGTCTGCGCGTTGGAGTACGCATCGAACGATGCACCCACGCGGAACAGCACCGGGAGTCCCCATTCCTTCGTTGACAGCTCGGCCGGCTGCTCTTCCTGCGGCACCTCGACCTGACCGGGCACCGGAGGACGGGGAACTGTGGCATCGAGCGCCGATCCCGAGTGTTTCAGGTCGGAGCCGAGGTTCTGAATCACGAACGAGACACGGATCGGCTTCCCGCCTGCCTGCGCGTGGAAGTTCGTCCCGAAATCCAAGGCAAAGGCATTCGCCGAGGTCTTGCCCAGCGCGTCGGAGATCACCTTCAACGTCATGCCGGCGGAGAACCGATCGCTGAAGTTCTGGGCGTACGTGCCGCCGACGAAGGTCTGCGACACGCTGTATTTGGTGCCGTCCCCGTCGGGGTTTTCGACCGTGTAGACCGGCTGGTCACTAAAACCGAAGTTGCCGATCTGCAGGCCGACGGTCCGCGCGCCGCCGCCCATCGGCAGCGCGAGACCGGCCCAGATGTAGCGCGTGTCTACGGCGTAGTTGTACGTGGACAGCGACACGCCCGGTCGCGGAATCTGCGCCGCGCCCGCGGGGTTGTAGTAGAGCGAGCTGATGTCGGTGGCGAGCGCCGCATACGCGCCCCCCAACGACAGACCGCGGGCACCGGCGCCGAGCAGCAGGAACTCGCCGGCGGTGGTGCCGTATGCGGTATTGTCGGATGGCAGGGTGACCTGCCCAAGGGCCGGCCCCGCGACCAAAACCAGCGCCGCGAGGGCACCACTGAAGCTTCGAATCATGCGCGTCATCTCGATGCTCCCTCTTGAGCGCTATTGCGCGAAGTTGACCACGGTGAACCGGCCGGTCTTGGTCTTGCCGTCCGGCGTTTCCACCTGATAGAAGTACACGCCCGATGCGACGAACTGGTTGTTGCGGTTGCGGAGGTTCCACTCCACTTCACCGCCGCCCGTCACGTCATTCAACGTCAGGACGTTGACCAGGATGCCGCTGACCGTGTAGATGCGCACGATCGCCTGGCTCGGCAGGTTGACGAACCGCAGCTTCTTCGAGTTCGGAGACTGCTCGAGCGCGTTCGTCACGTAGTACGGATCGGGCACCGTGTGCACGTTCGCCAGCTGAGCGGTCGTGGTCGTCGCGGGATCGAATACCGCTCCCTCATACGCCACTTGAACGCGCAAACCGGGGATTGCCGGTGTGCGGGGTGCGGCCTGGAAGGCAAAGTCCCCATCCGCCGCTGTACCGGTGATATTGCCCGTATAGAAGCGCGCGTGCCAGCGCGTTCCCGCCGCGGGCAGCGCTGCCATCTGCATCAGGAAGAACTTCCCGTTCAGATAGAAGATGAAACCCGTGCCGGTCGCCGGCACACCCAAGGTCCCGTCGTTCGAGACCGAGCTATCTGACACGGGCGACAGTGTGGCCTTGTTCCTGAGCGTCGCGGTGGCAGTACCATGACAGAGTCTCGTGGCGGTCGCCGCGGCAGCCGTAAACGTAGGCAGTGGGGCGACGCAGGTGATATCCGAGTGGGTGATCAATGCATTGTTCCCGTCACCCGTCGCCGCCGCACTCACGCCTGCGAAGGACGTCGTATCCAAGATGCCCCACGAAGCGTTGATGCCCGTGTTGAACGGCACGGAGACCCGGTGCACCTCATCGAACACCGAGTCGATCGCGCCATTCGCGCCCCACTTGACGAGGATGTCCGCGGCGCGACTCACGGTCGCCGTGATCGTCTCGATCTGGCGGCCGGGCTGGCTCCGCACCGTGTTATAGGACTGAATGCTCCACAGTGCTGAGACGCCCGGGAGCGTGCCGGCGCTGAGCTTGCCGGTCATATGCCCCCGCACGCACGTACCGACCGACGGATGGCAGTTCACCCCGTTCGGATCCGCCACTTCGCTCGTCGCCGGATCGGCGAACCAACGCGGACCGTTGTAGGACGAATTCTCAGGATCGGCGTTTGCATCGCCGCGTCCCGGCCCTGCCGAGAACCACGGCGGCGCCTGCGAAATGGTCGCGCTGCCGTACAACTGATACGTCGAGTCACCGCCATACCGCGTCGATTTCGATGTGGTTATGGGTGTCGCGGCGAAGTTCGCCGTGACCTCATTGATGATGTCGCAGCAGTCGGTCGCGAGCGGGACCGCGAAATTCTGCGCAGCTCCGGAGCCCTGCACCGTGACGTAATAGATCGCGGGCACGCTGTTGGCGCTCCCTCCTTCGGAGTCGCCGAATCCCGGCGTGATCGAATCGACCTTCAGCACCAGCGCGCCATTGCCCAGGACTTCGGGAATGAACGCGGCGAGACCGAGCTGGAGCGCGTCGGTCGGCTGCTGCGGACCTGACCACACTCCGGTGGCCGCATCGAGGCTCGGTGCCGCACCCGCGGGGACGACGTTGCCGTCAAATCCCACGACCTGCGTCTCCGTAATGGACCCGCTCGACTGTTGGCCGGACGGCTTGCGCGGCGTGATGGTCTTCGTCGCGCGCGGCGACTCGAGCGACGTGCTCCCCACGCCGACCGACTCGACCGAGTTCACGTCGAACGCGGTCACCGCATAGTAGTAAGTGAACGAGTTTTGGAC
>DATFVZ010000323.1:0-11979 GCA_035259785.1 Gemmatimonadales bacterium
ACGCGCTCGGGATCGTGCGTCCGCTCCGCGATCCATTCCCGCGCGGCAGCCGGGTGACTGCCAGTGAAGTCGCGCAGCAGCGGGATCCACTCTAGAAACCCGCGCGCCTGTTCCTTCTCGAGCCGATCGCCGGCCCACGGATAGATCGTCTTCGATATTTCGAGCTTCGCGTTGATCGCTTTCGCGGGCCGCGCCCAGCCGTAATGGAACATCTCGGCCTCGGTCGGCCGCGCGCGGATCTTGCGGTAGTCCGGGCCGACTCGAAATCCCTGCGCGCCCTGATACGGCCGGATATCCTGGCCGAGACGGATGCAACGCACTTCCCGCCGGTACCACCGGCGGCTGGTGGCGATGCGATCGAACCCGCCGTAAAAGTGCAGATACTTGACGAGGAGTCCTTCGACTCGGGTGTCACGATCCCACTCGGCGATCTTCGCCTTCAGGATCTGCGCGCCCCGCTCGTGCAGCACCTCATCGGCCTGGATGTAGATGCCCCACGACCCGCGACACGCGTCCATCGCGCGCTGCGTTTCGATCGACAGCATGATGTTCTTCTTGGTGAAATCCCACTCGGTGTCGAGAATGCGGACTCGGCGGTCGTCGATCGAGGCTACGAGGTCGCGGGTGTCGTCCTCGGACTTGCCGACATTGACGACCACCTCGTCGCACACCTCCAACACTGAGTGGATAGCGGGGATGATCGGGAAGTCGAGTTTGACCGCGTTGCGGACGATGGTGAAGCCGGAAAGCACATCAGGTCCTGAACTGCAGATTGTACAGCCGGCGATACAAGCCGTCCGCGGACAGCAGGTCCCCGTGCGTGCCGCGCTCCACGATCCGGCCTTCGGCGAGCACCACGATGAAATGGGCGTGCTGCACGGTCGCGAGGCGGTGCGCGATGACGAAGACGGTGCGATGCGCCATCAACCGGTCGATGGCTTCCTGGACGAGGCGCTCGGACTCCGTATCGAGGGCGCTCGTCGCCTCATCCAGGATGAGGATGGGCGGATCGCGCAGCAGCGCGCGGGCGATGGCGATGCGTTGGCGCTGCCCGCCGCTGAGCCGGGTCCCGCGCTCGCCGAGCAGCGTGTCGTAGCCTTCGGGCAGCCGCATGATGAAGTCGTCGGCATTGGCGGCGCGCGCCGCTGCGCGCACCTGCTCGATCGGCACGTCTTTCAACCCGTACGCGATGTTGGCGAGCACGGAATCGTTGAGCAGCACGGTTTCCTGCGAAACGATCCCCATCAACTTGCGTAACGACGTACGAGTAAACTGCGTCAAAGGAACACCGTCCAACTGTATTTCACCGCGCGTGGGCTCGTAGAAGCGCGGGAGCAGATCCACGAGCGTCGTCTTCCCCGCGCCGGAGGGTCCGACGATCGCGACGATCTGACCGCGACCCACCTCGAGATCGACATCCCGCAGCACCGCTTCACCCGCGTCGTATTCGAACGACACGCCGCGGAACTCGATCCGCTCGCTGAACTCGGCAGTCGTCTCGCCCGGGCGATCGCCTTCCGCGGATGGTAGGTCCAGCACTTCGAACACGCGCTCCGCCGATGCCACGGCGGCGGCCATGACGGCCGGATAATTCGACACCGATTTGATCGGCGACATGAGTCGCAAGCTGACGGCAAGAAACGTGATCAGCACCGCGGGATCGAGCGAGGCGCCAGCGCCCAACGCGAGCCGCGTGCCCACCACGAGTATCAACACGATCATCACGCCGCCAAAGACCTCGCTGACGGGGCTCGTCAGGCTCGAGTAGCGCTGCGCGCGCAATACGCGCCGCCGATAACGCTCCGCCAGCTCACGGAACCGCCCCAGCTCAAACGCTTCGGCCACGTACGCGCGTACCAGCTTGGCCGAAGCGATCATCTCGCCGACGTGGCTCGTGACTTCGCCGCGCTCGGTCGCGAGCTCGCGCGATCGGCGGCGCAGCCGGTTGATCATAGGGCGAATGATCAGGAGCAACACGGGAGCGAGCAGCAGGGAAAGCAGCGCCAGCCGTGGCGACAGCCCGAAGAGAATGACCAGGTACACGATGATCACGACGGCGTTTTGGAGCAGCGAGGCAAGCGCCGCGCTCACCGCCGTCTTGACCTGATCGGTGTCGCTGATGATGCGCGCGATGATCTGGCCGCCGCGCGTCCGCTGGAAGTAGCCCAGCGGCAGGGTCTGCAGGTGGCGGAACAGGCGCACGCGCAGGTCGCGCACCACGCCTTCCTGAATGGACACGCTGCCGATCGACGCCAGATAGGACGTCAGATTCTTGAGCAGGAGCGCCACGAGCAGCACGATCACCACGTTGCGCAGCGCGATCTCGGGCGAGCCGGCGGCCAGGAACGGCCCGGCGATCCAGTCCAGGACCGCTTCGACCTGTGATCCTCCTTCGGCGGGCAACGCCGCCGTGCCGAACAGCGTGCGGAGGAACGGGATCAGCAGCACGAACGTAAATCCGTCGAGCACAGAGGAGATCACGGTCGCCGCGATCGTGGCCGCGAACAGCGACGTATACGGACGGAGCAGCGACAACAGTCGAGCGCCGCGGCCCATTATTTGGCGGAACGGGGGGTGAGCAGAGCGACCGGCAGGATCATTTCCTCCGGCGTCGCTCCGCCATGGAGGAAGGCGCCGCGGTAGCGCGCCTGGTATTCGCGCAGCTTTGTCGGATACACGAAGAAGCGATCACCGGTCGCGAGCAACAGTCGTACGCCCAACCCCTTGGCCGGCAGACCGAACGATTTCAGATCCTCGACCATGATCGCCGCTTCCGGATCCTCCGAACGCAGGTCCTCACCGAACTTGTAGCGGAGATTGGCCGTGGCATCGCGCTTGGCAAAAACGGTCGCCGGTGTATCGCAGTGAATGGAGCCGTGATCTGTCGTCAGCAGCACCGGGACGCTCCGTCGCTCCGCTTCCTCCAGCGCCGCGAGCACCGGCGAGCGCTCGAACCACGTTCGCGTCAATCCACGCAACGCATCCGCATCCCGGGCCACCTCGTACAGAATCGCGTTTTCCGAGCGCCCGTGGGTCAGCTGATCGATGAAGTTGAATACGAGCGCGGTGACGCCGGGCTGCGCGAGATGGGCCGGCAGCCGCCGCAAGAGATCGGAGCCGTCCGCCGCGGTGAACAGTTTTTCGTAGCGCACCGGGACTGCCTCGCCCACCAGCTCCCGGAGCTGCTCGTTGAGGAGCTCCGGTTCGTGCGCGTTGAGGCTCTCGTCGTCCGTCGGCGCTCCCCACCATTCGGGATGGCGGGCGGCGATCTCCATCGGGAATAGGCCGCTGAAAATGGCGTTGCGGGAAAACGGTGTGGCCGTCGGCAGAATGCTGTAGTAGTGAGACTCCTCGACATCGAACAGCGGCGTGACCAAGTCGCGCAGCACCTCCCATTGATCGAGCCGCAGACAATCAATCACGACGAAGAGCACACGCCCAGTGCGCTTGAGCGCGGGCACGAGAAACTCGGCGCCGACATCGACCGACAGCGGCGGCCGGTCGCGCTCCGGATCGGCCAGCCAGCGGGGATACTGCCGCGCAATGAACGCCTGGAAATCCTTGCGCAGGCTTTCCTGCAGCGTGCGCAGCGCTTCCGACAGGCCCGGCTCCGACGCGGCGGCGAGACGCACTTCCCAGCGCGCCAGCTCGGCGACCAGCTCGATCCACTCACGCCACGCGAGCGTCGCGCCCCGACGTCCCTCCAGCTCGCGGAACCGCGTGACGAAGTCGCGCGCGAGGCGCTGCTGCCGGATGCGATCGCCCTCGAGCAGGCGGGTCACCACGGACAAGACCTGCCGGGGGTGCACCGGTTTCACGAGATAATCGTCGATCTCGATACCGATCGCGTCGCGCATCAGCGTGTCGTCTTCACTCTGGGTCACCATGACGACAGCCATAGCAGGATCGATCGCGCGGATCTCCGGCAACAGGTCGATGCCGCGCCGGCCCGGCATCTGCTCGTCGAGCAGCACGATGCTGTAGGGCTGGCGCCGCAGCATGGCGAGGGCATCGTCGCCGTGCGCCGCCTGCGCCACCGCAAATCCCTGTTGCTCGAGAAAGCGACGGTGCGCGGCAAGGCCGTCGATTTCGTCGTCAACCCAGAGAATGCTCTTCGGACGTGGCATTGCAGACAAGGTAGTCCCGCTGGCGAAGCCGGGCAACGCGACTACATTGGCCGCGTGTTGCGCATTCTCTGCGTCCGGTTCAGCTCCATTGGCGACGTCCTTCTCACCACTCCCCTGCTGCGCGCGTTGAAGCGCCGACATCCCGACGCGGAGATCTTGTTCGTCACGAAGCGCGCCATGGCGCCGCTCGTGATGGAGAACCCGAATCTCATGCAGGTCATCGCACTCGAGCCCGGCGAGCGCATTACCGATCTGGCGCGACGGCTACGAGCGGTCGGCGCCACCCACGGGCTCGATCTGCACGGCAGTCTGCGCAGCACGGCGCTACGCTGGTTGGTCCGGTGCCGTTGGTCGGGATACTCCAAGCGCAAATTCGCTCGCACGGCACTGATCTCGACCAAGATCAACGTCTACGGTAGACCTGTCCCGGTTCCCGAGCGGTACTTCGAAGCCGCGCGTTCTCTCGACGTTGAGCCGGACGGACGGCCGCCGGAATTTTTCCTGGCGCCCGCAGCACGCGAGAGCGTCACGCGGTGGCTCGTCGAGCGCGGGCTAGAAGGCAAACCCATCGCCGCTCTCGCCCCTGGCGCCGCGCACGCCACCAAGCGGTGGCCGGTTCGGCACTGGCAGGCGCTGGTCGAGAGACTCCTGCGCATGGGCTATGTGCTCGTGGCAATCGGTGGCGCCGATGATCGCGAACTCGTAAGCCAGCTCGGGCCCGAGGTCACGAATGCAGCGGGAGAATTCTCTCTCCAGGAGACCGGCGCCTGCCTCGCGCGTGCATCCGTACTCGTTTCCGGCGACACCGGTGTGATGCACATGGCCACGGGCGTGGGCACACCAGTCGTTGCATTGTTCGGACCAACCGTGGAGCCGTTCGGCTTCTTCCCATATTCACCGCGCGCGCGCGTCGTGGAGCTCGATCTCGACTGCCGGCCGTGCTCGGCCATGGGCTCGCGTCGCTGCCCGCTGGGCCACCATCGCTGCCTCCTTGACATTCTGCCCGATCACGTCGCCGCCGCCGTGGAGCGGCTTGTCGCATGACGATTCCCGCGACCACGCCGGCCGAAGAACGGCTGGTCACGTTGATCGCCGAAGCGGCACGCGGCCCGCAGCGTGAAGGACTGTTTGCGCTCTGGCTCGTCGTGCGCGCCGCCGAAGCGCTCCTCCCCCCCGCGCCCGTCAGCGCGAAAAACCACCGGCGTCGCCTGCAGGCGCTCGAGTCGCGACTGGGGAGTCTCGCGTTGCCGGCACCACTGCGCCGGGCGCTGTCCGCGGCGCGCCAACATCTCGAGACCGCCACGCCGCACGCGGCCGCACTCGTGCTCAGCCAGCTCACGGCACCTGCGCGCGAAGTCCTTGGCAGCGAGGCGGCCGAAGCCGTCACTGTTGCAGCGCGTACGGCCAAATTGCATCTATAGACCATGCCATCGTCCCCCTCCGCGCGGAAGCTCGAAAAGCGCCCCTCACTCGACCGTCTCGTCGAGAAAGTAGACGCGCAGCGTCCCGGCGAAATCACGGGGGACACGATCCCGACCGGGTACGGCTCGCTCGACAAGCTGCTGGGCGGCGGCGTACGCCGGCGCGACTTGATCCTCCTCGGGGGCGACATCGGGAGCGGCAAGTCGGCGCTTGCGCTGAGCATCGCCCTGCGCGTCGCGCAGCAGTCGGTGGGCGTCGCGTATCTGTCCGGAGAAATGAACGAAGAGCGGTTGATGGAGCGCGCGCTCGCGATCGAAGGATGCGTTGCCGTCGATGAGCTGCGTACCGCGAAACTGAGCGAGCAGTCGAGAGCGGAAGTCGGAGGAGCCGCGGTGCGGCTGCGCGGTCTGCCAATCACCTTCCTGCCTCTCGCGGGGGAGAATTTCGAGGCGGTCTTCGAGCATCTCGACCCGCTGCGGCAAGTCGGTCTGGTGGTCGTCGATTACCTCCAGCTCGTGCCACCGCCCAGCACGCGCACCACGCAGGATGAGGACACGGCGCTCGTCCTGCGTCACCTCAAGGCGACGGCGCTCGCGCGGCAGGTCGCGCTGCTGGTCGTGGCGCAGCTGCCGGGCTTTAGGCCCGAGCGGAACGACCCGCGGCCCACGCTGGACGATTACGGCGTGCTGGGCGCACCGAAACAGCACGCCGACGTGATCCTGTCGATTTTCCGTGAGGAGATGTATCGCCCGGGCGGCGGCGTGGAGGGTGCGACCGAGCTAATCGTCGCGAAGAACCGCAACGGCCCTACGGGATTTGTGGACCTGTACTTCTACCGACGCTGGATGCGGTTTGAGGACATGCTGGATCCGGATCGGTAGCCGAATCGCACGGCCTTTACCGTTTCGTCGAATCCGCTGGAATCTCGCCGATCATCGTGTAGGTCGTTCCCGCCGCCCCGATATTGGGCCGCAGCGTAATCCACAGCGGACGCTCGCCCTTCTGCGCGTAGAGGGTCATCGAGCCCCCCGTCCCGGGGGTTTCGCGCTGAATGACCCAGCCGTTCAGGGTCAGTGTGTTCCGGAACCACGCGACGATTACCGCAACAGAATCGGGCGACGTCATGGTGAGCTGGGCCGCTTCCTCACCCGCCGCGACGGTTACCGGTGTAGACCGCGGGTAGGCGAGCGTGCCGCTCAGCGCGCGGCCGGTCGCTTCGCGGTCGCGCGCCTGATCTCCGGGACGGTCGCAGGCGGCGAGCAGCGCTAGTACGACGACGAGATGATGGGCGCGAGACATGGGCGGGAATCCTACCTGTGGCGCTCGCATGCGGTCAAGTTGTAAGTTGCAAGCGGTCAGTCTTTATAGGAGTTGCGCCGACGACGAAGTTGCGAAGTGGTTGCAAGCGCGGAGCTGCCAGTGGCCGGTCACAGCAAGTGGAAGCAGATCAAACGAAAAAAGGCCGTGACGGATCAGAAACGGGGCGCCGTGTTCACCCGTCTGATTCGGGAAATCACGATCGCCGCGAAAGCAGGCGGCGGTGACCCCGGCGGCAATCCCCGCCTGCGCACCGCCATCGACGCCGCCAAAGCCGAAAACATGCCTTGGGACAACATCGACCGCGCGATCAAAAAGGGCACGGGCGAGCTCGAGGGCGTGACATACGAAGAAGTGATGTACGAGGGGTACGGTCCGGGCGGCGCGGCGCTGCTGATTCAGGCGACCACGGACAACGCGAATCGCACAGTCGCGGAGATCCGGAACGTCTTCAGTAAGCACGGCGGCAACCTTGGCGCGTCGAACGCGGTTGCGTGGATGTTCGATCGCAAGGGCCTGATCGTCGTCGATGGGAAGGCCAGCGAGGATGCCACGATGGAAGTGGCGCTGGATGCCGGCGCCGACGACATGGAAAAAGAGGGCGACATCTACGTCATCACGACCCCGCCCGCGCAGCTCCACGCGATCGATCAGGCGCTCAGGGCGAAGAAGCTGCCGGTGCAGAGCGCGGAGATTGCGCTGGTTCCCAAGAACACCGTGAAGGTCGAGGGCAGCGACGCCAGGCGCCTGCTGCAACTCGTCGAAAGCCTCGAAGAAATGGACGACGTGGCGAAGGTCTTCTCCAACTTCGACATCGACGCCGAGGCGATGGCGGCGGTGACAGGATGACGTGAGGGTCCTGGGCATCGACCCCGGCACGCACGTCACGGGCTACGGCGTGATTGAAACGGGGAACGGTACTCCCGGGATGGGTCGTCTCATCGAGTGCGGTGTCTTACGGTTTGCCCGCAACAATTCCCTGCCTCATCGACTTGCCGAGTTGCACCTCGAAATTGCGCGGCTCATCAAGCGCCATCAGCCGTCTGTCCTCGCGCTCGAGGATGCTTTCTATCATAAGAACGTCCGGACGACCCTCGTGCTCGGTCATGCACGCGGGGTAATCCTGCTCGCCGCCCAACAGGAGGGGCTCGATATCGCGCAGTATGCACCGGCGATGATCAAGAAGACGGTGGTGGGGGCCGGGGGCGCAAAGAAGAATCAGGTCGGGGCGATGGTCGCGCAGCTGCTGCGTCTGAAGAGCGCGCCGAAACCGCCCGATGCGGCGGATGGAGTCGCAGCGGCGCTCACCTACATTCTGCGATCATGATTGCGCATGTCAGGGGTCGGCTGGCGGGAAAATCCGCGGACCGCGTCATTGTCGAGACGGCGGGCGGCGTCGGCTACGACATCGTGGTTCCTCTTGGCGTGATGGAGCGCCTGCCCGCCGTCGGCGCAGAGGTGACGTTGGCGACCGAGCTCGTGGTGCGCGAAGACGGTTGGGCGCTGTACGGCTTTCTCGAGGACGGGGAACGCCGGTTTTTTCAGCGACTGACGAGCGTCAGCGGGGTCGGACCCAAGATTGGGATTGCGCTGCTCTCCGCACTCGGTGTCGAGCGCGGCGCCCGGGCGCTGCGCGAGAAGAACATCGCCCTGCTTTCGTCCGTGAGCGGCATCGGGCGAAAGACCGCCGAGCGACTCGCCTTGGAGCTGGGCGAGAAGGTCGAGGATTTTGCCGCGGCACCGGGCGCGCCGGCCGCGTCGATCCCGGTCGGCGCCGAAGCGGCCCTCAAAGCGCTGGAGCGGCTCGGGTACGCGACGGTGGAAGCTGATCGCGCCGTGCGCCAGGTGCTCGCCGGCAACGGCAACGATGAAACGGAAGCGCTCGTGCGGCGCGCACTCCAAATTCTCACGACCCGATGACACCACCAGCCACTGAAGTCACTGCTGAATGGATCTGTGCCCGGTGTGGTTCTACGAACCGCCGCCTGGTGCCCGCGGGCGTCACGAGCGCGGAAGACTTCTGCGTGCAGTGCCATACGCCGCACATCATCGAAGCCGACACGCGTCCGGTGCGCTGGCGGGCGCTGCCGAAGAGCCGGGGATCCGACTCGTGGCTCGCGCGGAAATAACGACGCCGGAGGCGCTCGAGAACGAGCGGCTCACGGACGCCGCGTTGCGGCCGTCTCGACTGGACGAGTTCGTCGGGCAGGCGAAGGTGAAGGAATCACTCCAGATCGCGATTGACGCGGCGAAGCAGCGCAAAGAGCCACTCGACCATGCCCTGTTCTTCGGCCCGCCCGGACTGGGCAAGACGACGCTCGCCTTGCTGATGGCCAAGGAGCTGGATGTGAGCATCCGTACCACGTCCGGCCCCGTGCTCGAGCGGCCTGGCGACCTGGTGGGGATGCTCACCGCACTCAAAGCCGGCGACATCCTCTTTATAGATGAAGTGCACCGCCTGCGACCGGCGCTGGAGGAGTTCCTCTATCCCGCGATGGAGGAGTATCGCGTCGACGTGCGCATCGCTGATGGCCCCCACGCGCAGACGCTGCCGATGCAGCTCGAGCGCTTCACCCTGATCGGCGCAACCACGCGCTTCGGTCTGCTCACGCCGCCGCTGCGCGCCCGCTTCGGACTGGTGGAGCGGCTGCACTACTATCCACCCGACGATCTCGCCCAGATCATCACGCGCTCGGCCCGAATCCTCGGCGTCGCAGCCGATGCCGCCGGCGTCGCCGAAATCGCACGCCGCAGTCGCGGCACTCCTCGCGTCGCAAACCGGCTGCTCAAGCGGGTGCGGGACTACGCGCAAGTACGCGCCGGCGGCAAGATCACGTCGGCCGTGGCGGCTGAAGCACTCAAGCGACTCGATGTGGACGAGTTCGGACTCGACGACATGGACGCGCGGATTCTCAAAGCGATCATCGAGATGTTCGACGGCGGTCCCGTGGGCGTGCAGACGGTGGCGGCGGCGGTCGGTGAGGATCCGGGCACGCTCGAAGAAGTGTACGAGCCGTTCTTGATGCAGCAGGGCTTTCTTGCGCGCACCCCGCGCGGTCGTGTGGCCACACCGGCGGCGTATCGGCACTTTGGATTCGTGCCTCCAAAATCCGCAGAACAAGCAAGCATCTTTGACGGTTAGCGTGCGGCGTGTGACGTGCGGCGCAGAACGGTGAGTGTCTGCGCCACACGCCGCACGTCGCACGCTCGATCTATCATGTCATCCCGCCTTTCAGATTTCGATTACGAACTCCCCAGCGCGCAGATCGCTCAGCACCCCCTGCCCGATCGATCGGCGAGCCGGTTGCTCGTGCTCGATCGCGCGACCGGCACGACGCAGCATCTCCATTTTCGAGATCTGCCGGGACTGATTCCCGCAGGGGCCGCACTGGTGCTCAACTCGTCGCGCGTGATTCCCGCGCGGCTACACGGGAAACGGGAATCGGGAAACGTTGCCGAGCTGCTGATGGTGCGAGAGCAGCCGGACGGGACGTGGCTCGCGATGGGACACCCGGGCGGAAAGCTCAAGCCGGGCCGCCGGGTGACGTTCGGCAATGACAGCGTAGTCGAGATTCTCGAGATACTTGGCGGAGGGTTGCGGCGCGTGCGATTTGTCGGGTCGCTCGACGCGCGTGCGACACTCGCGAAATACGGCGAGGTCCCGCTGCCGCCGTACATCCAGCGGGCACCCGACGCGACTGACATTGAGCGCTATCAGACTGTGTACGCGACGCATGACGGGAGCGTCGCGGCGCCCACGGCCGGCCTGCATTTCACGCCGGAGCTCCTGGCCGACATCCACACACGCCAGATTCGCGTCGCGTCACTCGATTTGCACGTGGGGCCGGGGACGTTCAAGCCTGTCGAGACCGAAGACATCGCGCAGCACATGATGCATGCGGAAGCGTTCGAGATCACGCCGGGCGCGGCGCAGATCATCAATCACGCTGTGCAGAAAAAGCGCGGGGTGTGGGCTGTGGGAACAACCGTCGTGCGCGCGCTCGAGTCTTTAGTCGAACCGAGTGGCCTGATCCGTGCGGGCGCCGGGGAGACCGCGCTGTTCATCCGGCCGCCGTACGAGTTCAAGATCGTCAACCATCTGATTACAAACTTCCACTTGCCGCGTTCGACGTTACTGATGCTCGTATGCGCGTTTGGAGGCTATGAGCGGGTGATTAACGCGTATCGAGAGGCTGTGAGAGAGGGCTATAGGTTCTATTCTTATGGCGATGCGATGCTCATCCTGTAAACGTACGTCGTACGACGCACGTTAGTGTTCGACTTCTGGATCGACGCAACATCCGGCTCCGCGCGCTCTGGCTCGCTCAAGCTCCCGCACGGCACGGTCGAGACGCCGGTCTTCATGCCCGTCGGCACTCAGGCGACGGTGCGTACCTTGTCACCGGCCGATCTCAAAGCCGTCGGCGCGCAGATCGTGCTCGCGAACACCTACCACCTGCACGTGCGGCCGGGCGAGGATGTCATCGCGCAGCTCGGTGGCTTGCACAAGTTCATGGCCTGGGAACGGCCGCTGCTCACCGACTCCGGCGGATTCCAGGTCTTCTCGCTCGAAGGCTTTCGCAATGTCGACGAAGACGGCGTCGACTTCCAAAGTCACATCGATGGCAGCCGGCGTAAGCTGACGCCCGAACGGGCCGTCGAGATCCAGGCAACGCTCGGTGCCGATATCGCCATGGCCTTTGATCATGTCATTCCGGGTGCAGCGGACGAGGCGACCGCGCGCGACGCGCTCGATCGCACGATCCGCTGGCTCGAGCGCTGCAAGACTCGGCACCACGCTTTGAAGACTCACGAACAGGCACTGTGGCCCATTATTCAGGGCGGAACGCTTCCCGCGCTCCGGACGGAATGCCTCGATCGCATCATGGAATTAGGTCCGTGGACCGGCATCGCGATCGGCGGGCTTTCGGTGGGAGAGCCGAAGGACAAGATGTACGCCACATTGGACGTTCTCGAATCGAGGCTGCCGCCGACGCTGCCCCGTTATCTTATGGGCGTCGGTTTTCCGGCGGACCTCGTCGCAGCGGTGGAGCGGGGCGTGGACTTGTTCGACTGCGTGGCGCCGACGCGAGGAGGACGCAATGGATCGGCC
>DATFVZ010000324.1:0-5682 GCA_035259785.1 Gemmatimonadales bacterium
GTCGCATCACCACGGTGACCGATCCCCTCAGCCGCTCCGTCGGCTTCACCTACGACAGCCAAGGGCATCTCATGACCGTGACCGATCCCGCGAGCGGCGTGACGAGCTACACCTACGACGCGAGCCATCGGCTCGTGAGCATTACTGACCCGCGCACGATCCCCTATCTCACCAACGAGTACGACGCGCAGGGGCGGGTGAGCCGGCAAACCCAGGCCGACGGCGGGGTGTTCGCGTTCACCTATGCCGTCGAGGGCCAGAACATCACCGCGACCACCGTGACCGACCCACGGGGCAATGCCACCACGCACCGGTTCAACAGCGCCGGCTTCCCGCTTTCGACGACCGATGCGCTGGGGCAGACGACGAGGCTCGAGTACACCACCGACACCAATCTCCTCCTCGCGACCACGGACCCGCTCGGGCGGGTCACGCGCTTCACCTACGACGCGCTCGGCAATGTCACGACCGTCACGGACCCGGCGGGCACGAAGCGCGAGTTCACGTATGAGCCGAACTCCAACCGGATCACCAAGATCACGACCAGCCAAGGCGCGACGCAGCTGGTGCCGTCGACAGACTTTGCCTACGATGGCGACGGCAACCTCACCACGATCACCGACCCGCTCCGGAAGAGCACCACGCTGACGTACAACACCGCCGGCCAGCCGCTGACGATTGCCGATCCGCTGGGCCACACGACGGTCTTCACCTACGATGGGCAGGGGAATCTGGCCACGGTGGCGGATCCTCTGGGCAACACCACGCGCTTCGAGTACGACGCGATCAGCCGGCGCATTCGCCAGGTCGATCCCCGGGGCCGTCCAACGAGCTTCACCTACGATGGACTGAATCGCGTCCGGACGATCACCGATGCTCTAGGCGGCATCACCAGCTTCACTTACGACGGCAACGGGAACCTCCTGACGCTCACCGATGCCCGCGCCAACCCGCCGACGTCCTATACCTACGACTCGATGGACCGCGTGGCCTCGCGCACCGACCCACTGGGCGGGAGTGAATCCTTTGTCTACGATCTGGCCGGCAACCTGACGCGGCGCACGGATCGGAAGAGCCAGATCAGTACCTTCAACTATGACGCGCTGAATCGGCTGACGACCGCGAGCTACGCCGACGGCTCCGGGATGAGCTATCGTTATGATGGAGGCGGGCGGCTGATGCAGGTCGACGATTCGACCGGGGGCACTCTGACGAGCAGCTATGACGTCCTGGATCGCGTCCTCAGCCAGAGCACCACGTTGGGCACGATCAGCTACGCCCATGACGCCCTCGGGCGCCGCACGCAGCTCAGCGTGCCCGGCGTCGCGCCGACGACCTACGGCTACGACGACAACTCGCGCCTCAGGCAGATCGTTCGGGGGACACAGACGGTCGGCATGGACTACGACGATGCCGGCCGCCGCACGCTCCTGACCCTTCTCAACGGCGTCACCGGCGTGAGCACCCAATATCAGTACGACGAAGCCTCGCGTCTGACGGCGCTGGTCTACCAGAACGCGGCGGGGCCTCTGGGGAACTTGACGTATCAGTACGACGCGGCCGGCAACCGTGTGCGCGTGGGCGGTAGCTTTGCCCGCACACTACTGCCCTCCGCCGTCGCCAGCGCGACCTACGACGGCGCCAATCGTCAGCTCGCGTTCGGCGCAAGCCAGATGACCTACGACGCTAACGGCAACCTGACGACCATCACCGGCGTTTCGCCGACCACCAGCCTGACGTGGGACGCGCGCGATCGCCTGATCGGCCTGGAGCAGGCGGGAACCGCGGCCAGCTTCGTCTATGCGTTTGGGCGCCGCAACGCCAAGACCGTCAATGGCGCCGCGACGCAGTTTCTCTACGACGGGCTCGACCTCGCGCAACAGGTCGAGGCGCAACGCACGACGAACTATCTGCGCGCGCTCTCGATCGACGAGACGCTGGGCTTCACCAACCCCGACGGCACGTTCTTCCTCACCACCGACGCGCTAGGCAGCACGGTCGCGGCCAGCGACGGGGCGGGCAACGTGGTGGACGAGTATACATATGATCCGTTCGGGGCCGCGACGGCGACGAATCCGGCCTTTGCGAATGCGTTTCAGTTCACCGGGCGGGAGAATGATGGCCTCGCCGGCCTCTACTACTATCGGGCGCGCTACTACAACCCGGTCAGTCAACGGTTCAGCACGGAAGACTCGCTCGAATGCGAGCGGCGCCGAGGAATGAATCTCTACGCGTATGTTCGAAACAATCCAGTCAACCTTACAGATCCGCTGGGCCTTGCCGCCGTAGGCCCTGACGGATGCTCGTACTACGATGCTGGGTGTGTAACTGCGTCTAAAACTCAGGACAAAGACGGATACCTCTGTCGTGCTGGAGACTGCTGCCGTCAGTTTGGCAGTAGCAAAGAGGCCAATGCCGTGCGAGGTTGTCTCATTGAGTGGGATCATAGCTGCGCGACGTTGCCGCAACCGAACAGACGAAACTGTAGACTGATCGCCCACGGCGAGTGCTACGCACGCTATCGATTCATACCTGAAATCACAGTCGGGATTGTCTACTACTGTGGACTGACGGCACTGGGCTTCTAACGTGGGAATTTGCTGGCCTACCTATCCCAACCCTCTGGCCACGGCCCCGTCACTTCGTGGGGGCGAGCGTTGATTCCGGGGACTCCCCGACGGTGGCCGACCGTCGTGCGGTTCGCCCTTTTCTGCGGGCTCATTGGCCCAGCCCTGGGTGTCGCTCTAGTGGCGATCGGACTCCTTTCAATTCGGTTAGTGGCCTTCGGTCAGCCGCCGATGAACTGGGAACCCGGAAACCTGGTCTGGTTTCTTCTTCTTTACCCGCTCGCGGTGGTCTATGCGGGCCCCGGCGGGGCGATTTTCGGGGCAGTGGCCACGTGGCTCTTGATCCGGCAGCAGGAGGCCGGGAAGACGCCAAGAGCGCTCCGGATCATTTCGATTGCATTTGGCTTGGCATTCGGTGGGCTCGTGATGCCCATCTATTTCGTTCTCGTCTCTCCGATCCTTCACGGCTTTTCAGGGCTTTGGCTTCGTGGCACCTTGGATTGGTTCTTCGGGGTGCTCCTCGGGAGTTTTGTGGGCGGGATACTCGGGCTCGTAATCGCCACACGTCTCTCCAGGTCACGGAGGCTACGGACTCCAGTAAGCTCCGTGGGGTCCACCTAGGCGCGTAACTGCCACATCCCGCGTTCTCGATCCGGAGATTCGTGCCAAGTCGTCTTCCACGAGCTCACGAGTTGTCTCTCTCGTGCTGGTCGAGGGAAATCGGACGGTGAGCGCAGCGCTTCATGTCGTCACGGGCGCCTTCGGATTCACCGGTCGGTGCATCGCGAAGCGTCACCTTGATGAAGGGTTTCGCGTTCGTACCCTGACGAACAGGTGTCACGGCTGCGATCCCGACTTATGGCCTTAGCCTAATCTTCGTGCCGGTAGCGGCCGCAGTCATTGTCGCCGGAGAAGGCTTGATCGCCCTTAGCCACGGACATCTACATAACCGAAATTAACAGCGTCGCCGGGACCGCAATTCCTGCCCCTGGGGATGTTCTACCATTCCCTAGGTTTCCACGAGAATGCAAATGACCGAGTCTTCGCCGCGACCGATCGGCCGCTTTAGGGTAGCCGCGACCCTTGCAGCCACGATCGCCGTCTCAGCCCTCAGTTTATGGCTTGCCTATCGGCTTTTGCACGACTACGCCAAATTCTCGCAATACGGTACCGTCCTGCTGTTGACCCCAGTAATAATCATCCTCATCTTTGGCGGGTCCTATGGCTACTACGTCGGATACCAACGGTATCGTTATGGTGCGACGGCCGAGACGCGCCTTTTGCCTTTTGTCAGGCGGCTTCGCATCCTTACGTTTGGTCTCTTGGCTCTTGCCCCCATTCTTCTCACGCTCGTCTGTGCGCTTGTCCTTCGCGATTCTGCAGAGACCGCGGTATTCGCCGTCCTCACTGTCCTCATCGCGCCTTGGGGAATCGTCAAAATCCGGCGGGAGCTCGGAGGTCGGACCCGCTCTCCGCGATAAGCTACTACAGGTACCGGGCGCGCTACGACCATCCCACCCTGCAGCGCTTCGTCAACGAGGAACCAAGTGCCCTCGGCGTGGTTGCCCTGAGGAGTTGTTTGGCTCGCCAGATGTGCTCGACAACCTTGAGCAGTATTACCGCCGACTTGAGGAGCTAGAGAACAGCGATGGATAGTGAGCCCGCAGACCGCAATGTGACCTCTCGACATCGCGTCCGTCTCATACTAGTGATTCTGCTAACCGTCTTCTTCGTCTTCGCGTGGCTTCTGTTCGCGGGCGCGTACTACATCACGATGCGGAATCTCGACATGGTGGCCACAGAGCCTCGGGCGATTGTGATCCATGTGCTCGGGCTCCTAGGTGCCCTCAACGTAATGGTCCTGTGTCTGTTCTTCATCACGATTATTCTCTGGGCTCGACAGTCTCGCGCTGATCGGATCGCCTCCAGAGTGGGATAGCATCCAACAGGAGCGACTGACCGCATAGGTCTGATTTCCGCGAAACGGGATTATGGTCTTTTGAAGAGCGCCCGTGCGTGCTGTTTCTTGCCTTTCCGGTCGGAACGAGGCGCGACAAGGTGTAAGAGCTTCTCGCGCTCTCGGGGGAATCACCAGCGTGTTTGATCGGAAAGCTCCGGCCTGGACCGGTCGGCGGCCTCTCCGACGATTCTGTACAAGCCTGTGGCGCGGAATGCTCGCGGAACACGACGCATTACCAGCTCAGGTCGACATGTAAGGCAAAGGTGAGGAATGCGTCGGACCATCATCGACGTCCTACTCCTTTCGATCCTGCTGGTGCCTATCGCGTGTCAAAAGGCTCCTCAGACCGAACCGTGGTTTGGTTACGCGAAGAACTATATTGAAGCTGACGCACAAATGCTTCGGGAGGCGACCCAGCCAACCTTTGGGCAAAACTACGAACTACGAGAGAAGGCGAAGACGCTTCTCGAAAAGGCTGGGGCGCCTTCGACCTCGACGCTAGACGCATTGTTGCGCTCGACGAACGACCTCGATAGGAAGGCCGCGCTGGTCACGATCATGGCGACGAAAACGAACGCCAACGAGTTGTTCGCCGCCATCCTCGATCGGTACAAGGTCGGGGACGACTTCTTCGTCAAGTTTTATAGCCAGCACTGCTTCGAGAACTTGAGCGACGCTCAGATCACAGCCTTAGAGGACCGACTCATATCAATTCTCGCCGCAGAGGAGGATGAGGCCGTCATAACCGCCGGAATGCCGACCTTGATGCGACTCGACTCGGCCAAGAGCAAAGGCCTCTTGATCAAGTATATGAAGACTGGATCACCGGGCCTGCGCCGCACGGCGAATACGTACATAAACAGGAGAGGCAATGGCTTTTTTGAAGAGATAAAGGCCGCACTCGAGCAGGACAAAGCTGTCGATGCGCTCAAGTTTCTTCAAAAAGTAAACTGAGGCCTTGCCGAACTAGCTGATCGGTAACCGGGCGCTGTGAAGTGAAGTTCCATCATGTCGTAGCTCATTCACCGCTCTCCGCCTGTTGAGTCCCGCTCCCCGACGCGCTGACGACTGAACGGATCGGCTCCGACCGCTCCGCGCCGCCAGCGACGACCGGTCCTTTCTTAGCCGCCGTCGGGCGCGCAGGCGGGGGCGTGG
>DATFVZ010000325.1:0-2555 GCA_035259785.1 Gemmatimonadales bacterium
ATCTCCGCGCCGACCATCGCCGCACGATCCTCGAAGTTCTGCGGACACTTCGCCGCCAAGGCCCGAAGCTCTCGCTCGTTCTGTCCAAGCGCTTCTCGATGCTTGGCGTACCGGTCCGGGCCCACGGGCTCGCAGCGTGCGGCGCGAGACAAGCCAGCATAGAAATGGCATTCCGCCTTCTCCAAGGGAAAGAGTGACAGCTCCGTGGACGTGGCGTACCAAGTCTCCGCCTTTTCGCCTGATTCGATTGCCGACAAGTAGTCGCCGGCGAAGAAGCGCGCCTCGAGTTTTCGGATCCAATAGTAGCACTCTGGGAAGGCGGAGGCGCGTTGGCCCGTAATGCGCTTCTCGAACGAGCGCTCCGTGAACCGACCATCGTCGAGGGAGCCGAATGTCGTGGTCTTTCCCCGCAGCGTCCGGACGAGCGCGAGCAGCGTGGACATCCTGTCGAGAAAGAATCCGAACTGCCGCGCGAACTCCATTCCGTGATCGGCCTCCCGCTCGACTCGATCGAGTGGGTGACCTGAGGCAAGTTGAATGGAACTGAGAGCGCGGCAGGCATGTGCAGCAAATGCCGGGTCACCGTGCTCTTTCGCCATCTGGAAGGCACGGCGCGCCGCATCTATCCCTTCTCCGAACGGTCGTGTCCACGGGATCAGATTCGCGAAGAGGTAATAGGTCCGTCCCCCAAAGTGGTTCAATCCGCGACGTTCGAGCAGATCGCAGCCCATCTTTCCGAATCGATAACCTTCATCGTAGTGGCCGAAGCGGGCGCCGGCGACCAAGCCCATTGCCGCATAGTTTACCGGTGCGGCGTCGCTGTTGCCGTGCTCCAGGCAGAGATTGACCGCCCTGCTGACATTGAACGCGTGCAAATTCTCGTCGGTGTACAAGGCTCGTGCACTCAGGATAGTGAGCACGTTCAGCGTCGCCAGAGCCTCCGGATCCTGCATCAGCGGCAGGTCAACGAGATCCTCGATCGCGCGATTTCCGAGTCGGGACCGCATGCGCTCGTACTCACCGCGCGCTTCCGCCTCGGTGGGATGCGCCGGCCAGTCGATACCAACATGCCCCAAGCATTCCAGGGCCACCGCCACCGCGCGCTCGCCCGCCCCAAGCATCGTGTACAGATCCACACGACGCTGTGCCACGGCGCATCGCTGGACCGTGCCGACGGGGCGTGTCGCGAGCGCCTCGAGACGCTCCTCGGCGGCCTGCAAAACACCCGTACAGACTTCGCAGTCGGACGAGTGCAGCTCCAATGCAAAGACCAGCTCCTGACGGCGCTCCCACGCGTCCTCGCGCAACAGCTCCGCGCCGGCGGTGAGATACGTCAGCGCGGAGACGTAGGCCGACGAGGCCTTCGCGCGCTTGCCGGCGATCAGGTTTAGCTCGGCGAGCTGCTCGCGCTCGTCCTGTGACGTGATGCGCGCCGCGCCGCGATTGAGCTGATTGACGATCTCGAAGATCGCCTCTTCACGCTTTTCGGGAGGGATGTGCGCCGCGAGCAGCCGCCCGATGCGCAGGTGGGCTTCGTCGCGCAGCTCTTCCGGGATCAGCGCATAGGCGGCTTCCTGCACGCGATCGTGGACGAACCGGTAGGCGCCGCTCATGCGCTCGACCAATTCCTGATAGACGGCCGGCCACAGCGTCGCGTGGATCTGCTCCTCCGAAGTCTCGAGCGCGATCACAAGCGTCGTGAGCTCGGCCATGTTGCCGAGACAAGAGAGCCGCTGCAGCGCCTGCTGCGTTTCGGCCGGCAGGCGGGTCAGCTTCCCGACCATCAGGTCCACCACGTTGTCGGTGTATCCCTTGGCGTGCATGCGGTCGAGATCCCAGGACCAGCCCGCGGCATCATGATCGAAGGTGAGCATGTCCTCTTCAGCGAGCGAAGAGATGAACTGAATGGCGAAGAACAGATTGCC
The DNA here is from genome assembly GCA_035259785.1 of Gemmatimonadales bacterium. Lineage (GTDB taxonomy): Bacteria > Gemmatimonadota > Gemmatimonadetes > Gemmatimonadales > GWC2-71-9 > 20CM-2-65-7. Next base: position 1,926 of record DATFVZ010000325.1, read on the forward strand.
ACCTGTCTTGTCATGCACCAGTTGCGCAAGCGGCGCGGCGCGCTCCGACCCACAGCGAAGCGCGTCCGCTATTAACTGTCCGAGATGCGCTCGGGCGAGCGGTGCAAGCGTGATCTCCGCGATCTTTCCCCCGGCGGTCTTGATGGCGTCGAGCTTCCGCATCAGCGGATGGGCGGCAGTGACTTCGTTGTCGCGATAGGCACCGATCAGCATGAGGTGCTGCAGATCCGACCGGGTCAACAAGTCCTCCAGCAGATCGAGCGTTGCCGCGTCGAGCCATTGCAAGTCGTCGAGGAAGAGCGCCAGCGGGTGCTCCGGTCGGGCAAAGACGCCGATGAACCGCCGAAGCACCAGCTGGAAACGCCGTGGGGTGTCCTGCGGCCGAAGCTCAGGGACCGGTGGCTGGTCTCCGACGATGAGCTTCAGCTCGGGAACGATGTCGACCATGAGCCGTCCGTTCGGGCCCAGCGCCTCTAGCAGGGCGGCGCGCCAACCGCTCAGCTCGGTGTCGCTCTTCCCGAGAAGAGGCCGGACGAGGCTCTGAAAGGCCTGAACGAGCGTCGAATACGGGATGTCGCGCTTGTACTGGTCGAACTTGCCCGCGGCGAACAGCCCACGCGGCGGCACAAG
>DATFVZ010000326.1:0-2401 GCA_035259785.1 Gemmatimonadales bacterium
CCTAAAGCGGACCCGGTTTCTTTGGACACCGTCTGGACTACGATGACGGCAGCCAAGGAGGCCAGGCATGAAGGAAAGGGCGCGAAAGCCAACCACGACTCCTGGCAGTGAACCGCCACCGGCGGAGGTGGTGGACCTTCCCGAGCGTTGGAGCGTGCAGCGCAAAACCGAGCTCGTCTTGCGGCTCCTGCGCGGGGAGGCGCTCGATGCGGTCTCGCGCGAGAGCCAAGTGCCGGCCCACGAGCTTGAGAGCTGGAAGCGGATCTTTCTCGAGCAAGGGACCCGCGGGCTCAAGACGCGGAGTGACCCCGAGGAGCGCGAGCTCACGCTCGCCCGCGCCAAGATCGGCGAACTGATGATGCGCTTGGAGCTCGCCGAGCACCTCATCGAAAAAAGGGGGCTCACGGACGAGTGGAAGAAGCAGCGGCGATGAGGGGCGCGGTGAGCCCGGGGACCGGTCGGCGCTATCCGCTGACGATGATCTGTGCCGTCTTCCGTGTGCCACGTTCGACGGTCTACCAGACAACAGTGCTGCCAGGCAGCGCGCCGCCGGGCGCGGCCAAGCGCGGGCCGAAGACGCGGTGGAGCGATGCTGAGGTGGTTGTGGCGATCCGCGCCGTGCTGGCGGCGACCCCGTTCCACGGTGAAGGCTATCGCAAGGTCCGCGCGCGGCTGGCCCATCGGGGCTTCGCCCTCGGCGGCAAGCGCGTCCTGCGGTTGATGCGGGTGCATCACCTGCTCGCGCCCCGGCGACTCGGACCGCCGAATGGCGATCCGGCGCACGCCGGCACGATCACGACGACGCGCCCAGATGAGATGTGGGGCACCGACGCGACGCGCTTCTACACCGAGGGGGACGGCTGGTGTTGGTTCTTCGGCGCCATCGATCACTGCGTCGATGAGCTCGTGGGCTGGCACACCGCCAAGATCGGCGACCGCTGGGCCGCGCTGGAGCCGCTGCGTCAGGGCGTGCGCCAGGTGTTTGGCCGCTTCGCGAAGGACGCCGCGCGAGGCCTGCGGATCCGCTGCGACTGGGGCCCGCAGTACATCGCCGATGCGTGGATCAACGAGGTGAAGTGGCTGGGGATGACGATCACGCCGTCGTACGTCGGGGAGCCCGAGTGCAATGGCGTCATTGAGCGATTCATGCGGACGCTCAAGGAGCAGTGCCTCTATCTCCATCGCTTCCAGAGTCTCGCCGAAGCGCGCCGGATCATCGGCGAGTTCATCATGCAGTACAACACCGAGTGGCTCATCGAGCGGCTGGGCCATCAGACGCCCGTGGCCGCGCGAATCGCCGCGATGGCGGCGTGAGCCATGAAACGCGATCGCACAGTGGCATCAGGATCAACGATCGAGGGTGGGGGCGCTATCTTGATATCCCCCTCGCGTGTCCAAGAAACCGGGAGCGGTACAGGCTGTGTGAGGCATTCCGATGTGCCGTGTGGCAGCCCGACGGCGAGAGCTTCCGATGTGTCAGCTGCTGCGAGACAAGAGGCGATGGACAAGTGGTGGTAGTCGCTCTGAGGGACTCCCTTCCTGCTGATAGCCTTCCCGCCCGGGTGATCCGTGAACGTCGAGTCCTTCAGTTCAACGACGTTCCGAACAACGTGGCTGTTCCGCCGAAGTACCAGGAGCACGCCCGGATCGGAGGCTATCGAGTGCTAATGGCGGTGCCGATGCTGTGTGATGACGTTGCGGTAGGCGTGATCACTGTCAACCGGGCCGACCCGACTGAGTTCACTGACGTGCAGCTGGAGCTCCTGAAGACCTTCGCCGACCAAGCCGTCATCGCCACTGAGAATGTGCGGTTGTTTAAGGAGCTACAGACGAGCAACCGAGACTTGACCACTGCGCTCGACAAGCAGACTGCGACCGCGGACATCTTGGGCGTCATCAGCCGGTCGCAGACGGACGTGCAACCGGTTTTCGACGCGATCCTCACAAGCGCGATTCGGCTGCTCAGGGTGTCCACTGGTTTTCTCACCCGTATCGTTGAAAATCAGCAGGAACTGGTCGCCCTCAAAGCCCACAACGAGGGTTCTGAGGCCGCGATTAGGGCGCTTTTCCCGCAACCCCTCCAATCCGAGAGCGTCACCGCGCAAGCGATACGCGACCGCACACCGCTCAATATCGTCGACTACGAAGTTGATTCCCGCGTCTCGGAGAGGGCGCGCGTCACCGCACGTCTTCATGGCTACCGGAGCTGGGTTGTTGTCCCGATGCTGCGCCGCGCCGACCCGGTCGGGGCTATCCTGATAGCTCGCCGCGAACCCGGCGGCTTCGGCGAGGACGAGATCGCTCTCCTTCAGACTTTTGCGGATCAAGCCGTCATCGCAATTGAGAATGTACGGCTGTTCAAGGAACTGGATGCGGCGAACCGCGAACTAGCCGCAGCTAG
>DATFVZ010000327.1:0-2216 GCA_035259785.1 Gemmatimonadales bacterium
TAGGCCCAGCTCCCGGGAGGCCGATCGGATCTGCGCCTTGGTTAGGCCGGCCTCAGCGAGCGGCGAGCGAATGCCCGCCGCCATGCCGGCGGCGCGCCCGGGCCGGTGCTCGCCGAGATCGTCCGCATTGGTCCCGTCGCAGACGACCTCGAGACCGCGCTCCCGGGCTACCGGGATCAACCGGCCCCACAGCTCCTGTTTGCAGTAGAAGCAGCGATTCGTGGGATTGGCGAGGTAGTTCGCTTCCTCGAGCTCGTGTGTGTCGATTTCGAGCAGGGGGATATCGAAGCGCTCCGCCACATCCCGGGCGGTGCGCCACTGCGCCTCAGGGTACGACGGGCTTCGACCGATCACTGCGAGCATGCGGCCCGGCCCCAGCTCCTGCCGGAGAATCACGGCCAGAAACGCCGAGTCTACACCACCGGAATATCCAAGCAGGACTGAGGGATAGCTGCGTACCAGGGCGCGAAGCGCGGCGTCGGGCGACGCGGAGGGCATGGGGAATAGTACCCGTGTCCTAATCAAAGGACAATTTGGTTACCAAAAACGGATATTCCGTAGGGCGGAAACCTGCTAGGCTTACGATGCGTTCACCGATCATCTACGGAGCCTCCCAAATGCCAGTAAAAGCTGAACTCGACGCGACTGACCGACGGATTCTGCGCCTTCTCGCCCAGGACGGCCGGTCCAGTTACCAGGCTGTGGCGGACGAGGTCGGGCTCTCGCGACCCGCCATCATGGAGCGCGTCAAGCGGCTGGAGGAGTCCGGCTACATCCGCGGGTATCGTGTGCAGCTCGATCGCGCCAAGGTCGGATTCCCGGTCACGGCGTTTGTCGCGGTGCGGTACGGGTCGAGCGACTACGTGGGTGACGAGCCGCGGATGCGCGAAATGGAAAAACATCCCGGCGTCCTCGAATGCCATCACATCGCGGGCGATGACTGCTACATCCTGAAGGTCGTCGCGCCCGACCTCGAGGGCGTGCAGGAGATTCTCCGTGACCTGCGCGGCCCGAACTCGCAGATGAACACCCGCACCACGATTGTCCTCTCCACGGTCTTCGAGAAGCCGGGGTTTATCCCAGCGGAGCCCGACTAATGGCTGCGCTCAAAGGCAAAGCGCTCATCGCGTACCTGGTCGTCTGCATTTTCTGGGGGTCCACGTACCTCGCGATCAAAGTCGGCGTGACGGAGCTGCCACCGTTCCTGTTCGGCGGATTGCGGTTTCTTGTCGCCGGCCTGCTCCTTCTCGCGATCGCCCGAGCGCTCGGCGATCCTCTGCCGCCGCGCAGCGATTGGCGCACGCTGGCGATCGTTGGGCTCATGCTGCTGGCCGGTGGAAACGCCTTCGTCGTGTGGTCCGAGCAATACATCAGCTCTGGCGTGGCCAGCATCTTCGTGGTCACCGTCGCGATGTGGACCGCGTTATTCGACGCGATCGTTCCCGGCGGGCAGAGTGAGCTGAACTGGAAGGTGATCGCAGGATTGTTCCTGGGCTTTCTCGGAACTCTTCTGCTCGTCGGCGCCACACCGGCGGAGATCGCCGCCGCGGACAAACGCGGGCCGATCGCGCTGACCATCGCCAGTGCATCGTGGTCGCTCGGCACCGTCTACGCCAAGCGTCATCCAACCAAGGCGAGCCCGTACATGGGCGCTGCGTTCCAGATGATCGTGGGCGGCTCGGCCGTCGCACTCGTGGGAACGCTGCTCGGCGAATGGCCCGCGTGGCACCTGAGCACGCGCGGCATCGGCGCGATCGCGTACCTCGTCGTGTTCGGCTCGGTACTCGGCTACAGCGCATACTCGTATGCCCTGCGGCATGCCTCGGCTACGATCGTCGGCACGTACGCGTACGTGAATCCCGTGATCGCGGTGCTGCTTGGTTGGCTGTTGTTGCACGAGCCTGTCCAGGCGCGCACGTTCATAGCGATGGGGATGATCCTGGTGGCGGTCGTGTGGATTCAATTCTCACACCGGATGCGTCGGACGGTCGGACAGTCGGACAGTCGGACTGAAAGCGCCCCTCGCGTCCGACCGTCCGACCGCCCGACCGTCCGACCGGAACCCGAGGCCAGCACGTGACTCCTCTGCCCAAAGATGCCGTGCTCCTCATCGTCGATGTCCAGAAGGGAATGGATGTCTACGCCAAGGAGTACAACCGCAACAATCCCGACCTCGAGAGAAACATCGCGCGTTTGCAGAGCGCGTGGCGCGAGTC
>DATFVZ010000328.1:0-16594 GCA_035259785.1 Gemmatimonadales bacterium
CCGTGCACGCGGTTCCAGAGCCACGCGGCTTCACGCTTGCTCATCCACTGCTCGAGCGCCGGACGATCGTGTCGCAACACGTCTTCGACTGTGACCAGCCCCCGCTTCGCCAACCGCTCTTGGAACTTGGGACCAACGAGGGGAATGTCCGCGAGCGCGCAGGTCCGCAGAAACGCTTCCTCACCTCCGGCCTCGATGATCATGATGCCATTGCCGTCGCGACTCGGCTTGGCGCGATCGACCGCCATCTTGGCGATCAGCTTGTTGGTTCCCCCGCCGATCGACAACGTGAGTCCCGTCTTCTGCTGGACGGTGGTGCGAATCCGCAGCGCAGTCGTGGCCAGCGGCTCGTGATGGTAGACACCTTCGGTGCCGGTCAGATCGATGTACCACTCATCCACGCTTGCGCCTTCGACGACCGGCGAGAATTCTTGCAGCACCTGGCGGATCTCGGCGCTCTTCTTCCAGCATTCCTTGAAGGGAACCGGAACACAGACGGCGTTGGGGCAGAGCCGCAATGCGCGAGCAATCGGCATGGCGGAACGGACGCCGAATTTGCGCGTCTCGTATGAGGCAGAGCAGACGACGCCGCGACTCTCGCGCGAGCCGCCGACGATCAACAGGGTAGCTTTGCCTGCGCCCTCGGGATCAACTGCTCGGGCGACGGCCACGTAGAAAGCGTCAGCGTCAGCCAGTAGAATCCGGCGCATGGTCCGTCCGTAGTTGCAACCGAGGGCACGACCCGGTTATCCCGAAAATATCCCGAAGCGCCTCTAGCGGCAAGGAATCATGACCGAACCTCTTCATGATCGTCTCGTGACCGCCCTCGGCGACCAATACGACGTCGAACATGAGATTGGCCGGGGTGGCATGTCCGTGGTGTACCGCGCACGCGACCGCCGCCTGAACCGCTTGGTGGCGATCAAAGTGCTTCCTCCCGAGCTCGCCTATGATCCTGCGATCCGCACGCGCTTCAAGCGAGAAGCGCAGACGGCGGCCCAGCTGTCGCACGCCCACATCGTGCCGATCTATGACGTGGGCGAGCGGGACGGCATCGCGCACTTTGTCATGGCGCTTATCACCGGCGGGAATCTCGCCGACCTGCTGGCGCGCGAGCCACGGCAGCCGATCGAGGAGGCGCGGCGCCTGCTGCGCGAAATCGCGGATGCGCTCGCCTACGCGCATCTGCGCGGCGTGATTCATCGCGACATCAAGCCCGACAACATCCTCATCGACGCCGCGACCGGCCGCGCGATGGTCACGGACTTTGGCATCGCGCGCGCGATTGAAGCAGGAACCCGCCTCACCGTCACCGGCGCCGCGGTCGGCACGCCGACATACATGTCGCCGGAGCAGGCGAAGGGAGAGCGCGACATCGACGGCCGCAGCGACATCTATTCGCTCGGCGTTATCGGCTACCAGATGCTCACCGGCCGCGTGCCGTTTGTCGCCGCGAATCCGATGGCGCTGCTGCTCAAGCATGTCGGGGAGCGGCCGCGAGCGATCGCCGAGCTGCGCCCGGACGCGCCCAGGTCGATCCGCGACGCGGTCGAGCGATCGCTCATGAAAGATGCGGAGGACCGCTGGCCGACCGCGGCCGCATTGCGCGATGCCGTCGTCTCGGAGGCACCCTCGTCCTGGCGGGCTCCCCAACAACACGAGCCTGTGCGGTACGTCTCGCCGCGTCCTCCGTCGCGTGACGGCTCCATTGTCATGGAACCCGCGCACCTTGCCACGTTGACGAGCGAGCAGCGCGACGACCTCAGACTGTGGAACGGGCGAATCCACCTACTCGATCGGATCAAGGCGATGCGCGGTTATGCCATACTCACGGTCGGTGCCTGGTTCCTCGGCGCCGTCGGATTTGTCGCTGGTGTCACCGACGCACCTCCTCTTGTCCTCGCGCCCCTCGTACCGATCTACATGACAACCAAGCTGTGGCGGCGAGGCAACTCGCTTCGAGCGAGCGGCCTTCGCCTCCGCCGCGTCCTGTTCATGTTGAAGGCGCGCTGGGTATTCCCCACTCCCAAACCCTCACCGCTCGAGCTGGAGCTCGCCAAGCTTGCGCCCCGGGAGCTGCTCGACAGCCCTCAGGGGACAGCCATTCGGCAGGCCGTTGAAGATCGCATCGCCATCTCCGAGATTGTGGCGGCGCTGTCGAAGGCGGAGCGCGCCTTGCTGCCCGATCTGAACGCGACGGTCAATGGATTGGTTCAGCGAATCGGACATTTGGCGAACACGTTGTACGATCTCGAGCAGGTGACCGATCCGCGACTCGCGCCCCGGTTGATCCAGCAGCGAGAGGACCTGAAGAACCGGCTCGAGTCCGCCGGCTTGGCGTTGCAGAACATCCGGCTCGACCTGATTCGCTTCCGGTTGTCCGGGCTTCAGTCGGCGCTCACGGACGCTTCGAGCGCGACGCAGCAAGCGCGCGCGTTGTCTCGCGAAATTGCGACGGCGCTGGAAGCGGTGAGCGAGGTGAATAACCTGTCACGATAGGAGAACCATGCGCACATACGTCGTGCTGGTCGCCGCGATCTGTGTTGCGTCGCCTCTCGCCGGTCAGGACACGACCAGGACAATGAGTTTGACGCTCGATGCCGGGCTCGTGAACGCATCCGGAAACTCGGAATTCCTGAGCGCGAACTTCGGCGAGAAGGTTACCTGGGCTCGAAAAAGCCGTTGGACCGTGACGCAAACCGCCAAAGTCCTCTATGGCGAAACCGATGGCTCGCGCACCACGGAATCGTATGACTTCAATCTGCGCGGCGAGCGGGTCCTGTCGTCCCGGGTCGGCGCATATGCATTCGCCGCCTATCAGCGGGACCCATTCGCCGGGCTCGCGACGCGCTGGAGCGGAGGGCCCGGTGTCGCCTGGGGCGTTGTCCGGGCCGCGCGCGACACGCTCGGGCTCGAGGCCGCGATCACAGCGCAGAGCGAGCGCACAACCGCCGCCATCGAGCGCACGTTCGGCGCGGCGCAGACGGCGGTGCGCTTCAAGCATTCGTTCGCCAGCGCCGCGGCGTTTACGCAATCGCTCGAACTGATTGCCAATCTCAAGACATCCGACGACTACCGGCTGAATTCCGAGACGGCGCTCATCGCTCCGCTGTCGAGCAAGATCGGGCTGCGCGTGTCCTACGTGATTCGCTTCGACAATCAGCCCGAACCGACGTTCAAGAAAACCGACCGGATTCTCACGACCGGCGTTCAGGTCGCGCTCTAGTCGCGGACTACCGATCGGGTGGAGGCTAGGGAATCTGTGGAACGCCTTACCCGGATTGTCCAGTTTCCGACCGCTACGACAGCATGATCGCCACCAGCCACTAGGCGGCTTGCCGGTCGCTCCCCTCCGTCTTCTGTCCTAGCGCGATTCAGGTATTTTTTGGCCCATGAGCAAAGGCACAATCGGCATCCTGACTGGTGGCGGCGACGTCCCCGGGCTTAATCCCGCAATCCGCGCAATCACGATCCGCGCGCTCCGCGACGGTCATAACGTCGTCGGTATCCGTCATGGCTGGGGCGGGTTGGTCGATTATTCGCGTGAGAAGGACGCGGACAACAGTGAGCAGATTCTCCCCCTCACCGAGGCGATCGTAAACCGCGCCGGCCGGACCGGCGGCACGTTCCTTCACACGTCGCGCGTGCGTCCGAGTCACCTGCCGAAAGAGCGCGTGCCGGCGCACCTCAGTGGGTATACGGAGAAGATCAACGACGTTACCAAGGACATCGTGAAGAATCTGGAACACCTCGGCATCGACGTCCTGATTCCAATCGGCGGCGATGACACGCTGAGCTACGCGAAGCGACTCCATGACGAGGGACTGCACGTCGTGGCGATTCCCAAGACAATGGACAACGACGTCTTCGGCACCGATTACTGCATCGGGTTCAGTACGTGCGTCACGCGCACGATCGAGCTGACGCATCGGCTGCGCACGTCGGCAGGATCACACGAGCGGTTTCTCGTCATCGAGGTGTTCGGGCGGTATGCCGGCTTCACCGCGCTGCTGCCGACGATGGCGGGCGCGGCGGACCGATGTGTGATCCCCGAGTATCCCGTCGAGGTCGAGCATTTGGCCGAGCTGCTCACACAGGATCGCAACAAGAATCCCAGCCGTTATTCCGTGGTGCTGGTCTCGGAGGGCGCGCGGCTCACGTCGCACGAAGGCATGAGCTTCGAGGGTGAGGAGACCGACATGTTCGGGCACCGCAAGCTCGGCGGGATCGGCGACCGAATTGGTGCGGCGCTGAAGGACTCATCGGCGAAGTACAACAACGGCCGGCGCATCGATGTCGTGAACCAGCGCCTCGGCTATCTGGTGCGCTCGGGCGATCCGGACGCGCTCGACTCAATTGTGCCCATGGCCTTCGGCAACCTCGCGCTCGATCTCGTCGTACGGAAGCAGTACGGCCGGCTGGTGAGCATTCATCGCGGGTTCTACGACAGCGTCCCCTTGGCCAGCGTCACGTCAGAGAAGAAAGTCGTGGACGTAACGAAGTACTACAACACGCAGCGCCTGCGGCCGATCTATCAGTTCGATGGCGCCCCGCTCTTCATAATGACCAGCGACTGGCGAACGCCGCGACCCGACTGATCCAGTCGCACCGTGGCGTCGCCGGTGCAGTTTTCATAGCTGATCGCAACACCTCGCACCCGCTGTTCCCCCTCCCCCCCTCGTCGTGCTCGGCATGTCGCTTGCGCTTTAGCCCCCGTTCACTCGCCTCGCCCTGTCGTGCCCGAAGGAGCCCTAATTCGTGCATGGCTTTAGCGGAGCCCGGCCTCCGGCTCCCATCGACGTTTCGCCATGAGTCTCACCGTCTGTATCGCCCCCGCGAACACCGTCGGATATCCGAACGGCGGCGGCCATATGTGGGTCTACCTCCAATGGGCCTTGGCGCTGCGTGCCGCCGGCTGTCGAGTGATCTGGCTGGAAGGGATTGATCTCGACGACGGTCACGACTCGCCAGCTGCGCGCAATCGCCAACGGAGCGGGGGCGGCTCACCGCGCAATTGCGTCGCGACGCTGCGGGAGCGCCTCGCCGCGTTCGGCCTGAGCGACGAGCTGTCGCTTTATGTCATGAACGAACCGGCGGCGAAAATTCCGCCGGAGGTGGCGCAGGGCGCCATGAACTTGGACGCGGCTTCGGAGGCGGATCTATTCCTCAATCTGTGGCACTCCACGCCGGCGGCGGTCGTCCAACGCTTCCGTCGGACTGCGTTCATCGATACCGACCCGGGGCTGCTCCAGGTTTGGATGACGCGCGGCGATATCCAAGTACCGCCACACGACATCCACTTCACGATTGGCGAAACAGTGGGCCGCCAGGACGCGCTGTTCCCCGACTGCGGGCGCCGGTGGCTGTACACCCCTCCGCCCGTCTTTCTACCGGCGTGGCCGGTACAGTCGCCCGACGCTGCCAGCGCGTACACCACAGTGGCGCACTGGTGGGGCGGCACGTTCGAGTACAACGGCACCGTGTTTCAGGACGCAAAACGCATTTCGTTCAAGGAGTTCGCGGATCTGCCCGCGCACACGTCGGCCTCGCTCGAGCTTGCCGTCTGCCTGGGGACCGCGGGTGCCGGATGCCGTGGGCTGTTGGAGCCCAGAGGCTGGCGTGTACGCGAGGCGTGGGACGTAACTGCAACGCCCGAACAGTACCGGACATATGTGCAGCGCTCGCGCGGGGAGTTCAGCTGCGCCAAGCCTTCGACCATAGCGCTGCAGACCGCGTGGATCAGTGATCGGTCGCTCTGCTACCTCGCGAGCGGCAAGCCCGTCATCGTGCAGCACACCGGGCCGAGCCGGATCCTACCGGACGCCGCTGGCTTCTTTCGATTCCGGACGCTGCGCGAGGCGGCTGACGCGCTCGCGGCAGCGGAAGCCGATTATGAGCGGCACAGCCGCGAGGCGCGGGCGCTCGTCGCCGAGCACTTCGACGCTCAGCGGGTAGTTCCACGCGTCCTTGAACGCGCCCTCGAGGGTGGCGTGGGTGGGCGTCGTGACCGCGCTGCGTGACGCACTAGATCTGCAGGGTACCCTCGGCCCGGGCGCCTCGGAGCTCGGCGAGCTGCTGAACGAGCTCCTGAAGGCGGACGGCGGCTTAGTAGAGCGGATCGCGGCGCTGCGACCGATCAAGCCCCCACGCGTGTATCGTCTCGAGTTCGTGTCGGGCGAGGCGCCGTGGCGCTCGGTCGTCGTGAAGCGTCTCGACTCCGCCGTCGCGCCTCGCGCGCGGCTCGCTGCCGAGCAGTGGCTCCCGGCACTTGGCCTGGCTGACGGGTGCGCCCGTTTGCTGGGCGTGGCCGCGGAGGCACGCGGTGACGTCGTGTGGCACGTGTACGAGGACCTCGGTGATCAGACAATAGCGGCACGCCCTGATCCGGACCGCGTGGCGGCCGCAGTCGACCTCGTCGCACGTCTCCACACGCGAGGCGCGGGACACGCAATCCTCCCCGACGTGCGGCGCTACTGCTCCGATTTCGGCATTGGGTATTTCACGACCAACCTCCGTGATGGCATCGCGGCGCTCGAGGCGCTCAAGACATCGGGGATCGTAGCGCCGGGAGAGTTCGCCGGCCTTGCGGCGCTTCTCCTGACGCGCTTGCACGGGCTGGTGGCGGACGTGGAACGCCGCGCTTCGGTCTTCGCTCGCGCGGGTGGTCCCGAGACGCTGCTGCACGGGGATCTGTGGACGATCAACGCCTTCGTCGTTGCCACAGCCAGCGGGCTCCGCGCGTGTTTAGTGGATTGGGACCGAGTCGGCGTGGGACCGTTCGCCTACGATTTGTCCACGCTGCTGTTGCGTTTCCCGGTGGAAGAGCGGACCGCAGTCCTCGACGTGTACCGGCGCGCTGTCGCGCGTGCGGGCTGGTCTCTGCCGCGGGCGGTGGACCTCAAGCTGATGTGTGAAACCGCCGAGTTAGCGCGCTACGCAAACCGTGTCATCTGGCCCGCACTCGCGTTGGTACGTGACCGGGCCGCCTGGGGGTTCTCGGAACTGGCCGACGTTGAGCGCTGGTTCGAGGCGCTGGAGACCGATGGCTTCCTCACGAAGGTGTAACGGCCCCGCAACGGGATTGTATGCGGGAGTCTCGCGTCGAACCTAGGACGTTGACCAGTCTCGCAGTGTACTGCGCTACGTAGATCGTTGTCTGCGTGCAAGCTACGCTTTCCCGGACTCTCCCTCCCCTGGCATGTCGATTGCACCGCAAAGACTTAATTCGTTCGCCCTGCGCCCTGCGAAAACGAAGGAGCTCCATTCCGTGCGTGTGTTTGTCGGAGCCCAGCCACCTCCGACAGAGGTAGTTACGCCTGTTTCTCGGGGCGCCGGAGCACCGGCGTCTCGGCGTGCCGCACGACCTCGTGTACACGGGAAGTTCCTGTTCGTCGGTGACGAGAAGCTCTACGTCCGCGGTGTGACGTACGGGGCGTTCCAGCCCGACAAGAACGGCGCCGAGTATCACGACCTTGCACAAGTCGAGCGTGACTTCGCGCTCATGGCTCGGCACGGCATCAACGCCGTCCGCATTCCGCACACCACGCCCCCGCGAGCGTTGCTCGATATCGCCGAGCGCCACGGACTGTGGGTCATGGTGGGCCTCTCCGCTGAACAGTACCTCGGGTACGTGCTCGACGACGCCTCGCCGGCAGGTGCGCCCGACATCGAAGCGCTGATCCGGAGCAAGGTGCGCCCGTTGGCCGGGCATCCGGCGCTGCTGTGCTACGCGCTCGGCAACGAGATTCCGGCCTCCGTGGCGCGCTTCGTCGGGTCTCCGCAGATCGAGCGTTACCTCCAGCGACTCTATACAGTCGTGAAAGAGGAAGACCCTGCCGGGCTCGTCACATACGTCAACTACCCGACCACCGAGTATCTGCGGCTGCCGTTTCTCGATTTCGCGTGTTTCAACGTCTACCTCGAGTCGCAGGACCGCTTCGACGCATATCTCGCGCGCCTTCAAAACATCGTCGGCGACCGACCGCTCGTGATGAGCGAGTTGGGTTTGGACAGCCTGCGGAACGGCGAGGATGTCCAGGCCTATTCGCTCGCGTGGCAGGTGCGCAGCGCGTTCGGCGGCGGGTGCGCCGGTGTATTCGTCTTTGCGTGGACCGACGACTGGTACCGCCACGGGCACGACGTAGAAGACTGGGAGTTCGGGCTGACGCGTGCAGATCGGACGCCCAAGCCTTCGCTTGCAGCTGTGGAGACTGCGTTCGCGAATGTCCCGTTCCCCGCAACGCTGCCCTGGCCGCGCATCTCGGTCGTGGTGTGCTCGTACAATGGTTCGCGCACGATCCGGGATACGCTTGAAGGACTGGCCCGGCTCCGCTATCCCGACTATGAGGTGATCGTCGTCGACGACGGCTCGCGGGATTCCACAGCTGTGATCGCTAACGAATACGACTGCGTACTGATCCGCACGCCAAACCGGGGTCTCTCGAGCGCCCGCAACACGGGGCTTGCGAAGGCTACCGGCGAGATCGTCGCCTACATCGACGACGACGCATACCCCGATCCCGACTGGCTGACCTATCTCGCGGCGACTTTTCTCAGCACGCCTCACGCGGGTGTTGGCGGTCCGAACCTCGCGCCTCCGGGCGACGGACCCATTGCCGAATGCGTCGCGCGGGCACCGGGCGGGCCGTTGCATGTGCTGCTGACCGACACTGTGGCCGAGCACATACCCGGATGCAACATGGCGTTCCGCAAGGCGTGGCTCGATGTCATCGGCGGATTCGATCCGCAGTTTCGCACTGCGGGGGACGACGTGGATCTGTGTTGGCGACTGCAGTCACGGGGCTGGACGCTCGGGTTCCATCCGGCCGCAGTTGTGTGGCATCACCGGCGGAATTCGTTACGCACGTATTGGCGTCAGCAGATCGGGTACGGTCGGGCCGAAGCAATGCTGGAGCGGAAGTGGCCCGAGAAGTACAACGGGCCGGGACATGTGCGGTGGGGTGGCCGCATCTACGGGGCAGGGCTCGCGCGCCTGCTCGGGTGGCGGCGGTCACGTGTGTACCACGGCGTGTGGGGTGGTGCGCCGTTCCAGTCACGGCACGAGCCCAAGCATGGCCTCCTGGCCTGGTTGCCGCAGATGCCGGAGTGGCACCTTCTGACGGCGACACTCGGAGCGCTCGCACTGGTGAGCGTTGCGTATCCTCCGTTGCGCCTCGTGATCCCGCTGCTCGGCATCGCCCTGTTGTTTCCGACGGCCCAAGCGGGTGCGACTGCGGTCCGCCTCGCGTTCCCCGAGGCTGCGACTTCCACGGCTCTGACCCTTCGGCGCCTACTCACGGCGGCGTTGCATCTCGTCCAGCCTCTCGCCCGCCTGTACGGGCGACTGAAACACGGATTGACGCCGTGGCGCCGCCGAGCCACGCTCGGGCTGGCGCCGGTGTGGCCCGTGACGTCGACCGTGTGGAGTGAGCATTGGGAGATGCCGGAGCGCCGGCTCCAAGCGCTGGACGCCTGTCTCCGTGGCGACCATGCGTGTGTGTTGAGCGGCGGCGGTCACGACGCCTGGGACATGGAGGTTCGGGGAGGAATCCTCGGCGCGGCGCGCGTCGTGCTGGGTGCCGAGGATCACGCCGGGGCCAAGCAGCTACTGCGCCTGCGCTGGTGGCCGGTGATCCCCGCGCGCGGGCCGCTCGTCGCGTTGGCGCTCGCCGCCCTCGCCGTCACGAGCGCGTCACGGGAGCTGTGGGGAGTCGCGTTCCCGCTTGCTGTCGGCGCGCTGCTCCCTCTGATCAACGCCGTCCAGCAATCGATGGCCGCGATGGCCACGATCCGATCTGCCGTCGAGCGGCTGCGGACAGAGCGCTGGGCCTGATGGGCGATCTCGCTCTATACCGTCGGCTGCTGGCGCAGGCGCGCGTCTCGTGGAAGACGATCGCGCTGCTAGTCCTGGTCGGTCTTCTCGCGAGCCCGCTGGCTCTCCTGACGCCGCTGCCGCTCAAAATCGCAGTGGACAGCGTACTGGGTTCGCGTCCCTTGCCGCCATTCTTGGACGCCCTGCTGCCGATCGGCGCTTGGCGGTCCCCGTCGGCCCTGATGGCGGTAATTGCCGCCCTCGCCATCCTGATTGCCCTGGCGACGCAGTTGCAGGTCGGCGTGCAAAAGTACTTGACTGTGATCGCCGGTGAGCGCTTGCAGCTCGATTTCCGCGTCCGGCTCTTCCGGCACCTCGAGCGCCTGTCGCTCACGTACCACGATACGATCGGCACATCCGACTCTGTGTATCGGATCCAGCAGGACGCCCCCGTCATCCGATTCATTATCATCGACGGCTTCATTCCGCTGCTCAGCTCGGCGGCGACGATCGCCGGTATGGTCTACGTGACCTGGCGTCTCGACTGGCAGCTCGCGCTGGTTGCGCTGGTCGTGGGGCCACCACTGCTCCTGGTCGCTCGGGCATTCCGCCCGCGGCTCCGCGGTCTCTCGCGCGAAGTCCGACGGCTCGAAAGCGTCGCTATGGGAGTGGTGCATGAGGTGCTGCTCGCGCTCCGCGTCGTGAAGGTGTTCGGCCAGGAGGAACGCGAGGCGGACCGGTTCGTGCGGCGATCGCGTGACGGCGTGCGGGGGCGCGTGAGCCTCGCGCTCGCCGAAGGTCGCTTGGGCATTTCTCTGGGATTGCTCATCGGCCTTGGTACGACCCTCGTGTTGTTCCTGGGTGTCTCCCACGTCCAGGCCGGGACATTGTCGTTGGGAAGTCTCCTGCTCGTGATGGGCTACCTCGCCAAGCTGTACGATCCCATCAAGACAATCGGCCGCAAAGTCGGCACTCTCCAGGGACACCTCGCGAGCGTCGAGCGGGTCTTTCGCATACTGGACGAGCCGTCCGACGCTGCCGACCGCCCAGACGCGCGACGGCTGACACGCGCCCGCGGCGATCTCGCGTTTGAGAATGTCTCCTTCGCCTACAAGTCCGACCGATCTGTCTTGCACCAGGTCTCGTTCACAATTCCCGCGGGCGCGAGCGTCGGGATCGCGGGGACCACCGGAGCGGGCAAGAGCACGCTCATCAGTCTCCTCACTCGGCTGTACGACCCGACCGCAGGCCGGATCCTGCTGGACGGTGAAGACCTGCGAGAGTACGCGCGCGACGATCTACGACGTCAGTTCGCTGTCGTTCTCCAGGACGCGGTGCTGTTCTCGGGGAGTGTCGCCGATAACATCGCGTATGCCCTCCCGGACGCCAGCCGGGAACAGATCATCGCGGCCGCCAATGCTGCCAACGCCCACGAATTCATCACCCAGCTCCCCCGCGGCTACGACACGGAAGTTGGAGACCGCGGTCTGCAGCTATCGGGCGGGCAACGCCAACGAATCGCGCTGGCTCGCGCGTTTCTCAAGGACAGCCCGATCCTGATTCTGGACGAACCCACCAGCGGTGTGGACACGCAGACAGAGGCAGCCATCGTGTCGGCGTTGGCGCGGCTGCAAGAGGGCCGCACCGTGATCACGATCAGCCACCGCCCCAGTGCCATTGCCCGGTGCACTGCATTGCTCACCGTCGAGCGCGGGCGCATCGTGGCCGACACGACGCGCGCGCCCGCGCCACACGTGCCGGTCCTGGCTCAGGGCTCTGCGGCTGTCCGCCGCCATGAGCAGCTGCTCGCGCACCCGGCGTTCCAGGCATGGAGCCGGCTCAATCCTGATCCGGTGATTCCCGACCACATCATGCCGGCGGACTTCAAGGCGAACAAAGCCCGCCCCAACCAGACTGTGTACAAGCTCGCAGGCGTGGGGCCAGGCGGGGCCGACGTGATCGCCAAGCGCTGCAAGGCCGACTTTGGGCTCATTGAGCGCATCGTGTACGAGCGGGTGCTGCCGCATGTGAATGTGCCCAGCCCCGACTTTTACGGATCGGTTCCCGGCGGCCGGGGCGACCCGGACGGCGTGTGCTGGCTGTTCATGAAACAAATCAGTGGGGAGAAGTACGATCCCCAGCGCCCGGAGCATCGCGCGGCAGCCGCGCGGTGGCTCGGGGTGCTCCACACGGAAGCGCGCAGCGTGGTCGAGCACACAGGTCTCCCAGACGCCGGCCCGGCCCGATACCGCGTCCAGCTGCGCGCGACGCGAGACTGGATGCAGCGCGCGTTAGAGAATCCGGTCTTCACCGCTGTTGAACTGGCGTTCCTGGACCGCCTGCGCAACGAGTTCGACGAGCTGGATGAGGACTGGGAGCGGCTGGAGGGGGCCTGCACCGGCCTTCCCGCCACGCTGGTCCACGGCGACTTCAACGGGAAGAACGTGCGCGTGCAGCAGACAGCCGAGGGTCCGTGCCTCGCGGTCTTCGACTGGGAGTACGCCGGGCGCGGCATTCCCTGCGTCGATCTCGCGCCCGTGTCGCAGTTCTCAGCGGTGCCGGATCTTGCCACCTACTGGTCGACCGTGCGACCCCGGTGGCCGGCCTGTAGGCAAGAGGACGTCGAGCGTCTCGCGGCGTGCGGCACGGTGTTCCGCGTTATCGCGACGCTCGAGTGGGCGTCGAATAACCTCGTCCACCCGTGGGCGAACGCGTTCCTGAAGCCCTTCGAGATGTATCAGGCCGAGCTGGGCGGTGCGCTGCGCCGGCTCGGGTGGGGGGCCCGCGCCACGCCCTCGCCGGTCCTCAAGGCCGCGGGCCTATGAAGTGGCTCATTGTGAACGGAGACGACTTCGGGGCGAGCGCCGGAATCAACCGCGGAATTCTCGAGGCGCACCGCAACGGGATCCTGACCAGCACGAGCGTGCTCGTCCACCGCGCCGCGAGCTCCGAGGTAAAGGCCGTCACGCGCAGCTGCCCAGAGTTGAGTCTCGGGCTCCACTTGGAGTTGGACCCCGCTGAGCCGGCGCGCATCCCGCAGCAGCTCGACGACCAGATGGAGCGGTTCGTCGATCTCGTCGGGGCGCCGCCGACGCACGTCGATTCGCACCACAACGTGCATTACGACCATCGCATCGTGCCGCAGGTTCGCGCGTGGGCCGACCAGCAGGAGCTGCCGCTCCGGGGCTTCTCGCGCGCCCGCCTGCTTTCGCGGTTCTACGGCCGTTGGGGCGGGCGCAGTCATCCAGAGCAGATCAACGGGACCAATTTGCTGGCGCTCGTGGACGCCGACGTCGGGGAGGGGATCATCGAGCTGTGCTGTCACCCCGGATACGTCGAGCCCGAGTTCGAGACGAGCTACGCAGTGGAGCGTGAGATCGAGGTGGGCACCTTATGCAGCGCCGCGGTGCGGCAAGGGCTCGTTGAGCGCGAGATCCATCTGATCGGATTCCGCGACATGCCGGCGGAAGCGGCGAGCGCCTCATGAGCACAGTCGTTCTCTCCGTTTACAATGTCAGCAACCCCGTCGCCGGTGGGCGGTTCTGGGTCTACATGCAGTTCGCGGAGGGACTCCGCCGTCTCGGCTGCGAGGTCTACTGGATGGAGCAACTCCAGCCCTCGAGCGATCCAGCCGAAGAGGACGAGCTGCGCGCGACTGTGCTCGCGCGCATGCAGCGCGTGGGGCTCGATGCGACGACGCTGCTCTACGCCGCCGATCCGCGCGCTGTTGACGGGGTGCGGTTCGTTGGGTGCACAGAGAGTCGCGCGAAAGCCGTGCTGCGCGGTGCCGACCTGCTGCTGAACTTCCACTATGCCATAGACCAGCGGCTCCTCAGCTGGGCCCGACGCACAGCGCTTGTGGACCTCGACCCTGGGTTGCTACAGCAGTGGATGGCCACGGGCCAACTGGCCGTCGCTCGCCACGACCGATACTTGACGACCGGCGAGACCGTCGGAACGCCCGAGGCGCGCTTTCCCAGTTGCGGGTTGTCCTGGAAGCACATCCGGCCGCCTGTGTGCCTCGACCTTTGGCCCGTCGCGTACTCTCCCGACGCCGAGTCGTTCACGACGCTGTCACGCTGGTCGTCAGCCGGTTGGCTCAAGGTAAAGGAGAACGGGCATACCACAGTGCTCGACAACACCAAACGCGCCGCGTTTTTGGAATACGTGGAGCTGCCGCATCAGGTCACCCGACGGCTCGAGTTGGCGTTGCACCTCCTCGACCGCGACCCGGCCGGCCAGACGCGGCGCAAACGGGCCGAGCAGGATGCAGCAGACCGGGCGTATCTCGAGCGCCACGGTTGGCGCGTCCGTGATTCCCGCGAGGTAGCGGGCTGTCCAGATTCGCTTCGCTCGTATGTCCAGACCTCGCGTGGGGAGTTCAGCTGCGCTAAGCCGTCGTCCGTGGAATTGCGGAACGGAGGCGTGAGCGCTCGCTCGGTGTGGTATCTCGCGAGCGGCAAACCCATCGTCGTTCAGGACACCGGGCCGAGCAACTATCTGCCGGATGCCGAGGGAGTTTTCCGGTTCAGCTCCCTGTCTCAAGCCGCTGCAGCGTTTGACGCGATTGAATCCAACTACCAGCGCCAGTGCGATGCGGCTCGCGCCCTGGCGGAGAAGTACTTCGACGCACGCCATGTGCTCGAGGCTGCGCTAAACGGCTCTCTCGGTCGCGCGCCCGCCTCGATCGCCACCGCATGAGCGCTGTGGTCGAGGGCTTGGCGCAGCTGGCCTCCCCGAAGAACTTCGGTCTGGGCTTCTCGACGCTCGGGAAGTTGCTGACCGTGCTCCTGGGCGTGGACTGTCAGGAGTTGGAACACAGCGTCGCGCTGCGCGCGCTGAAGCCGCCGCACGTGTATCGCCTGGAGTTTGTGCCGGGCGAGGCACCGTGGCGCTCGGCCGTCGTAAAACGCTTCGACTCCCCTGTCGTCGCCCATCGCACGCGGCTCGCTGCCGAGCGCTGGCTCCCGGCGCTCGGCCTGGCCGATGGGTGCGCCCGCCTACTCGGCGTGGCCGCGGAGGAACGAAGCGACGTTGTCTGGCACGTGTACGAGGACGTGGGCAATGAGACCGTGGCGGCGCGTCGTGATCCAGATCGCGTGGCGGCCACGGTCGAGCTTGTTGCCAGTCTCCACACGCGAGCCGTCGGGCATGCCATCCTCCCCGACGTACGTCGTTATTGCCCCGATTTCGGGATTGGGTTCTTCACAGCCAACCTCCACGACGCCATCGCGGCGCTCGAGGCCGTCCAGACGTCCGGAATCAAACCGTCGGAAGCCCAAGCCGGCGTCGCGGGACGTCTTCAGTCCCGGTTGCGGGGACTCCTCGCTGACGGGGACCGGCGTGCGGCCGTTTTCGCGGAAGCGGCTGGCCCTGATACGCTGCTGCACGGCGATCTGTGGACCACCAACGCCGTCGTCGTCCCCACCGCCGCCGGACTCCGCGCGTGTTTGATCGATTGGGACCACGTCGGGGTGGGCCCGTTGGCCTACGATTTGTCCACGCTGCTGTTTCGGTTCCAGCTGGAAGAGCGGGCCGGGGTCCTCGCTGCGTACCGACGCGCTCTGGCGCGCGTGGGTTGGTCGCTGCCGTCGGCGGCGCAGCTCAACCTGATCTGTGAAACCGTCGAGTCGGCGCGCTACGCGAACTACCTGATCTGGCCCGCCCTGTCATTGGTGCGTGATCAGCTCGTTCGGCGCTTCGCTGAGCTCGCCGAAGTCGAGCGCTGGTTCGAAGCGCTCGACGCTGGGCAGTACGATCTCCGCAAACTCTCATGCTGATCGCAATCCTTCCGATGCTGCTGCAGCAAGCGTCGTCAATGGGCGCATCGCACACGCACGTCAGGGCGGCATTTGTCGCGCCGACTGTTACCACCGCGCGCGTGGGTCTGGCTCCCATTTCGCTCGACGGCCGGCTCAACGAGCCCGACTGGATGCTGGTGCAGCCGGTCACGGAACTGCGTCAGGTCGATCCGGATGAGGGAGCCCTCGTCTCTGAGCGCACCGAAGTGCGAATCCTGTACGACGGCGACGCATTGTACGTGGGCGCGCGCCTGTTCGACCGCGAGCCGGGCAAGATCATCCGCCGCCTCGCGCGTCGCGACGCGTCGACGCACAGCGACGAATTCACGGTGTTCATCGACGGCTATCACGACCACATGACAGCTGTCCGCTTCTCGGTGAACCCGGCGGGTGTGAAGGGCGACCAGCTCGAAGGCGGGGACGGTGAATTCTCAGACAAGTCGTGGGATCCCGTGTGGGAAGCAGCGACGACCATCGACTCACTCGGCTGGACCGCCGAGATCCGCATCCCATTCACACAACTTCGGTTCTCAGCGGCGCACCAACAGGTATGGGGCGTGCGCTTTGAGCGCGAAATCCGGCGCAAGAACGAAGTGGCCCTCTTTCCCTTCGTCCCGAAGACTGAGCGGGGGCTCGCTTCCCGATTTGGCCACCTGGAGGGCCTGACGCGGCTCGGGACGCCCCGGCACCTCGAGGTGCTCCCGTACGCACTGGCGCGCGGCCAGTACCATAAGCCCGAAAACGCGACCGATCCTTTCAACCCCGCGTCCTCGTACTACGCGAGCGGCGGGTTGGACCTGAAGTACCGGATGCGCTCGAACTTGACGTTCGACGCCACCTTCAACCCGGATTTCGGGCAGGTCGAGGCCGACCCCGCGGACGTCAATCTCACGGCGTACGAAACGTTCTTCGAGGAGAAGCGCCCATTCTTTGTGGAAGGCTCGAACATCTTCACGTTCGGTGGGAGCGGCGGTGGTGCCTC
>DATFVZ010000329.1:0-4850 GCA_035259785.1 Gemmatimonadales bacterium
CAGGGTCGTCTCGTCAGCGCCTGCCACACTGCGCACATACCGCCGCAGGTCGAGCCGATCAATCAACTGCTCCTGCTCGGCGCTGAACCGGCCCCCCACCTGCAGCAGATAGGCGTCCGTCTGCTGGCGCAGCCGAACCACGGTCTGAATCACGAGCGGGACATTTTTGCGATCGACCGTGCTGCCGACATGCAGCACCACGAACGCCTCCTCGGGAATGCGCCAATTCTGCCGCCACCGCTCCCGCGCCTGTGCGGTCGCCGCCTCGCTGAAGAACGCGCGATCCACGCCGAACGGGACCACATGAATGTTCTTGTCGTTGCCCAGCCACGTGGCCAGCTCGCGTTTCAGCCACTCGGTGCCGACGATGTAAGCGTCGGCCTGGCGCAGCGCCTTGAGCGCCTGGCGGAGCGCCCGCGCCCTCATTCCCTCGCGCCACCCCTCGCGCCAGTTATCGGTGGGTGAGCGCAGCACGACGACGGGCATCAGGTCGTGGACCGTGACGACAACCGGCCGCCGCCCCGCCTTCTCGATCATGTGCGCGTAGCTGTGATCGAGCACGTGCACCAGATCGGCTCGCTTCGCCTCTCGCCCGACGCGCCAGGGATAGAAGTAGTAGCGCGCCGCCCACTGCTGCGGTCCATGCAATGGACCGGGCAACACGACGCGCGACGGATCGACGGGCTGGCTCCACCAGCGCACGAACGACTGCCCGCCACTGCTGCGCTTCTGGGCACCGGAGCCGCGGCGACCGGAGGAGTCGCGGGTCAGGGCGCCGATGTGTGCGGCTAGTCGGACGTTGAGACCGAACTCGCCTGACTCGAGCCAGTCGTGAAGGCGATGGGCATACTTATCCATCGAGGCCCATCGCTCGAGGGGCAGATCCGGGACTAGAAGGACTGTCGGCATTTTAGAGTTGCACGTCGGCAGGAATGGCACGTCGGCAGGCAGGCCCAGGTTTTCGTGCCGACGTGCCACTCATGCCGACGTGCCAGTCATGCCGACGTGCAATGTTCATTTCACCACTTGCTTCCAGAAATCCAGTGTCCTCTCGGCAATCGCGTCATCCGAGTAGAGCCTCAACGCTCTCGCTCGTGCCGCTTGTGCCAACGTCTTTCGCGCATTGACATCCTCCAGCTTCTCCAGCGCACCCGCCATCGCTGCCACGTCGCCGTTCGGCACCACGAGCCCTGCGTCGCCGATCAGCTCCGGGATCACGCCGCTGTCTGTGCCGAGCACCGCGACTTCGTTCGCCATGGCCTCGATGAGCACGTGTCCGTTTGTTTCGCGCCAGTCGTCCAGCACCTTCGAGGGCTGGACCAGAACGTCGAGATCGGGCCACAGACTCGCGACCTGATCGCCCGGCAAGCCTCCCGTCCAGCGCACCCGGGCCGCCAGCCGCAGTTCGGTCGCAAGTGCTTCGAGCCGTTCGCGCTCGGGACCATCTCCCACGATCAGGAGGTGCCACTTGGAGCCGCGCATGAGCGCCAGCGCCTGCAACAAGCTATCGAGTCCCTTCTGCGCCACCAATCGCCCGACGACTCCGATTGCGAGTCCTTCGTGCGGCACATGTTGCGGCTCGTGCGGCGCGAGCGCGCCGAGCTGCGGAATCACGGCGATCGGCAAATTCGGCGCCGCCTGCCGCGCCAACGTGCCCGCGAGATCACTGCCCGCGACGAGCCCGGCGAGCTTGCGCATCATGCGCCGCTGCTTCCAGCGGGCCCACCAGCCCAGCTCGGGCTCGGTGTTTTGGTGCGTGAACAACACGACGGGGATCGAAAGGCGTCGAGCGGCGCCGAATACTTGACGCGCGGCGATGGTGGTCGGCTCTTCTTCTATCTGCACCAGGTCGGGGCGGCGATCGCGCAGCAGCGCCTTGAGCGCGCGGCGCGCGTACTTCGCTTTCGCGAGCTCTCCCTTGTTGCCCATCCCGCGCGCCGGCAGGGGAAAGACCTCGAGACCGCCCTGCCGCTCCCACGCGACGTCGATCGGCCGGCCGAACCAGGGCTCGCGCCATCTCTGCGGGATTGCGACTGTCACCTCCAAACCGCGTGCGGCTAGCGCGCGCAGCTTACCCCGGTGGGCGGGTTGGAGGTATGTGTGACTGAGGACGAGAACTCGGCGCATTACCGATCGCGCGTGCGGCGTGAAGCGTGCGGCGCTGAGATGGAAGTTTCGATCGCGCAGGGACCTTTCATTGCTACGCCGCACGTCAACACGCCACACGCCGCACGTGACAAGATGGGCGGCACTGGACTCGAACCAGTGACCTCCGGTATGTGAGACCGGCGCTCTAACCAGCTGAGCTAGCCACCCCAAACTAGCGGTTCAATACCAACAATCGACGCCTTATCGTCTTGTCGTTCAACCAAAACGCAACGCCAAAGATAATAGGTGTTTGCGGCGCACGCGCGCTACGGAACGCGGCCGATGCGATAGACACGGCCATCCTGGGCCGCATCCACAGTCATCACGTAGAGCTCACCCCTCGCGTCTTCACCGAACGAGGTCACGTACCGGCCGGGCCCGAGCAGCCCGGTGTGATCGCGGACGTCCGTCGCGACGCCGCCGGTGTAGCGGAAACTCCAAACCCGCGCGGTGCAATAGTCCGAAAACAGATAGCGGCCCTGCAACTCGGGCAGATCCACGCCCCGATACACGTAGCCGCCGATCACGGCGCATCCGTCCGTGTGGCTGTATTCGTAGACGGGCATCGTCTTGCCGGTCGAATCGCACGTCGTCGCCCCGTAGCAGTGCGTGCCCTCGAACACGTTCCAGCCGTAGTTCACTCCGCCGCTTCCGCCCGCCTCCTCCACGTTGATCTCTTCCCAGTCCAGCTGACCAACGTCGCCGATGTACAGGTCGTGCGTCAGTCGGTCGAACGAGACCCGCCACGGGTTGCGGAGCCCGAGCGCCCAGATTTCGGGCAGCGTATCCACGTGGCCGACGTACGGATTGGATGGTGGAACGACGTACGGCGTGCCGCCGTCGACGTCGAGGCGCAGGATCTTGCCGCGCAAGTCGAGCGGAGTCTGTCCTACCCCCGCCGCGCCGTCGCCCAGCGCGATGTACAGGTAACCGTCGGCGCCGAATGCGATCGTTCCACCTTGATGGAAGGGGGTGACCTGGTCCACCGCGAGCACAGTGTCGGCGCCGGTTTGGTTCGCGGAGTCAGGGTCGGCCGTCACGTGATAGCTCACGACACGCGTGTCGCCCACAGCGTTGGTGAAGTGCACGTAGAGGCGCCCGTTGGAGGCGTAGCCGGGGTGGAACGCGAGTCCGAGTAGGCCTTGCTCGTCGGCGAATCGGACATCACCCGTCAGGTTCAAGAACGGCCGCGTGAGCAACGTGTCGTCACGAACAATGCGGACGCGCCCGTTGCGCTCGACGACAAAAACGCGGCTCGAGTCCCCCGGGGGCGCCGTCACCAGAACCGGACTGACCAGCCCGACGGCTACCACTACCAGACCTAAACGTCCCGGCGGCGGTCCGACCGGCTCTTGCGACTCGTTGCATGCTAGCGTCCCCAGTAGAGCCACCGCGACGAGTCGTCTCAAGGCTCCCCCGGCATCATGATGTAGGTACCACCTTGACGCATGCCCTTCCAGGCCGTCAAGTAGAAGCATGGTAGTGGCTGCGCGATGTATGGTGTGCCTCGCTGCTGGCCTGGCCGTCGCATGCGCCGATCAAAACGCACCCGACGTTCCCGCAGCCCTCACGATTGTCGCGGGAGACGGGCAGATCGACACGATCGACGCGACGCTGGTGGATTCGCTCGCGGTCCGGGTGACTAATGCATCGGGGCGTGGCATGGGTTTGGTACTCGTCGGATGGAGCGCCGGTAGCGGCGCTGTGCGTCCGGAAACGACCGCCACCGACCCGTCGGGTCTTGCCAAGGCGCAATGGACGCTCGGATCGGATCTCGGTCAGGAGTACGTCACCGTATCCCTGATGGGTGCGGCTCGGACCCTCACCGATAGCTTCAGTGCCACGGTCAACGCCGGGCGCGCGACGTACCTTCGCGTGATCCCTCAGGGGGATACCAGGATGATGGTCGGCGGCACTCTCGTCATCATGGCCCTCGCCCATGACCGACTAGTCCATACTCTCGGGCACTCGGCGATCCAGTGGGCCTCGTCAGATCCGGGTATAGCAACGGTGACCGATTCGGCCCCAACCACTCCGGACGTGAGCGGCTTCGGCGTCGTTCATCCTGTTGGGAGCGGAAGCGTATTCATCACCGCGCAGAGCGCCAGCCTACGGGACTCTGCCGCGGTGGTAGTCGTTCGGGATACCGCCGTATTCGGAAGTTACGACCTACGGCAGCGCGATAGTGTCGTCTATCCCTACTGCCAGACGCCGGCTCCGAACGAGGTGTTGTGTTTCTCCGGCCGTCTCGACATCGACGGCGTTGGGGGCTTTGTTGCGAAGCGATACCAGGTCTACACGCTGATCTTGATTGGTCAGACCCTCATCGACAGTTCGGTCACAACGGGGACATATCAAGTGGTTTCCCCGTGCCAGATGAACCTCCTCGCAGCCGCTCCCTTGGAACCGCAAGGATCGGCACTCAAGAACCTCGATTCATTGGTCGTCACCAGCGATCCCGCGGCGCCGCCGCAGCATCGCTGGGTCTACCGCGGCAGCGCTCGACCGCAAGCGTGCCCCTGATACTGCCATAGCACTCTTGGTCCCACGCCGGACCTGTTGCATGTTAGTGCCCGCATGCGCATCGACATCCGCTATCTCGTCCTTCAGCTCGTGCTGCGGGACTTTCGTGCCCGCTACAAGCAGACCTTTTTTGGCGCGCTGTGGATCGCCGGGCGACCCCTGCTCGAGCTCGGCGTCTT